>NZ_CP058348.1:0-304714 GCF_013752535.1 Bdellovibrio sp. KM01
ATGGAGTTAAACGCTTCTTTCTGGACATTGATTAAGACAAAAATGAAAAGTCGTAATGATAACAATAAGTTATTAGATACGTGGCTAGACCCTATTGAGTATATCAGTACTGGGGGCTCGTTTGAGCGTCCCAAATTGATACTCGGAGTACCCAACGCCCTCCACCAATATTTCGTAATTGAGAACCTGCAGGATAAGATTTATACTGAGATTTCAGATACTTATAAAAGACCTTTCGAAGTTGAGTTTAATGTTACGGGCACCAAAGTGAATACCCACATTGAAACCATGAACACTGTTGAGGAGTCTCCTTCTCACCAAGGTTCCGAGGTTCTTCAGGCGCAACTTTCACGTGCTCAGGCTATTCAGACTACTCAACCTAGGTCCAGCGACACTTTAAATGTGGATTTAACCTTTTCGACCTTCGTCGTGGGTAAGAATTCTGAGTTTGCACATGCAGCTTGCTTTAATGTAGCCAGAAATCCAGGAGCGGACGATTACAACCCACTCTATATATATGGACCGGTTGGAATGGGTAAGACCCATCTTTTGCACGCGGCTGGAAATCACATTCGCGAACAATTTCCACAGCTTAGAATCACTTATTTATCAGCTGAACGCTTTATGAATGAATGTATCTCAGCGATTCGTCGTCACGAGATGGACAAGTTCCGCCAAAAATACCGCGAAAACTCCGACATCCTATTAGTGGATGACGTGCAGTTCATTGCGCGTGGTGAAGCTGTTCAAGAAGAGTTCTTCCACACAGTGAATAGCTTCATCGACACTCGTAAGCAGGTTATCCTGGCAAGTGATCGTATGCCGAAGGATATCCACGGCCTTGAAGATCGCAGTCGTACCCGTCTTGAACGTGGTTTGATCGCAGACATCACAATGCCCGATTTGGAAACTCGTATCGCGATCCTTAGATATAAAGCTGAAAAGTTTAATATGCGCCTGCCTGAAGATGTTGTTCATCACATCGCACGCATCTCTAAACGTTCTATCAGAGAGCTGGAAGGCAACCTTAAAAAGGTTAAGATGTTCTCTGAGCTTCAAGGTCTGCCGATTGATGGCGAGCTTGTGAAGCGCATCCTTTCACACCATGAAACTCAATCTACTATCTCTGTTGAAGAGATTATGAAGATGACTGCGGATCACTTTAAAGTCCGTGTTTTGGATCTAAAATCCTCTACGCGCGCCAAGCCAATTGTCGTTCCACGTCAAATCTCGATGTATTTGATTAAGAAGTTTTTGGACAAATCACTCGTGGATATCGGCAAAGCTTTTGGCGGAAAAGATCACACAACCGTGATGAACGCGCTGGATCGAGTGAAATCTCTACAGGCGACGGATCAAGATATCGCAAAAGATATCGAGGATTTAGAGCAGAGAATCCACAATATCACAGGTGTGTGAATGTGGACTGTGGATAGAGTTGTGGAAGGATCTGGGGGAAGAAATGTGGATCCAAGTTACCCCCAAAATTCGCAACTTTCAGCCAAACTTGTACAGAGGCTTTATCCACAATTGTTTTTTAGTGTTTACACGCACTTACAGGATTTGTTAGGTTTTCCACGCCCCTACTACTACTACTAGTTATTTATATTAATAGTAATAGATAATAAGAAGGGTGTTTTAAGAGGAATTAGTTATGAAGATCGAAATTGATAAAAGAGATCTATTAAGCCTTATCGGTAAAACTCAAAACATCGTTGAGAAGCGCAATACAATGCCCATTCTCATCAACGTACTTCTTGAAGCAGATCAAAATTTACTGAAAGTATTCGCAACAGATTTGGAAGTAAGCCTTACGGACCAAATCAAAGCGCAAGTTCATCAACCAGGTAAAGTTGCAGTATCTGCAAAAAGTCTTTTCGAAATCGCAAAAGAACTTTCTGAAGGTCCAATCACTTTAATCAAAAAAGAAAATAACTGGTTAGAGATCAAACAAGGGAAATACACATCCAAGATTGTTGGTATCTCTGCAGAAGAATATCCGATCTTCCCTACTTACAACTCTCAAGCATTCATCAAAATTGCAGCGCAAGTTTTGAAAGAGATGATTGATAAAACAATTTACTCAGTATCAAACGATGAAACTCGTTACCACTTGAACGGTGTCTTCTTCGAATTGAATCCACAAGCTGGTTTCAAAATGGTTGCAACTGATGGTCATCGTATGAGTTTGGTTTCGAAAGAATCCACGGACGTCAAAGTTTCTGCCACTCAAGGAGTGATCATTCCTCGTAAAGGTCTTCATGAAATCAAAAAGATTTTGGAAGGTATCGACGGGTCTGTGGAAATAGCTGTGGAAGGCTCCCAATTCGTATTAAAACATTCATCAACAATCTTGATGATTCGTTTGATTGAAGGAAAGTACCCGAATTATCAACAGTTTATTCCACAGAAGCTGACGCAAAAAGTGATGATCAACAAGGAAGCTTTCCTAACTTCACTAAAACGCGTTTCTCTTTTGGCGAATCAAAAATCAAAAGCAGTATTGTTGAATCTTTCAAACGGTCGTATGGAAATTTCTTCGAACAATCCAGAGTTGGGTGACGCGAAAGAGGAAATCGAAGTTGAATACGCTGGTGGCGATATCAAAATCGGTTTCAATGCAAAATACATCACTGACATTTTGACGAGCATGAACCACGACAAGATCGATTTCGAATTGAACGATCACTTGTCACCGGGTTTGATGAGACCTCATAACGACACTTCTTACACTTGTGTTGTTATGCCTATGAGAATCTAATGATCTTTGAACGACTACGTCTTGTAAATTTTCGTAACTACCGAGACGTAGTATTAAAGTTTTCCCCTCGCGTGAATGTTTTCGTCGGAGACAACGGTCAGGGGAAAACAAATCTCCTTGAAGCAATGTACATGATCTCTCAGGGCGATTCCTTCCGCTACTCTGACAATTCCACCATGATCAACTCGAATAATCAGGAAGCGCTTATTCAAGCACTGATTACTCAAAACGATCTTCACTACAAATTAAAATTAGGATTGTCGAAAAGTCGCAAGGTACTAACGTTGAATGAAAAACGTGTGACCTCTGCCGACGTTCGCAAAATTTTCGCTAGTGTAGTGTTCAGCCCGGAAAGTTTAGCAGCGATCAAAGAAGGCGCTGATCACCGCCGCGAACTGGTTGATGATTTACTCGTGACCTTTGATCGCAAGAACACCGATTTAATCGCCGATTATCGAAAAGCTCTGAAAACACGCAACAAGATGCTTAAGAACTTTGTTGAAGGTGAGGCTGACCGAGGGCTTACTCAGAACCTTTTAGAGTCCCTACACCCCCAATTTGTGCGTTTAGCGACGGATTTGACTCATGCGCGCATCACCGCTTTGGCTGGTTTGGCGAAAGATTTTAATAATGCCATGCAATACATTTCTGGCACTTCTGCTGTGGATATCTCAGTGGAATACCTGATTTCAGATGAAAATGCTGTGAGTTTCACTCGTGAACAAGTCCAAATGTCGCTCGAAAAACGTCTTGGAGAATTGCATGATGCGGAGCTCTCATCTGGAACCAGTTTGGTGGGGCCACACAAACATGACATCGTCTTCCTATATGGTGGAAAAGACTCAAGATTTTTTTGTAGCCAAGGGCAGCAAAGAGCGATCATTCTTTCTTTCAAAATGGCTCAAATTGTGTATCATAGGAAGGCTCACGGAACCTATCCTGTGCTGATGTTAGACGATGTCTTATCTGAGCTCGATAAAACCAAAAGAGATGCGCTGATTACGTTCTTACACGAGATCAACACTCAAATTTTTGTTACGACGACAGACTTCACATTGCCTGACTCTTTCAGCCTCGATCAGCTTTCCGTTGTGCGCATCAAGGATGGCCAAATTCTTGATTAATCGTTTCAGTTTTTAAACTGCGATGAATGTATGAACGCGACTTACTCGACAGCGTCGAGTGGTATGCAAAAGCAATGAGGGGTTACAGTGTCTACAGAAGAACAACAGCAACCAGCTTCCTATTCAGCTGATTCGATTCAGGTTCTTGAAGGTCTCGAAGCGGTTCGTAAACGTCCTGGGATGTATATCGGTGATACACAGTTCAAAGGTTACCATCACCTTGTGTATGAAATTGTGGATAACTCGGTAGACGAACATCTTGCGGGATATTGCAAAACAATCAAAGTTTCTATCAACGCCGATGAATCCATCACAGTCGAAGATGACGGTCGTGGTATTCCTGTTGCGACTCAAAAACAAACTGGTAAATCAGCTCTTGAGCTAGTTATGACCGTACTTCACGCCGGTGGTAAATTCGACGGCGGTGGATATAAAGTTTCCGGTGGTCTACATGGTGTGGGTGCTTCCGTTGTGAATGCCCTATCGACTCGCGTAAGTGTTGAAGTTCAACGTGAAGGTCATTTCTGGAGACAAAACTACGAACGTGGTAAAATCTTGGCGCCAATCGAAAAAGGCGAAGAGACTACTAAAACTGGAACGAAAACAACTTTCAAACCAGATCGTGATATTTTCAAAGATGAAACTTTGACTTACGATTTCGCGACTCTTGCTAATCGTTTCCGTGAACTTGCATTCCTAAATGCGGGCCTTCACATTTCTTTGTCTGACGAACGCACAGGTAAAAAACAAGACTTCCAATACGCTGAAGGTGTTGCGGAATTCGTGAAGTACATGAATCAATCTAAAAAATCTCTTCACAACGAAGTGGTTTATTTCAAAGGCGAAAAAGACGAAGTCGAAGTTGAGATCGCTATGCAGTGGAATGATTCTTATTCAGAATCTATTTTCACATATTGTAACAACATCAACACGCATGAAGGTGGTACTCACCTGGTGGGTTTCCGTGCAGCGCTGACTCGTACAACGAATGCGTATGCTACTGAAAAAAATCTTTTGAAAGATCTAAAAACGAATCTTGAGGGTGAAGACATCCGTGAAGGTTTGGCAGCAGTTATCTCCGTAAAAGTTCGCGAACCGCAATTCGAAGGACAAACGAAAACAAAACTTGGTAATGCCGAAGTCAAAGGTATCGTCGAGTCTTTGGTAAATGAAAAACTTGCTGACTGGATGGATCGCAATCCTTCCGTTTCTAAAAACGTTATCATGAAATGCGTGGAATCAGCGCGTGCTCGTGAGGCGGCTCGTAAAGCTCGTGATCTTACTCGTCGTAAGACAGCGTTGGATGGTGGTTCATTGCCAGGTAAAATGGCGGATTGCCAGGAACGTGATCCAGCTCTTTGCGAACTATACCTGGTGGAAGGGGACTCCGCGGGAGGTTCCGCGAAGCAAGGTCGCGATCGTCGTACGCAAGCGATTCTGCCGTTGAAAGGTAAAATCCTAAACGTAGAAAAAGCGCGCTTTGACAAAATTATTTCATCTGAAGAGATCAAAGTTATTATCTCGGCACTTGGTACTGGTATCGGTAAAGACAACGTGAACGTTGATAAAATCCGTTACCACAAAATCATCATCATGACCGATGCCGACGTCGACGGATCTCACATCATGACTCTTCTTTTGACGTTCTTCTATCGTCAAATGCCATTGGTACTTGAGCGCGGTTATGTGTATATCGCACAACCACCTTTGTATCGTGCGAAAAAAGGTAAAGAAGAAACATACTTGAAAAATGAAGCTGCATTGACTGAGTATCTTTTGAGCTCGGGTCTTAACAACTTCAAAATCAAGGGCAAAGAAAACTTGCCTGAAGCAGATCTTCGTCAGTTGATCTTGAACATCCAAAAACTAAACAGCTTGATCCGTGTTTCTTCCAAGAAATACGACAAAGACGTTTTGTATTTCATGCTAAGCAAAGTTGCTGATCTTGAAAAAACATTGGCTGATGAAGGTAAGTTGAAAACTGTTCTTGCTGACATGACGGCTTGGGTGAATGCGGATCCAAAACTTGGAATCACAGAATTCAAAGCGGAAGTAAAACAAGATGAAGCCACTGGAAAACCATACGCGGACATCTACACTGTTCGTTATGCAGACCGCATGACAACGAAGTTCAGTCTGGATAGCTTGCGCTCTTCAGAAATGATCGAACTTCGCAATATCTGGGGTCAAATCCAAGGTATCAGCACATTGCCATTAACAATCATTGAGGGCGAAAACGAAGTTCAATTCGAAAGCTACAATGAGTTCTATGAACACGTTATGGAATCTACGAAAAAAGGAATCTACATCCAACGTTATAAAGGATTGGGAGAGATGAATCCGGAGCAGTTGTGGGAAACTACACTGAACAAGGAAAACAGAACTCTTCTAAGAGTTTCAATCGAGGACGCTGTTGCGGCCGATGAAACATTCTCTATCTTGATGGGTGAGATGGTTGAGCCTCGTCGTAACTTTATCCACGAAAATGCTCTTCTTGCTCGTAGCTTAGACGTTTAATTTTTAAGTATTGGTGATTGAATATGGAAAATAGTAATCAAGAAAAAGGCGTCACGGTTGTCGATATCAGCAAGGAAATGCGAGGAGCATACCTTCAGTACTCGATGTCAGTTATCGTGGGTCGTGCACTTCCAGACGTACGTGATGGTTTGAAACCTGTTCATCGTCGTGTTCTTTTCGCACAAAGTGAAATGAACAACCGTCACAACAGACCGTATTTGAAATCTGCCCGTGTGGTGGGTGACGTCATCGGTAAATACCATCCGCATGGTGACTCGGCTGTTTACGAAACGATGGTTCGTATGGCCCAGGACTTCTCTCTTCGCTACCCGCTTGAAGATGGTCAAGGTAACTTCGGTTCTATCGACGGCGACAGCGCAGCAGCCATGCGTTATACGGAAATCCGTATGACTCCGATGGCAGAAGAACTTCTGAATGATTTAGAAAAAGAAACTGTCGCGTTCGGTCCGAACTACGATGACTCTTTGCAAATCCCATTGGTATTGCCAGCGAAATTCCCAAATCTTTTGGTGAATGGTTCTTCTGGTATCGCGGTTGGTATGGCGACAAATATTCCGCCACACAATTTGGGTGAAGTGATCGATGGTACAATACATTTGATCAACAACCCAACTTGCCAACTTGAAGACTTGATGGTGCACATCAAGGGACCTGACTTCCCTTCTGCGGGTGTGATTGCAGGACGTGAAGGTATCTTGCAGGCTTACAAGAAAGGCCGCGGTATCATTTCACTTAAAGCGGTTGCGGAAATCGTTCCAAACAAAGACCGTGAGGATATCATCATCACGGAAATCCCGTACCAAGTTAATAAAGCGAAACTTATCGAAAGCATCGCGGACCTGGTTCGTGACAAAGCAATCGAAGGTATCTCTGATATCCGTGATGAATCTTCTCGTGAAGGTATGCGTATCGTGATCAATCTAAAACGTGGCGAAAACGCTTCCGTTATTTTGAATCGCTTGTACAAATTCACTCAGATGCAAGTTTCAGTTGGTATCATCATGCTTGCGCTTGATGCGAAAAACCAACCGGTCACTTTCGATTTGAAAGGCATGCTTGAGGCCTTCGTAGATCACCGTCGTGACGTCGTTACGAAACGTTGTATCTTCGAACTTAAAAAAGCCCAAGAACGCGCGCACATCTTGGAAGGTTTAAAAAAAGCCCTAGATCACATCGAAGAAGTTATCAAGACGATCCGTGCTTCCAAGGAAGCGCACGCAGCTCGTGAAGCCTTGATGTCTAAATTCGAATTCTCTGAACGCCAAGCAGTTGCAATCCTGGAAATGCGTTTGCAACGTTTAACTGGTTTAGAGCGTGATAAAATCATCGAAGAACTTGCTGAACTTCAAAAAACAATCGATTGGTTGAAATTCGTTTTGGCCGATGTTCGCGAAATCTACAAAATTATCGTAGGCGAACTTGAAGACATGAAAAAACGTTATGCAGATCCTCGTCGTACACAACTTCAAGGCAGCCTGGATGACATCGAAGACGAAGATTTGATCGCTGACGAAGATATGGTTGTGACTGTCACAAACACAGGTCTGATCAAGCGTATGCCAACAGCTGAATACCGTGTTCAAAAACGTGGTGGTAAAGGCTTGAAAGGCATGGAAACAAAAGAAGAAGACTATGTAACAGACTTGTTCTCTGCTTCCACAAAAACGATGCTTCTGGTGTTTACTGATAAAGGTAAAGTGTACTGGGTGAAAGTTCATAAACTTCCACTTGGCAGCAGAACTTCAAAAGGTAAGTCATTGGCAAATGTTGTCCAACTTGCTTCAGGCGAAAGTGTTCGTGCGATTCTTCCGGTGGATGAATTCAACGAAAACAAATTCGCTGTTATGTTGACTGAAAAAGGTATTATCAAAAAAACATCTTTGGATTCATTCGCTAATCCAAGAACTGCGGGTGTTATCGCTCTGACGACAGATCTTGATGACGGTATTATCGCTGTTAAGATTTCTGATGGTCAGTCAGACATCTTCATCGCAACTAAAGAAGGTATGTCGATTCGTTTCAACGAAAACGACGTGCGTGGAATGGGTCGTACTGCCCGCGGCGTGAAAGCAATCACTCTTGCGAAAGACGACGTAGTTGTGGCGATGGAAGTGCTTGAGAAAAATACTCCAGATACAATCTTGATGGTAACGTCTAAAGGTTACGGTAAGCGCTCAGAAGTGGGTGAATACCGTGTTCAATCTCGTGGTGGTGTAGGTATCATCACTCAGAAAACGACGGACAAAGTTGGTAGCGTTGTCGGTACCAAAAAAGTTTCTGAGAAACACGAATTGATTCTTTCAACAGACAATGGGCAAGTTATCCGTATGAAAATGACGGACATCTCTGTTCTTGGCCGTAACACTCAAGGTGTTCGTTTGATTAACATCGACGAAAAAGACGAGACAGTAACTGGTTTGGCAGTGGTTGAAGACGATCACTCTGATGAAGCAGCTTCTGCTCCGACTGCACCTGAAGGCGTAACTCACTAGTATGATCAGAGGAGTACTGGCTGTAATATTCCTACTCCTCACCGCCTGCTCCACCCAGGAGCAGGGTGATTATAAGACCGCAGAAAAAAATGTGTCCCAGGGTAACTACAAGGTCGCCCTGGAATATTTTGACCGAGTCATTCTTCGCAATAATAAATCAGAATACCCCATGGAAGCAGCTCGTGAAGCTGCCCGTGTCGCTTTCTTCGAATTAAAAGACTATGAGCGCACGATTGGGTATCACCGCTTTATCGTTCTGCATTCGAGTGATGAGAAAGAGCGTCTGCAATCGCAAAAGCAAATTGCAGAGATCTATTTTAACAATCTTCAGAATTACCAGGCTTCGATTGTGGAGTTTAGTAAGCTTCAGCAAATGCCTCACACCGATCTAGAGGCTTCTCAATATCAGATGAGTGTTGCACGTGCGCACTACTACATGAATAACTTCTTTCAGGCTGAATCAGAGATTGATTCGTTGTTGCGTTTGAAATCTGACGACAATATTCGCTTCCAAGCATTGATGCTAAAAGGAAATATTCTAGTCGCTAAGAAAGAATTCAATAAAGCTACGGATATCTTTAAAGGCATTATCGAGAAATACCCTCAACGTGCTATTCAAGAAAATGTGGGACTGACTTTGGCCGTCTGCTATGAGGAAAATGATAATTTCAAAGAAGCGATCAAGGTTCTTGAGGGTTATCGCGGAAAATACAGCCCACCAGAATACATCGAGCTTCGTATTAAACGTCTGCAAGAGCGTATGAAAAATGCCCCGGGTGCGAAAGGCTTTAGGAAGTAATGAAAAAGTATATAATTTTTGCATCTATCGGCTTCGAACTTGTCGGTTTGATCATCGGGTGTTTTTACTTGGGCGAACTTCTGGATAGTAAGTATCAAACCAAGGGCATGGCCTTTGTTGGTTTGAGTTTGGCCGCCCTGGTGGGTTGGCTCGTCCGTGTGATTTGGCTTTTAAAGCGCATGGATGCCCAAGAAGAAAATGAAAACGCGAATAAGAAACCATAAATGATTAGAGTTTTAATTTCTCAGGCCCTCATTACAGCCCTTGGCTACCTTGCCCTGCTGTTTTTTGCTGCACCTAATCATGCAAACTCTTACGTCTGGGGCGCCTCAACCATCCTTTTAAGCTTTTCCATGATGGGCTTGGGCTACGGGCTTATCTTCCGAAAGAAATTGGTTGCCCTAGGCATCTCCCTCATTGTATTTAAGTACGCGATTTTAGGCATTATTATCTTCACTCTGGTTAAACTCGATTGGTTTTCATCAATCTGGTTTGCGATGGGTGTTGCTAGCTTTATTTTATCGGCAATTTACTATGCGATCAGTGAAGCTTTGAGAGAGGAAAGAGAAGATGGCGGCAGAACACCACCCGTTTAACTGGACACAGCTTATCCCTGCAGTTGGCGTTGAGTATTATCACATTGCAACTCTTGCGATCGCAACGGTAGCAACTATCGGTATCGGTTTGATGGCTCGTGCATCTTTGGGTAAAGGCGAGGTTGCAGTTCTTCCAGCTGACAAATTCTCTCTTCGCGGAATCATGGAGATGCTGACTGAGATGATGTCAGGTCTTTCTGAAATGGTTATCGGCGAGCACGGTAAACACTACGTTCCTTTCTTTACTTCTGTATTCTTCTTTGTGGTATTCAACAACTTGATCGGTATGATCCCGGGTATGACTCCGGCGACTGAAAACATCAACACGACATTTGGTTTCGGTATCTTGATGTTCTTGTTCTATAACTTCCAAGGTGTAAAAGAAAACGGCCCTATCGCTTACCTTAAACACTTCATGGGCCCAGTTATCTTCTTGGCTCCGTTGATGTTCGTAATCGAAATCGTTTCCCACTTGGTTCGTCCCTTCTCATTAGGTCTTCGTCTTGCGAACGTAATGATGGGTGACCACACGGTACTATCTGTATTCTTGGATCTAGTACCAATCGGCGTACCAATTCCATTCTATATGATGGGATTGTTCGTATGCTTTGTTCAGGCTTTTGTATTTACTTTGCTTTCAATGGTTTACGTAGCATTCGCGATTGCACACGACCACTAAGAAGCAAATATTTAACCGTTCTCTAAAGGAGACACACATGAAAAAAATGATCGTAACTTTGGTAGCTATGTTGGTATCTGTATCTGCATTCGCTCAAGAAACTGCTGCTCCAGTAGTTGCTGCAGCTGGCACTGACAAAGGTTTGGTAGCTATCGCTGCTGCTTTGGCAATCGCTTTGTCTGTATTCGGTGGCGCTTTGGCACAAGGTAAAACTGCTGCTACAGCTCTTGATGGTATCGCTCGTAACCCAGCGGCTTCTGGTAAACTTTTGATCCCAATGATCTTGGGTCTAGCTCTTATCGAGTCTCTAGTTATCTACGCGTTGATCATCGCTTTGAAACTTTCTTAATTCCTCGCTGCAAAAGCAGCAGAATTAAAAAGATCAGAATTGATTTCAAAAAGGCTGGGTTCATCCCGGCCTTTTTTATTTGGTACGGACACACTTTCTCCATCCGGCCTAACTTTTTTCTATTTACCTTGCCCCAAGGACAACCTCGATAAATAACCTGAGGTTAGGATGAAGAACTGGCTTACAATCGGACAATTTGCGAAAGAAATTGGTGTTTCGGCGAAGGCCCTCCGCCTTTACGAGGAAATGGGTTTACTAAAATCCCACGTACGTGGAGAAAATGGCTATCGCTATTACGATGAAGCGCAATTGGAAATCGCCCGCCGTTTAAGGGAATTCAAAGATCTGGGTTTTACTTTAAGTGAGATCAAAAATCTCCTTGAGGCAGATATAGATTTGGATTCTAAGAAGTTAATCCAAGCAATGCAGCGAAGATCTCGTGCGATTGCCCTGCAAGCCGAGGTTCTAAAGTCACAAAAAGATCAAATCGATGAAATTCTCTCCTCTTTGGAAATGAAAACCGGGCCACTGGCGGCCCAACAAAGGAGAGCTATCATGAATTATTACGGAAAAGCTTCAATACTGGTCGTTGGAAAGTCTGATTTGGAAAGCACGGCCACTTTTATCAGTAAGCAATTTCAAAACTCTGGAATCAACATTCCCATTTATGAATGGAGTAAGTTAGAAAACCTTCCCGAAGAGAAACCCTACATTCTTATTCTTTGTGAAAATGACTTAGATAAAAACGTAAAGTCTATAAATGCTGATATTATTGTCGTTCGCAGTATTGGTGGCATCTCTGAAGATATAGAAAAGAAATACCTGCAACTGTTTGAAGGTGTGGGTCCCCATGTCTCGACAATTATTCATGCAGATGATGCCGCAGGATTAGCTATTGCCCGTCACAAGCAGGTGCAAAAGGGTCGTATCTACTATGTTACTAAGAATGGAAATCTTGAGCCACAAATGAAGAAAATTGGTGGCGTATATAGTGATGGTGAAGAGATGAAAATCTTTGGCCTTAATTGGACGCCGCTAACTGAATTAAAGACCTCTCGCGCTTATTCTTTTCAAGAGGAACTATCACTGATGTATTCACTATGTGCAGTTTTGCACATGGATTTAAAAAAAGACGATCTGTTTGTTTAACAATAAGGGGCTGACGTATTTGCGTCAGCCCTCTATTTTAGAACAAAATATTTTGCGTTGGAGAAAGTGTGTCCGTACCTTTTAAAGGTATTTATTCACGACGGCTTCGACGCGGTCTTGGATGCGTTTCATACCTTCGGCGGTTGTTGCTTCATAACGAACAACCAATACGGGTTGCGTGTTTGAAGCTCTGCAAAGTGCCCAACCGTCTTCGAAGCTTAGGCGAATACCATCAGTCAAGTTTACTTGGTAATCTGCACCAGGGCCGCCCTTGAAAGCTTCTTTCATTTTCTCGACGATCAAGACTTTTTTCTCTTCGGTCGTGTCGATACGAATTTCTGGAGTGTTGAATGCTGGAGGCAAACCTTCAAGCAATTGCGGGATGGTTTTACCAGTTTTCGCCAGGATTTCTACCAAACGAAGACCTGCGTATGGAGCATCGTCGTAACCGAAATTGCGATCTGCAAAGAAGATGTGACCAGACATCTCGCCGCCGAATGGTGCTTTTTCCACTTTGATTTTTTCTTTAATCAAAGAGTGACCTGTTTTCCACATGATCGGTTGGCCATCGTGTTTAGCGATATCGTGGTACAGACGATCAGAACACTTCACGTCACCTACGATTTTCGCACCTTTGTTTGTTTCAAGGATAGCGCGGGATACGATCGTCATAAGCTCATCGCCATAAACCATGCGACCTGTATGATCCACGACACCGATGCGATCTGCGTCGCCGTCAAAACCGATACCGCAAACGGCACCTTCTTTTTTAACTTGAGCAGCAAGATCCACCAAGTTTTCCTCAACAGTTGGATCCGGATGGTGATTTGGGAATGTGCCATCTGGTTCTTCAAACATGATTGTCGGCTTCAAGCCGCATGCCTCGAATAAACCACGAACAACAGAACCGCCGGCACCGTTGCCGCAATCCAAAACGACTTTAACGTTCTTCATTTGTCCGAATTCTTTTTTGTAGTGCTCGTAGTAGCTTGGGCGGATATCGAAAGATTCAACAGAACCTTTACCGTCGATATATTCACCCTTTTCGATGATTTTACGAAGCTCTTGAATTTCTTCACCAAAGATCGTCGTTTTACCCAAAGAGATCTTGAAGCCGTTAAACTCTGGAGGATTGTGTGAGCCAGTCACTTGAACAGCGCCATCCACTTTCATTGTGAATGTTGAGAAATAGCACACAGGGCTGGTTACAAGGCCCAAGTGAATAACCTTAGCGCCCGAATCAACAAAACCTTTTTCCATGCTCTTAACGATTGATGGAGAGCTTACACGGGCATCGTGGCCGATAGTCAGTGTTGGATTAGAAATGTTTTTAACGTTCTTCATGTGAACTACGAATGCGCGCGCCAAAAGATAGGCGAAATTGTCGTCAAACTGACCGTTGTAAACGCCACGGATGTCGTATTCTCTGAAAATTACCGGTTGATACATAGAAACCTCACTTCAACTAGGTATTGGAAAATATTAGAAATAATCCTAACTAGGACTGCTGTCGAGTCAAATTAATAGACCAGCGAATAGCATCAATCATAGAGTTGGGATTGGCTTTGTTTTTGCCAAAAATATCCTTCGCTGTGCCGTGATCGACACTGGTGCGAACAAATGGAATTCCCAGACTGATGTGAACACCACTGTCTTGTCCGTGAATCATTTTAAAAGGGATTAAACCTTGGTCATGATACAGACATAGATACACGGAATATTTTTTCCAGTTCTCTTTAAAGAAAGCCGCATCTGGAACTAATGGACCCACATAGGGAATACTTTTTTCTTTAGCAAAAGAAGCAAGATTTGGAAAAACCAAAAGTTCTTCGCCACCGATCATCCCCTGCTCGCCAGCGTGGGGATTTAGGCCTAAAACGCCAATGGGTTTTGAGCGTTTGGATGCAGGTAAAGATTTACGCAATTGATCCGCATGCAACAAGGCCTCAGCGACGGTGCTAAAACTAATGTGCTTTGAAATATGAGCAACCGACAAATGCCCCGTTGCCAAAACGACATTGAATTCGCGGCCCGCAAAACCCATGTGCACAGTTTTAGTTCTGGAAACTCGTTTAAGAATATCGGTGTGTCCAAGATCTTTGAAGCCGGCTTCTTTGATCAAAGTTTTTGATAAAGGAGCTGTTGCCATCCCGTCGAGTTGTTTTTTCATGCAGGCTTTGGCCGTGCTTTCAACCCAATGAGCCGGCGACAAATCAGAGCATATATCAACCAGGTAAGGGCCTTCGATTTTTAGGCCCTCTTCCAGTGAGTCGACAACAATACGTTCGAATTTCTGATCAATAAGTCTTAAATATTTTGCAGAGGCGTTGTCGTTTCGCCACAAGAAGAATTGCACACCCTTTTGTGGGCCGAGCTTGTGCAGGGCTTTGGCTGTGACTTCAAAGCCAATACCATCATCGTCACCCGTGGTAAGTGCAATTCGTTTGTTACTCATTAATTCTGATGAACGAGTCGTCGCGTTTGTTTTGCAACCAAAGACGAAGTTGTCTTTTGAAACTAGTTTCCAAAAGTTGAGCTTTAATACGGTCTTTTTGTTTTTCAAATTTAGGATCTGGCGTCAGCTTTTTAGTCGTCAATTTTACGATGTGGAAACCCAGGCGAGATTTTACGATACCTGTTGTTTCACCCACTTTAAGACTGGAAATAGCTTCTTCAATTTCCGGAATAAATTCGCCGGATTTGAAAGTACCTAAAGCACCACCAGCTGAGAAGTTTGGATCTTCACTGAATTGCTGTGCCAGAGTTTCAAAGTTTTCACCGGAACGAAGTTTGGAAAGAGCCGTCTCCGCACGTTTGTAAGCAGCTTCAGAGCCACCTTTTTTCGGAGAGAAGAAAATGTGGGAAACGGAGAATTCGTCAATTGCAGGCTTGTTGTTTGGATTTGATTTTAAGTATTCATTCAAAGCGTCTTCGTCAGAAATACGCAATTTTGAAATGATCTCTGTATCCATCAAATTTTGCTTTTCAATTTTTTCTTTCAGGAAAATCTTGTATTCAGGGATATTGATTCCCTGCCCCTTAAGAATGCTCATAAGCTCGGCTTCGCTTACATTGTTTCTTTTGGCCATGTCTTTGAACTCTTGTTCAACACGATCATTTGTCACAGTCAGATTCAAGCGTTTGATTTCAGAAGAAAGAATTTTCTCATTAATCAAATAGTCCATCTGCGCTTTGCGATCTTTCTTTAAAGCATCAGCAGACTTACCATCCATCAAAGCGTCATCAACCATACCGGGCTTTGCAATTCGATTTTGCAATTCCTTAAGGTCAGATTCCAAGATGATTTCGTTGTTCACAACGGCCAAAGTTTTTTCAACGACTTCGGCTTTAACCGGCACTGCTAAAAATAAAGAAACAAGTAAACTAATCATTATTCCCTCGGGTATCTACGGAGATGGAATTCATCAACTCGTAGTCCTTTAGAACTTTACTACTTCTGAGCTGGGCATCAAGCCACGCCACGTATTCTGCCTGCTCGCGTTGTGCTTTAAGCGCGCGCGTAATCTGGGGGCGAACCTCTTCAAGAGTCAAAGTAGACGCTGGAGCCTTTTTTTCCACACGAATCAGGTGAATACCGAAGGGGCTTTTGATCATTTGTACGCCAACAGAGTTTGTAAACAGACGGTCAAAGTAATCCACAGTGCCCTTTTCAATCCACCCGATGACACCACCCTGCTTAGCTTCCGGAGTGATGGAGAATTTCTTGGCAAGTTCCGCAAAATCTTTGGTTTTTAGATCCGTTTTTATCGCGTCAGCCTTAGATTCTTCGTCGACTACGATCTGGCGGATATAAATGCGTTCTTTGCGTTTATACATATCCTTGTGGTCGTCGTAATAACGTTTGATCTCTTCTTCGGCGATTGGCTTCGCTTTCTCGTTAATCTTTTTGAAAACCTCACGTTCAATCAGAGTGTAACGAAGTTCTTCGCGCCACTCTGCAAAGGACAGGTTTTCTTGGGCCAAAGCACGACGGAAAGAAAGATCATCAGGATAGTTTGCTCGCAACTTATCCACTTCTTGATCCAGACTGTTTTCAGAAACGACGATGCTTTGAGCGCGTGCCCAATCCAAAGTTAAACTCTTCACCAGGAAGTCGCGAAGAATTTCCTCTTTGATTCGTTGAACGTTATTGGGATCTTTGGCGGCCAGCGCATCAAAGTTTTTAAGCTTACGCGCCAACTGATTTGCGAATTCCTTCGCTGTCAGAACGTGTTCGTTTACTTTCTCAACTGGTTGTTTAGAAAGTTTTTGATATTTGGAAGGACAACCCGCCAACAACATGCTTGTTAAAATAAAAAGCCCCGTTTTGGCGGGGCTCTTTAGAAATTTCATCTGCTAGTTCCTTATTTGATAAGGTTTTTGTTTTCTTTGATCGAGTACGATTTTTTCAATTTTTCGAAGTACTCGTTAAAGATCACTTTTCTTTTCTCGTCGTATACTGCGGCTCTGATTTGGCGTTTATCCGCATTTTCAAAGCTGCGACGTCCTGTTACTTTGATGATGTGGAAGCCATATGGAGATTCGATGAGCCCCTTGATGTCACCGACCTTCATGGAAGCTGCCGCCTCATAGTATGCAGGAACGATTGTTACACGTGATTGCCAACCGATGTCGCCACCAGCTTGCTTGGAAATCGCATCATCGGAATAAAGCTTAACCAGCTCTTCAAACGGGCGCTTCGATTTTTTAACTTCAGTATAGATTTCCTCGGCACGTTTTTTAGCTTCGGCGATTTGTGCCGGAGTTGCACCTTGTTTAAACTCAATCAAGATATTGCTAGTGCGGATTTCAGGATTGTTTTTGTACCAATCTTGCAATTCTTTGTCAGAAATCGTGATTTTTTGAACTTTAGGACCCAACTCTTTTTCCAAAAGAGCTTTGTACATCGCCTGACGAAGTTGGTCTTGAACGATAGGATCTTTTTCTAGATTGCGCTTTTCAGCTTCTTGTAAACCCACTTCATAACGAACCATATCTTCCAGGAAAAGATCTTTTGGTGGAGGGTTTGTCGTTTTAGATTTGATGTCGTTGTATTTCTTGTTGAATTCATCAAGAGTGATCGTTTTTTTGCCCACCTGAGCTAACACTTCAGAAGATTTCTGCGCGAACGCCGGTGCTGCGATGAGCATCAAGATGCTGATAACTAATTTCATACTTTAAAAGTCCCTTTTAAAAGTTGATGCAAACTATGTTAAAACGCTAGCACTAGGCCTTATTATCCGCAATGAAATTAACAGCTTGCTGACGAGTCTGGTGTAAAAGAGACTCTAACTCTAGAGCAAGGTCTGGGTTTCTTGGATCTTGTTCCTTTGTGACTGGAGGAAGGCACTCACTCCAAACAATTATCACTTTCGCGAAGGGTTTAGGCAGGAAAGTTTTATTCCAAGATCTTGGGAAATAAATCGCACGATCAACGTACACGCCAGCCGCATAGATCGGGCCATGAATCATGCGTGATAATTCAAAAACTCCGGGCTTTACCTTGTGTAACGGACCCTTGGGGCCATCCACCGCAAAGCTGCAATTTCCCCCGTCTTTTACTAAACGCAAAAGACCTTTCAGGGCTTGAACACTGCCACGCGAAGATGACCCACGACTGGTTTTTGCGCCCATCCATTTAAGCACAGTTGCCATCAACTCGCCGTCTTTGGATTGCGATGCAATTGTAGCGATACGATAGCGTTTAACGATCGAAAGAAGTGCAAGCTCGTCACCATGCCAGTGAGCAAGTACAACCGGGTTTTTATTTTCCAGGGAACTCTTAAGGGATTCAGGCTCGAAAAGACGAACCCTCCACGTCCATGAGAGGGTTCGATAAAATACAAACACAATAATCGGAAGGATGTATTTCCTAAACACGATTAGTGGTGAAGAGCCTTTTTGAACTCTTCAGTCAATTTTGGAACGATATCAAAAGCATCACCCACGATACCGTAAGTAGCTTTTTGGAAGATTGGAGCATTCGCATCGTTATTGATAGCAACGATAACTTTAGAGCTGCCCATACCTGCCAAATGTTGAATCGCGCCCGAGATGCCAACAGCGATGTACAATGTTGGAGCCACTGTTTTACCAGTTTGACCCACTTGCATACCGTGTCCTACCCATCCAGCATCAACCACTGCACGAGTCGCACCTACAGTTGCACCCAATACGTCAGCAAGGTCGTTCAACATTTTGAAGTTCGCAGCTTCTTTCAAACCACGACCACCAGAAACGATGATGTTTGCTTCTGTCAGATCCAACTTCTCTGAGGCACCCTTGACGATTTCTTTGATCAAAGTTTTCAAATCAGTTGCTGCATTTGTGTTTTCGACAACATTTGCAGTTTTAGATGTGTCAGCAGCTTCAACTGGAAGTTGATTAGCACGCATCAAAACGATTTTGATTGGGCTGTTTTCGAAGTTAACAGTCGCAAATGCTTTACCTGAGTACATTGGTTTAACAGCAGTTACGTTGTCACCAGAGATCGTCAACTGAGTGCAATCACTTGCAACACCTGTGTTTAAGCGAGCCGCAACACGTGGGAACAAATCTTTACCTGTTGAAGAAGCAGAAGCCAGGATGATCGAAGGTTGAACTTTGTTTACGATCGCAACTACGTTTGCAGTGTAAGATTCTGGATTGTACGAATCCAAAGCCCCGTCTTTCACAACATGAACTTCAGAAGCACCATTGTGGCCGATGGCCGCTGTTACGTCACCTGCGTGAGAACCGAAAGTCACAGCAACCACTGTGTTGCCGGATTTCGCTGCCGCTTGCAAAAGCTCGATCGAGCTGCGTTTAAGTTTACCGTTTGTTTGTTCAGCAAAAACTAATACTTTACCCATTGCCAGCTCCTACAGAACCTTCGCTTCATCGCGAAGAAGTTTAACAAGCTCAGCTGCTTGTGCAGAAGAGTCACCAGATAGCATTTTAACCGCCGGTTTATCAGCTGGAAGTGTCATGCCAGAGTATTTTACTTTGATGTCAGTTGCAGGAATGTTCAAAGAAGAGAACTCGATTTCTTTGATCACTTTCTTTTTAGCTTTCATGATACCAGGAAGAGAGGCGTAACGTGGCATGTTCAAGCCTTTGTTCGCGCCAACCACTGCTGGTGTCATCATTTGCACAACTTCCTTCGCACCACCCTCGACATCACGCTCAACTGTTACATTTTCGCCGTTGAAAGCGAATTTAGAAACTACAGTCGTGTGAGGTACGTTCAAGAATTCAGCCATCATTTGGCTTACAGAAGAAGCGTTGTCATCAATCGCAAGTTTGCCGGTGAAAATGATTTTCATTCCGCCCTCGGCTTTGATCACTTCTGCAAGTGCTTTCGCAGTAGAGAAGTTATCTAGACCTTCACCGTTGATTACAATGGCTTCGTCAGCACCCATAGCAAGTGCTGTACGCAAAGATTCTACGACACGCGCTTTAGGACCTGCGCTTAAAACCCAAACCTGAGCGCCTGGATTTGCGTCGCGAAGCTTGTTCGCTTCCTCGACAGCGTATTCGTCGTAAGGGTTCATAACCCATTTAATCCCCGCCGTATCGATACCGGTTTGGTCGGGAGAGATTTTGATTTTAGTTTCAGTGTCTGGCACCTGTTTGATGCACACGAAAATCTTCATATTTTTACCCCGTTTTTAGAGGACCAGTTCTATCGCAGATGATTTCAGAGGCAAAACTAAATCCTCAAAGTCTAACATGTTGCGAAACATGACAGGGGTCATGGACAAATCAAACCCCCGAGGAGTAAGTTAATTAAAAACTTAATGAGAATATAAAGCTATCACACAAGGGGTTTCACACCATGTTTGGATTTCTCGGAACGACTGTCGGGAAAAAGTACTTAATGGGAATCACTGGTCTTATTTGGGCGGGTTTCGTGCTTGCTCACATGGCCGGAAACATGCTCATTTTCGTAAGCCACGACGCTTACAATGCTTATGGCCACGCGCTTACAAGCGGTAAAATCATCTACGTTGCGGAACTTGTTCTGGTGCTGGCGTTGATAACCCACGTCTTTATGGCGATTTCTTTGACGAAAAACAATCGCGAAGCAAAAGGCCAAAAATACGCCGTGGCGGCCAAGGGCGCAAAAAGAGTTTCCCTGGCTTCACGAACAATGGCGATTCAGGGCTCGCTGATTCTGGTTTTCGTTATTCTTCATTTGATCACTTTCAAATACGGTCAACATTACGAGACCAACGTAAACGGCGTTCCAATGCGTGATCTGGCAAAATTGATGGAAGAAGTTTTCCAACAACCAGGCTATGTAGTTTGGTACGTGGTTGCCTTGATTCTTTTGGGCTTCCATTTAAAGCACGGTGTGGGTTCCACTTTCCAATCTTTGGGTTTGATGGAAGGCACTTATCGTAATGTTTGGGCTAAGCTAAGTGTTGGTTACGGAATTATCGTAGCCCTTGGTTTTATCTCTCAACCTCTTTACCTTTTCCTCACTCTCTAAGGAGCACACGTCATGGCTAACATTTTAGACAGTAAAATTCCAAGCGGTGCGATTGAAGACAAATGGGAAAAAGCCAAGTTTGAAAATAAACTTGTAAACCCTGCGAACAAAAGAAAACACTCCGTAATCGTTGTGGGTACTGGTCTTGCTGGTGCTTCTGCGGCGGCCTCACTGGGTGAGCTTGGTTACAAAGTAAAAGCATTCTGCGTACATGAATCCCCTCGTCGCGCCCATTCCGTGGCTGCTCAGGGTGGTATCAATGCCGCTAAAAATTATCAAAACGATGGTGACTCAACTTACCGTCTTTTCTATGACACCGTTAAGGGCGGAGACTTCCGTGCCCGTGAAGCAAACGTTTACCGTTTGGCGGAAGTGTCAGCGAACATCATTGACCAAATGGTTTCTCAAGGTGTTCCGTTCGCACGTGAATACGGCGGCACATTAGCGAACCGTTCATTCGGTGGTGCGCAAGTTTCCCGTACATTCTATGCTCGCGGTCAAACGGGTCAGCAGCTTTTGTTGGGTGCTTACTCGCAAATGATGAGACAAGTTGACGCAGGAACTGTGGAACTTCGCTACCGTCGCGAAATGCTGGATCTAGTTGTGATCGACGGAAAAGCACGCGGTATCATCGTTCGTAACTTGTTAACCGGTGAAATTGAAGCCCACGAAGCCGATGCAGTTATCATCGCGTCTGGCGGTTACTCTAACGTGTTCTTCCTTTCTACAAATGCGATGAACTGTGCGGTTACGGCTGCATGGAAAGCACACAAACGTGGCGCTTATTTCGCAAATCCTTGTTACACGCAAATCCATCCAACATGCATCCCAGTTCATGGTGAAAATCAGTCTAAACTTACCTTGATGTCTGAATCACTTCGCAATGACGGTCGCGTATGGGTTCCAAAAGCAGTGGGTGATAAACGTCATCCAAACGACATCCCAGAAAACGAACGCGATTACTACTTGGAGCGCGTTTATCCTTCATTTGGTAACCTGGCTCCTCGTGACGTGGCTTCTCGTCAGGCGAAATACGCTTGTGATGAGGGTCGCGGCGTGAATGAATCTGGTAAAGCTGTTTACTTGGATTTCGCAGATTCCATCAAACGCCTTGGCGAAGATAAAATTTCTGAGCGCTACGGTAACTTGTTTGAAATGTACGAAAAAATCACGGGTGATAATCCTTATAAACGTCCAATGATGATCTACCCCGCTCCCCACTACACAATGGGTGGCTTGTGGGTTGACTACAACCTTCAGTCAACAATTCCAGGTTGTTTTGTCGCTGGTGAAGCCAATTTCTCTGATCACGGAGCAAACCGTTTGGGCGCATCTGCATTGATGCAAGGTTTGGCTGATGGTTATTTCGTAGTTCCTTACTCTATCGGTAACTACTTGGGTGGCACAAAACTTAATAAAGTAACGACGAACGACGATGCTTTCAAAGCAGCAGTTGACGGCGTTAAAAAAGAAATCAGCACGCTAGTAAACATCAAAGGCAACCGAACTGTTGATAGCTTCCATAAAGAGCTTGGCAACATCATGTGGGAAAACTGTGGTATGGGTCGCAATGCTGCTGGCCTTAAGAAAGCTTTGGAAGAAATTCCAAAAGTTCGTGAGGAGTTCTGGCAAAACGTTCGTATCCCAGGTGATCCAAATTATCTTAACGTTGAGCTTGAAAAAGCAGGACGTGTTGCAGACTTCCTGGAGCTTGGCGAGTTGATGTGTCGTGATGCTCTTGAGCGCGAGGAATCATGCGGCGGTCACTTCCGTGAAGAACATCAGGATAATGGTGAGGCTAAGCGTGACGACACCAACTTCTGTCACGTTGCCGCGTGGGAATACACAGGCAACATGAAAACGTCTGTTCGCCACAAAGAAGAACTTACTTTCGAAAACGTTCACCTAGCAACTCGTAGCTATAAATAAGAGGCTTAAAATGAGTGGAAAACATATCAATCTGACTTTGAAAGTTTGGAGACAAAAAGGAGCTAAAGATCAAGGCTCTTTCGTCGAGTACCAAGCAAAGAATGTTTCTGAGCACGCTTCATTTCTAGAGATGCTAGATGCTGTGAACGAAGAGATCGTGGCAAAAGGCGAAGAGCCAATTGCATTTGACCATGACTGCCGCGAAGGTATCTGCGGGACATGCGGTTTCGTTATCGATGGCGAAGCACACGGTAAGTTGAAGGCAACGACAGTTTGCCAACTTCATATGCGTAACTACAACGACGGCGAAACATTGACTATCGAACCGTTCAGAGCGAACTCCTTCCCGGTTATCAAAGACTTGATGGTCGATCGTTCTGCATTTGACCGTATCATTTCTTCTGGTGGTTACATTTCTCAAAATACGGGAAATCCACAAGATGCGAATGCTATCTTGATTCCTAAAGCAGATGCTGACGAAGCTATGAGCTCAGCAACTTGCATCGGTTGTGGTGCGTGTGTGGCAGCTTGTAAGAATGCTTCTGCAGCCCTATTTACTTCTGCAAAAATCTCTCACATGGCTTTGCTTCCGCAAGGTGCCGTTGAAAAAAATGAACGTGCATTGCGCATGGTTGCTGCGATGGATTCTGAAGGTTTCGGTGCTTGTACGACCACAGGTGCGTGTGAAGCCGCTTGTCCTAAAGAAATTCAGCTGACAAATATCTCTCGTATGAACCGTCAGTTCTTGGGAGCTGTTTTAACTCAAAGACCTAAGCACAAAGACGGCGGAGCTGGCTAACGCCCCTTTTCGTCAGAGTAACGCATAGTTCTTAAAAATATACGTGATATTAAGGGGTTCAGGTAACTGAGCCCCTTTTTTTGTACTATTTTTTAACCTTTAAATTCTGCATCATCGGTCCGTCTTAATGAGAGACGCATCCTCGACCTTCATCTGTGAATTTCCCCTAAAGCTCGAACATCAAACTTCCGAAAACTAGACCAAGGATTGGGCTTATGAAGAAGATTGATCAACTTATGGCAGAACTTGGCTTTAATAAAAATGCGCCTGATAGCGTGAAAGAAGCCTTTATCAAACATCTTATTAAAGTATCTGAAGGTGTAAACGTTGTTACTCCCTCTGAGAAAAGAGAGATGGCCCAGAATCCTCAAAAGATTGTGCAGTTCAAACTGCCCGAGCAAATGAGCTTCGGATTCGCCGACGAGAAGTCCATTCGTCCGACAAGACCAAAGACTGGATAGTTCACCTCATTTACTTTAACTTCAGCAAACTTGTATATGGACAATGGTCTAGGTTTCGCTGTTGACTCCAAAAACAAATAAAATCCTGACTTTCGCATTGGTACCATTTTGGAACTGGAGGACCACCCGGCAATTTTTGCCGAGACTTTCCTCCTGTACCCATCAAGGAGGGATTTATGAGAGGGCTTATTGGAAGAGCCGTGCTCGGTTTGTTCGTTTCTGCTAGCGCTTTCGCTGCTAAACCTGAAGCTGTGCCTGGTGAATATATCGTTCAATTGAAAAATCAATACGCGATTCAGTCGACACAAGTTTTGAGTCAGCAACTGGGTGCTTTCGTTAAAGAAACAATCCCTAGCATGAACATCGTGGTTATCAAAAGACCTGTGTTCGAACTTACTGACAGCGTAATCAAAACGCTTTCTCAAAACCCACTAGTAGATATCGTTGAACCAAACTATATCTATCGCATCAACAAAACTCCAAATGATCCAATGTTCACGCGCCTATGGGGCATGAACAACACGAAAACTGCGGGCATCGACATTGGCGCTCTTCAGGCGTGGGATATCACAACAGGTTCTCAAGATGTTTTGGTTGCGGTAATCGATACTGGTATCGACTACAACCATCCAGATCTTAAAGACAACTTGTGGACGAACGCTGCTGAACTTAACGGTCAAGCAGGTGTAGACGATGATGGCAACGGCGTTGTCGACGATATCTACGGTGCAAACTTTGTTAAGGCTGACAAACCAACGGGCAACCCACTTGATGACCACGGTCACGGCTCTCACTGCTCTGGTACTATCGGCGCTAAAGGTGACGACGGTAAAGGTATCGTTGGCGTTAACTGGAATGTTCGCTTAATGGGTGTAAAATTCTTGTCTGCTGACGGTTCTGGTTCTCTTGAGGGCGCTCTTAAAGGTATCGACTATGCAGTAAGCATGGGTGCGAAAATCCTTTCAAATTCTTGGGGTGGCGGTGGTTACTCTGAAACTTTGAAGCAAGCTATCCAAAGAGCAAATGACAAAGGTGTTCTGTTCGTAGCAGCAGCGGGTAACGAATCTAATGATAACGATGCAAATCCGACTTACCCAGCAACGTACGATATTCCAAACGTACTAGCGGTAGCAGCGATTGATGATGGCGGTCGTTTGGCTTCATTCTCGAACTACGGAAAAACAAAAGTTCACGTGGGTGCTCCAGGCGTAAACATCTATTCTTCAATTAAGAATGGTGGTTACGACTCTTGGTCTGGTACTTCTATGGCAACTCCGCACGTTTCTGGTATCGCCGCTCTTCTTGCAGCTAACGAACCAAACTTGACGGGCTTGCAACTTAAAGAACGTATCATGGCGACTGCGAAACCAATTCCTGGTCTTCGCGGTAAAGTTCGCACAATGGGTATCGCAAACGCATACTCTGCGTTGACGAATACGATTGCTCCACCAGATGCAAATGATCCGGTTAACTGGCAAACAGTTTCTGCAAGCGTTTCCTCAGCTCACCCTTACGCAAGCAAAACAAATGCAACTTTCGAGGTAAGAGCAGCGGGCGCGAAACAAATCGCGATCTATTTCGAAAAATTCGATACAGAACGTGATTACGATAAAGTTGAGATTTACGATTCAGCTGGCAAACTGGTTCAAACGTTGTCTGGCAAAGCTGACGATACATTTTCTAGCGTCATCGAAGGTGACTCTGCAAAAGTAGTGTTCACTTCTGACGACTCTGTAAACCGTTACGGTTTCGACATCACAAAAATTGCTTTCCGCTAGTCCGGGAACATTTCAAATTCAAATAAAGCCATCACGTCCTGCGTGGTGGCTTTTTGTTTTTAGTCATATGTACAATCTCAACGCTGCCTTTTCGAGTGCTGCCGCCGATAATAGGGCTTATTGACGGAGGTTTGCATGCAACCCGAAATAGATCGCAATAGGAGTAATGCCAGAAACAATGCTGGCAAGAAACCAGGTATTCGTGGTCGCCTCAGAGACGAATACGATATTCAAAGTGAAACCATTAAAAAAGGACAACTTGAAGGTGTGCTTGAGCGCAAAACGTTTGCACAAGAAACCAGTGTCTTCATCGGAACCGCGTTGGTGGTTTTTGCCCTTGTGGGTTTTGTTGTGGATAACCTGTTGGGCGCGCACCTATCACCGGCTCACAATCTAATTCACTTAGTGGGTGGTGCCTTATTAGTATGGTTTGGTTTTAGCGGCGAGCAAAAAGCCAAAAAGTGTTCTTTAATTTTTGGTGCTTTCTATGCGGTCCTGGGCGTGCTGGGGTTTATGGTCGGAACACCAGGGATGCCGAGCGTGGGAAATCTTGTTCGTGACGATTCTTTGTGGTTGGTTTCTCCCGAACATCTGGAGCTGGGATCCACAGATCACGTGATCCATTTGCTTTTGGCGACAGTACTTCTTGGTGGAGCGTTGATGAAATTTCGCCGACTTCGTCGCGAGGAGCTTTAATCCTCGCGCACGCCCTGTTGCAGAAATTTTTCAATTTTCAAATTCGTATAGTCTGGGAAATCAAGCTGAGTACAGTGTGAACCATATGGCACCAAAACGAATTCAGAGTGTTTGATTTTTTCTTTTAAATGATACTGAAAGCGGATCGGAGTGACGGCGTCTTTCTCTCCAGAAATCACCAGCACCGGCACTTCAATTGTTTCCAGAATGCCTTCGCCATCAAATTTCATCAGCTCTTCAAAAAAAGAAATGAAAACTTTTAAGTTCATGCGGGCGACTCCCCGGCAATAAACTTCAATGTCTTTAAAATGAGTAACTCGCAGATTGAAACCACCAGCGAGAGCCGCAGCATACATCGCCAAGGGATTATCCACGGCAACTTTCCACAGAGTATTCCACAGATCCGGTTGATTTTCGTACTGTGCTTTTACGAAATAAAAAAATGGTTCAATTACATCTAGACCAAACATTCCTTTGATCGGATTTCTGGCGAAACCATTAATAAACGTCATGGAACGAATCACTTCCGGATTTGAAGAATATAAATTCAATAAAACCGGAGCACCAAAACTGTGTCCTGCAAAGTGCGCACTTTTGATATTTAAATGTTCAAGCAAGCCCAGAATATCTTTATTAAGAGAATCCAAAGTCAGCTGGCTCATGTCGACGATCGGTGTGCTTTTGTGGTGGCCACGCAAATCAAAAGCAATCACTTGATAGTTCTTAGAGAAATACTCGATTTGATAGTGCCAGTGATTGATCAGGCAAGCGATACCATAGATCAATATCAATGGCTCACCTTGCCCATGAGTTTCATAATAGATGGAAGTGCCATCATAGCTTTCAAATGTTCCGATGCTTTTAGGCGTTGTTTCCATAAGACCTTCTTAACTAGAGATAAGAGACTTTAATCAATGTGTTGCCAACAGAGATCATGTCTCCATCCGAGAGCATTTCGGCAGACACCTTCTTATTATTAAGAGTCACCCGTCCCGTTGCCAAAACTTTTAACTCCACCTGGCCTGGTCCCGCAATAAGTTGGAAGGCATCGCGAGGCGCGTCCACATCCAATAATTCAACATCCAAAGAGTCTGCCCCCGCGGTTCTGGGCCCGTACCCTAAAATAATTTCCTCATCGGCTTGGATCCCGCGAAGGAAAGTTAACTTCAGCGCAGGTGAAAATCTGTGCAAGCTTTGTGGCGGTTCTGAATTCTGAATTTGCAGCTGAGGAATCGTCGCGCTCACAATATTGCGCCAAGTCAGAAGGCGCTCAAAGCTGCTTGCTTGTTCTTCTTCAACCGTCACAACTTTAAACTGGGTGCGCCCAATCTCAAAGATAACCCCTGGAATTAACGCGACTTTTTTCACACGGCGACCGGATATGTACAGCCCGTTCGAGGAATCTAAATCAAGCAGAACCAGCTGTCCTTTACCATCCAAAGCGATCTGAGCATGCTTGCTGGAGACCTTGGGGTCCTTCACAATGATGTCGGCATTGGCTCTACCCATAGTCATTCCGTCCGTCAGTTGATGCCGGGAGCCTTCGTTTACGCCGTTAAGAACCTCAATAAATGTGACCATTTAGGTATGATAGGGCTGGATTCGGGCGAATCAAAGGACTATTCCTTGTGCTCAAACTTAAGGCGTGCTAAACCCGTTAAACATTTTAAAAAGTCATCCTTGTTCCCACCCCTGTATGGTGGGGGCTTTAACCGAAAGGATTATACATGGAAACTAAAAACACTATGCCTTACGAGGTTGTTGTTCTTATGCATCCAGATGCAACTTCTGAAGATCAAAAAGATCTTTTCAAGAAGAACAAAGCAACTATCGAAACTTTCAAGGGTTCTATCAACTCTCTTGAAACTTGGGGCAAACGTAACTTGGCGACTCCAATCGGCAAGTTGAAAAAAGCGATCTACTTCCACTCTACATTCGAAGCTGACACTCAAGCTATCGCTGAGTTGGAACGTACTATGCGTATCAACGACAAAGTACTTCGCTTTATGCATACTCGCCTAGACGAGCGTGTATCTTTGGCTAAATTCATGGAAGGCTTCAAAAAAGGTCTTTCTGAATCTGCTGCTCGTGAAAAAGAGCGCGAAGCTAAAATGCAAGCACGTAAAGCTGCGTTTGCTGCTGCTAAAGCAGACCGCGCTGAGCGTGGCGAGTAATTAAGGGCGTAAGCCATGAAGAAGTACGCGTCCCCACAGAAACTCATTACGATTTCATCTCTCTCGATCTTGTTGTCGATGATGACTGTGGTTCTTCACGCGCCTCTTCTTCGTGTGCTCCGTCAGGCTTTCGGTCCTTGGGCCTTTTGGATCCTTGGACTGTTAGTAACAGGGGCTGCGTGGCTCCTCAACGCTCAACCTTTAGCGATGTTTATTGGCTCCGTTTGGATGACTTTAGGAGTATACAATGAACTTGAGCAAAGAGGTCTTGGGTGGTGGCTATCCGGTATTCTGAGTGTGTTGCTCGGGACAGGTGCTGCAAGCATCTCTCTTTATGGCTCATTCACAGTAAATGGGATTAACACGTACGCTGAAGTTCAAAAACTGGTCGAACAATTTATTGAGCAGATTCAACAAGTGAATCCCGCTGTTAAGTTAGACGCTTCAGAATTGATGCAGCAATTCCCATCAGCCATTGCTATTACTCTGATTGTAGCACTAGGTGTGGGATTAATTTTTGAGAGAAGGGTTTTTTCGTGGCTCAATTTGCCCCGCGAGAAAATTGCCTCTCAGCTCAAGTTGTCGGAATATCGTTTGCCTGACTTTTTTATTTGGGTAGCGATGACAGCCTTCCTTCTGACAATGGTGAGTTTTGGCGGTAAGGCCATTGCGATCCTCGCAGTAAATATTGTGAACGTAGCACTCGTTCTCTATTTCTTTCAGGGGTTAGCAGTGTTGGAGGTATTCCTAAATTCGATTAAGGCAGGAACTGTCACTCGAGTTTTGGTGTACATAATCTTGGTCGGCCAGTTGGTACTTATTTTGAGTATTGTTGGTTTGATCGATTACTGGCTGGATTTTAGAAGTCGCATTCGTAAGATGACGGCTCCAAAAGCTAGCTAAACTAGATGCACTTCGGCTCTGCCGAAGTAATGGAGATCACATGAAAGTTATTCTTCAAAAAGACGTAAAAGATGTAGGCCGTGTTGGTGAGTTGGTGAACGTTTCTGAAGGTTTCGCAAGAAACTTCTTGTTCCCACGCAAATTGGCTGCTGAAGCTACAGAAAAACGCGTAAAAGAGTACGAACACTTGAAACGCGTTGCTGAGACTAAAAAGAAAAAAGCATTGGCTGAACGCCAAGAGCTTTTGAACAAAATCAACGGCACAACTGTATCCTTCAAATTGCAAGCTGGTGCAGACTCTGACAAGCTTTTCGGTACTGTAACAACTACAGATATCTCTAAAGAGCTTCAAAAAATGGGTCACTCTATCGACCGTCGCGATATCCACTTGGAAGAGCCAATCAAAGTATTGGGTCAGCACAAAGCGGTTATCCGTTACGCTGAAGGTTTGGAAGCTAAGATCCAAATCGCAGTTGAGCGCGCATAATTTACATTAGGTACGCATAACTATGAAAAGGTCTCGGGAAACCGGGACCTTTTTTATTTGGAAAACGTGCTCTCGCAGTTTTGCAGCCGTAAATTTTTGTCAACTTTACCATAAGGTAATCTTATGGGGCGTATCGAATTTTTTATATTGCCCTGGTTCCAAAATGGGTGTTTAAAGAGCGCCATTGGAGGGGTTCCATGAACACAATCAAATCTCTTAAGTTGGCTTTATCTTTGGGTGCATTAGCGACGATCGCTGCTTGTACTCCAAACAAATCTGCATCTCTTAAGTCAGGCAACAACTCCGGTATTATCGGTGGTGAAGCTGTAGCTCAAAACGATATCATCAGAAAATCTACTGTATCTATCGTTGTGAACGTACTGACTCAAGACAATCAACAAGGTCAGTTCCTGTGCACAGGTTCAATCATCGCTGACAACATGATCCTTACAGCTGCTCACTGTATCCCTGGTACCGAGTACAAAAAAGCTGCGATGTTCGTAGTGTTCGCTACTGATCTTAACAAAATGACTAAAGACCAAATCAAACCAGTTACCGGTGTGGTTGTTCACAACCAATACGGTGAAGGCGATGCGCGTCTTCGTGCCACGATTGAAAAGCTTAAAAAAGCCGGTAATCCAAATGGTGATGGCGTAGAGCTTTCTGATCGCGATCAGGGTGCTGATAACTACGATCTAGCAGTTATCAAAATCCAAGGTAAAATTCCTGCTGACTACCAAATTGCAAACATCCTTAAAGATGAAACGATCTTGAAAAACGGCGCGAACGTAACTCTTGCTGGTTACGGTTTGACGAACGTTAAAAAAGAACAAGTTGATCTTAAAAAGTACCCAGATCTAGATGCAGCGATCGCTAGCGGCCAAATCGCTTGTACTTATGACAAGAAAACTTGCTACATCCTGACTCAAGAAAACGAAAACATCTTGAAGAAAACTGATGTAGGCGTGATCCAACCATACGGTGATACTGAGGTTGCTTTGGATCAATCTCAAGGTAAAGGTGCTTGCCACGGTGACTCTGGTGGTCCAGCGTTCATCAACGTTGGTGGGGTTGAATACCTTTGGGGTGTTACAAGCCGCGGTACTGGTAAAGAAGGTATCGACGATTGTTCAAACTACGCGATCTACACAAAAATCAACGCTGAATGGAACTTCGTTTCTGCAGCGATGAAACAATTGAACACTTCTGCTAAAGAAGACGTTCAAACTCAAGAAGCTCCAGCGGATACTCAAGAAGAAGCGGCTCTTGACTACGAAATCTAATTTTTAAATTTAAAGATTAATGCGAAAGGCCTCGGGAAACCGGGGCCTTTTTTATTTTGTATGTTATGGCTAAACCGATCGGAGGCCTTTAGCCTATGCGGATTTGATTTCTTCTTCGTTCGCAAGTTCCAGGAACACCTGATTTAAATAATCGGCCATAATTTCTCTTAATTGGTCGATGGTCATCTCTTCTGCATTCGTTCCATGCGCAGCCATCAGTTTGTGTAGCTCATTTGCTACCGAGTTTTGGGGAAGTCCTGTGGCTTCAACCACGACTTGCGCTAAACCCTTTTCCATCGTTGCCTCCGTGCTCTCAAGTAAGCGCGATCCATGCGCCTATGTCTTATCGACCCTTTCACTCAATCAAGGGGTTAAAATATCCTCAATCTAAAAACGAATATGTGGGCTTTGGTCCAGTAGGTTAGCGGCGATTCGTGTGCCTTTTTCCCCAGTGTTTGGCATTTGGTAAGAACCAATACAGCACTGGCAGCAGGATTCTGCGCGGAAGAAGCCTGCGAATATAATAAAACATCGTCGCGTCTAAGGTCGCCGGAATCCATAGTGACGGATTTTCAGTTTTAATCGTTTTGATAATCAATTTTGCAATTTTGTGCGCCGAGGAGCGCGACATGCGCATCATCTTAGCCACAAACGGGGTCATGTTCTGATAGAAATCACAGTAAGGTCCGTCCCAGTTATGCGCAGGATCTGATAACTCTGAATGATAAACATTTTGAAACGAGTTACTGTTCACGAATCCCGGCTGAATCAATGAAACCTGCACACCAAAGGGACGCATCTCATACCACAAAGACTCACTGGCTCCCTCAAGCGCATACTTGGAGGCCGAGTATGAAGACATCGTTGGCATCGCAAGCATTCCCGCCACGGAAGACACGTTGATGATTTTACCCCTGCCCGTCTCGCGCATATACGGCAGCACCCTGCGAATTAAACCCATCGGTCCCAGATAGTTTGTTTCCATTTGCAGAAGTTCATCTTTGGCAGTCATGTGTTCAATGACCGAACGATAAGAGATCCCGGCATTATTCACCAAGATATCCACACCACCCCAAGTTTTATTCACATGATTGATGAGTTCTTTGCGTTCTTCCTCTTTAGTGACATCCAGTGGATAAATCATAAAGCGATCATTTTCTAAAAATTGATCATGAAGTTTTTGAATACTTTTTTCTCTGGCGGTTGCGACGACACGATATTCAGGATGTTCATTGTAAAGCAAATGAGCAAGCTCGAGCCCAATACCATTTGAACAACCTGTAACCAAAACAACAGGTTTATAACTCTGAGGAATATCTCTGCGGTGATAACGTGAAAAAGGCCACATACGTGGCCCTTATTATCCTAGGCTGGAGCTCCAGGAGCAAAGTTTTTCGGTCTGCCACCTGGCATCGGAGGTGGTGCTTGAGGTGGAGGAAGAGAATTAACCCCGGGTCCTTCATTCTCAGCATCTTTAAAGCGGGAGTGTTTCGCGTCGAAACGAAGTTTAACGGTACCTGTGGCACCATTACGTTGCTTACCAACGATAACTTCCGCATGGCCTGCTTTATCTGGATCTTCCTTATCGTAGTAGTCATCACGATAAAGCATCATGATAACGTCGGCATCTTGCTCGATTGATCCGGACTCACGAAGGTCAGAAAGCATCGGGCGGCGGTCCGCACGACCCTCTACCCCACGATTCAGCTGGGCTAGTGCGATGATAGGAACTTGAAGTTCCTTGGCAATGGCCTTCAAGCTTTTGGAAATTTCCGCAACCTCTTGCTCACGCGAAGAGAATTTTTGCTTCATGCTCATCAGCTGCAAGTAGTCGATCATGATGCAATCAAGTCCGTGTTCTGCTTTTAAACGACGAGCACGGGAGCGGATCTCGAACGGTGACATACCTGGAGTATCATCGATAAAGATTCCGGCCTCAGAAAGGGCGCTGGCTGCATTAATTAGCTTCGGCCAAGCAGAGTCCTGGATCTTACCATTACGGATTTCGTTCATGTTCACGCGCGCCTCAGAGGACAACATACGCATCATCATGGCTTCCTTACCCATCTCGAGAGAGAAGTAAGCAATAACCTTTTTAGCGCGAAGGGCGATGTGTTGGGCAACGTTCAGAGAGAACGCCGTTTTACCCATGGAAGGACGAGCGGCGATAATCGTCATCTCACCTGGGTGAAGTCCCGATGTCATCTTATCAAGCTCAGTAAAGCCCGAAGGAAGCCCGGTAACGTCGGCTTTACGTTTGTAAAGCTCTTCGATCTTTTGGATGGAAGCCTTAACGATTTCCATGGAGCCCACAAGACCGGTTGCCTGTTTTGTTTCGGATAACTTAAAGATTTCGCTCTCGGCCTGATCCATAAAGGATTCAACGTCGACGAAATCCTGATCGTACGCGCGCTCGATCAATTTGCTGTTTGTCGTGATCATTTTGCGCAACATGCTTTTCTCGCGAACGATTTTCGCGTGAGAGCCAATGTTGGCAGAGGAAATTGTTTTATCCAAAAGACCGATCAAATATTCAGGTCCACCGACCATATCCATGGAACCTTCGGCCTGAAGCACGTTGGTAACAGTGATAATGTCGATTGGCTGATTCTTGCTGTGCAGATCTTTGATCGCAGCGTAAATTTTTTGATGTGAAGGCTTATAAAAGTCCTCAGCAAAGAGAACGTCACCAACTTGATCGAGAGCTTCTCGATCAAGCATCAGGCCGCCCAGAATTGACTGTTCGGCATCTAGATTTTGCGGTGGAATGCGAGTACTCACGACACAACCCCTCGTGTTGAGAACACCGGTTTGATTTGAAAAACCGCCATCTCCGTCGTTGCTTCGTTGTCGGCCTACCTTCAGTAGGGCCTCCGCCTTGCGCCTCGGGTCTGTGACTTTTTGAAATCAAACCTATTTTAACAAACCCCAAGAATAAAATTTTTTGGGGGAGAATAAAATTGCGAGACTAAGCGTGATGGTGGTTCTGGGTGGCTCGCTGGTGTAAATTATGAACGAATTATTAGTTCAATTTTTTAACACGAATTTTGTAGTTATCAATTTTCTTCTTAAGAGTGTTGCGATTGATGCCAAGCATCTGAGCTGTTTTAACTTGGTTGCCATTGTAGGCACGTAGAGCAAGCTCAAGTAGCGGTTTTTCAACTTGTTCGATTACAACATTGTACAAACCGTTCAATTCTACTTGCGCTTCTTTTTGTTGAGCAAAAAGAACTTCAAGTTTGCTTTTAACAAGCTTTTCCAAGCTTACAGACTGAAGGTTAGCGACAAAAAGATTATCAGAACTGTTAAGGTTCGGCGTCATGGATCTCCCGGAATTACATCAGTGCTTGGGTTTTTGGAGTAACTATACTCCGCGTGTTTCGGGAGACCAAATATACTTATGCAGTTGTAATTGCAACCTTGCAGATGATTTTTGCTGCAATATTTTTTCTGCCAACCAGCGTTCAGATACTTGGGTGTATGATGGGCTGTATAAAACCACAAATTTTTCGAACAATTTGTGTTGACGACAGAAATTTTCAGACCAGTTGAAGTCTTCCTCAGAACAGATCACAAACTTGTATTCCGTGCTGGGCGTGGAGTGCGCGATGTTCTCCATCAAGAAAGAATCTGCTGCGCCACTGTCAGGAGTTTTCACATCCAAAATAATTTTTACGCGTGAATCTACTGCTGCAATATTTTTGGAACCAGAAGTTTCCAAAGAAACTTTGTAACCTTTGTCGCACAACTCTTTCATCAAAGTATGAACTTCTTTTTGCAACAACGGCTCGCCACCTGTAATGCAAACATACGGAGCTTGGTGAGAATCAATCTCTTTGATGATGGCATCCAAAGACTGCATTTCGCCCTCATAGTAGGAATACTTTGTATCGCAATACGTGCAACGCAGGTTGCACGCAGTTGTGCGCACAAACACCGTAGGGTTCCCTACGTACGTTGTTTCACCTTGGATACTATAAAAAATCTCATTAATTTTAAGCATTCTAACTGGCTCTTTGTCTTGGAGGCCCTGCGCCACTCGGTGCGAGGCAGGTCCGTACTTGTACCCTCCTCCAGTCCTAAGTCAAGGTTGTGCTTCCCGAGCATGACTAACCCAGCGAAATTTCGTAAATTTTTTAAATGAACCAATTCCTCAAAAAGTTCCGTCAAGACGTCACTGCTATCTGTTTTTTGGGCCTAGGTCTTTTTATCACCCTGTCCTTGGTAAGCTATAACCCTCAAGACCCGTCCCTTAACTCCATTGGACAAGGACTAAAAGCCCTGAATTACTGCGGAATTGTCGGCAGTTTCCTGGCTGACGGGCTTTATCAGCTCTTTGGATTGGCAGCTTGGGTCATAGTTGCGAGCCTGGGCCGTATGGCTTTTGCGGCTTTTAGAGGTGAATCTCTGAATATTAAAAACATTCGTTTTGTGTGGGCGCTTTTGTTGATCGTCGATGTGGCGGCTTTGCTTTCGATCTATATGCCGACGACTCGCTTGTTCCAGAATCAAATCGCCTTAGGTGGAATGCTGGGCATGGGAGTGTCGTCAGCATTGATGCGTGCGTTTGCCTTTGCTGGCGTGCAGGTGATTTTGTGGACGTTCATGGCCGTGTTGGTGGTGTTCTATTCCGAGAAAACTTTGCAGGAACTTGCGGAAGTGCCGCAAGAATTCTTTGCGATGCTTAAGAAACAGAAGGTTGGCGATCGCATTGCTGCTTTCTTTGGTGGCGCTTTTGTAAACAAGAAGAAGGCCGCTCCCAAAAAAGATAAGAAAAAAGACGAGCCGAAAAAGGCCTTCCCTCTTGCTGACAAAAAATTTGTAGGTAAAGACGAAGAGGAAGAAGACAAGGATCTGAAACTTCTTCTGGATGCCGCTGAGGAAGAAGAGGAAGAGGACGAAGAAGAAGACGATGAGCTTTTTGCAGACGCCGATTCTGATGAAGACGAGGATGAGGAGGAAGAAGAAACTCCGGCTCTTCGTATGGCGCAAAAACGTAAAGTGGTGATGAAGGCAAAACCACCTCGTCGCATCGAAAACTGGGAAATGCCAAAACTGGCACTGCTTGAAGACCCTCCAGTTTCTCGTATCAAAATTGATAAAGCCGAGATTCAAAGAAAAGCCGACGCCTTGGTTGAGAAACTTAAAAACTTCTCAGTTGAAGGTTCGATTCAAGATGCGAAACCAGGTCCACTGGTTACGATGTATGAATTTAAACCGAATGCGGATGTTAAGATCTCTAAAATTTCTGAACTTGAAGATGACTTGTCGCTGGCGCTTTCTTCAGAGTCTGTGCGCGTTGTTGGTCACATCCCAGGAACGGATGTGGTGGGTATCGAGACAGCAAACTTAAAGCGTGAAACAGTTTACTATAAAGACTTGATCGCGGAAGACACATTCTGGAGCGAGGACCTGGCATTACCAATGGCAGTGGGCCGTACGGTGGACGGTGAGCCGAAAGTTGTGGATCTGCGCAAGATGCCTCACTTGTTGATCGCTGGTACGACAGGTTCTGGTAAGTCCGTGTTTGTTGGATCCATCATCACGGGATTGTTGTTCCGTCACTCCCCTAAAACGTTGCGTTTGGTTTTGATCGATCCAAAAATGGTCGACTTGGCTCCGTTTGCAACCGTTCCGCACTTGGCAATTCCTCACGTAACTGAACCTAAGAAGGCAGCCACGGCTTTGAAGTGGGCCGTGCGTGAAATGGAAAAACGGTATAAGTCTCTTTCTAAGTTCGGTGTTGGTAAAATCGAAGCGTTCAATGAAAAAACTGGCGGTCTTGCAAAAGACGAAATTGAGCAGCATGAAAAAATCAATCAAGAGCTGGAAGAAGGCAAAGCAAAACTTGATCAGTATTACTATCAGCCACTTCCTTACGTTGTGATCGTAGTGGATGAGCTAGCTGACTTGATGATCACTGAAAAACAAAACATCGAAGAGCCAATTCAGCGCCTGACACAGAAAGCGCGTGCCTGCGGAATCCATTTGATCTTGGCGACTCAGTCTCCACGTAAAGACGTTGTGACGGGTTTGATTAAAACAAATATTCCGGGTCGTGTGGCTTTGAAGGTTGCTTCGAAAATGGACTCCAGAATTATCATCGATGACTCCGGAGCCGAGCGCCTTCTGCCAAATGGTGACATGTTATTCCAGGCGCCCGGCATTGGAAAACCAACTCGTCATCACGGGCCGTATTTGAAGGACGCCGAGATCGCCAATGTCGTAAAACATTGGGCGTCGCAAGGTGAACCAGAGTATGACCCACTCGCAATGAAGGCGCTGGATGGATTCGCTGGTGACGGCGCTGAAGCTGGTGGCGATGACGGTGGCGGATTTGGTGATGAAGAGTACGATGAACGTTACGACGAAATCCTTTCGTGGGCTTCGGGTCAGAAAGAAATTTCAGCGTCGTTGATCCAACGTAAATTCCGTTTAGGTTATCCACGTGCTGCTCGCATGATTGAAGTTTTCGAAAAAGAAGGTGTTGTTGGTCCAGCTAATGGCAGCAAGCCGCGTCAAGTCCTCGTTACTTCTTACCGCGAAACTTAATAGAAGCTTGCTAGTCCTCCTTTGGTCGTGCTGCAATAGATAGCAACAAAACCATCAAGGAGGATTTTTTATGATCAAAGCAATTATTGCTACTCTTGCACTAACTTTTTCAGTTTCTGCATTCGCAACGCCATCTATCGCTGACGTAGTAGTTCAGGCTCAATTGCCTGCTATCGCTGAGCAAGCTCACACGTTGGGTTTGGACTGGAAAGTTGGCGACACTGCTAACTACAACCTGGATATGGGTGGATTCATCAAAGGTAAAATGGTGATGTCTGTTAAATCTATCGGTGCTGATGGCATCTGGATGCAACAAGATATGGATCTTGGTTTCGCAGGTAAACAAAACGTAGAAACTCTTATCGATCCAAACACTGGCGCGGTTAAAAAAATGATCGTGAACGGTAAAGAGCAAGAAGTACCTAAACAAGACGTTGAAGTTGTCGACATCAAAGAAGACAAAATCACAGTTCCAGCTGGTACATTTGAATGCGTTCACGCAATCCTAAAAGACAAAAAAGACAACTCTGAAATCAACGCGTGGATCAACCCACAATTGATTCCAATGTCTGGTTTGTTGAAACAAGTTGCTCCAAGCCAATTCGGCCAAGTAACTGTTGAATTGACTTCTTTCTCTAAAAAGTAGTCCATGAAGTCGATCTTCTTAAAAGCCGCTCTAGGAGCGGCTTTTTTATTACCGGCTCCCGCCTTTTCTCAGTCAAAAGCTGAGACCTACAAAGATATTATCGAGAAAGCCTATAACCTGAGTTTGCAAAAGGATCGTCAACAAGCTTTGAATATCCTGAATGCAGCAATTGCGCGTGATTCCCGACCTCTGGCGCAGGCAGAATTAAAAAAAGCGGCCCTTGATGTGGCCCATGTTTTCTTTAGCGACAAAGCTCAACAGCTTTATGAAACCTCTCTTTCGCTAAAAAAATCCGATTTAAATCAGGCTGTTTCTAAACTGAGTGAAGCTCAACGCATTGAGCCTGATAATTTGACCATCATCATTGAAGCGGCCCGCTTGCAGATCGCTAAAAGTGATTGTTCAAACGCCCAAGAAGGTTTGGCAAAGGCGCTAAAACTCGTGCCTTTTGATGAGGATCTAAAGCTCGCGAACGCACAGGCCCAGGTCTGCAGCGGATCGTGGGTGGAGTTTGCCAAAAACCTCGAGTCGGTTGATGCGAAAAAGTCTTCGTTTCAGAAATATTGGATGGCCTTAACTGTTGAGCACCAGCTGAAACTAAAAAACCTCACTAAAGCTTCTGAGGTTTCCGCAAATTTGATGAAATTGGAGCCTAAATATCCTGAAGCCAGCTATTGGAGCTGGAAGGTTTCGCAAGCATTGAAAAAGAGCAATGTCGAATTCGGTCAGAAATACGTGATGGCATGCAAAAACATTTCAGCGAGCCAATACAGACAGTATATGATAGATCCCATGCTTTGTCGCCGCACCACTGAAGTCGAAGGCGAAATCAAGGGGATGAATGGAACCACTGAATAAATCCATATTATTTTTTCTGGCCAGCGCATTTATCGCTGGCTGTGGAGTGAAGGGCGCGCCTCTTCCACCACTCACCCCTCCTCCGTTGGGACGTGGGGAGCCGACTTATTCGGATGCCACACGGAAGGCAAAACAAAAAGCTCGTCCCGTAAATCAGGATAACGAAGAAGCTCCGGGCAACTCAGGGGGCGAGCAGTGAACCATATGCTTCCAGTGAAAATCACGAAAATGTCGGGCGCAGGAAATACTTTTGCGTTTGTGGATGGTCGTGGTGCTTCAGGTTGGAAGGACGTGGAAAAGCATCTGGGTAAATCCAGAACGGAGATTGCAAAACTTGTTTGTGATCGCGTTCTTGGTATCGCAACAGACGGATTCATTGTGATCGAAGACCCGTCCGAAGGCTTTGATTTCAATTGGGATTTTTATAACTCAGACGGCTCAACCGCCGAAATGTGCGGCAATGCGGCTCGCTGTGCTGCCCGTTATTGTTATGAACATATAGGCAACAAAGAACACGCGAATATTCGTTTTAAAACTGGTGCAGGCTTAGTGACCGCGCAGATTCTAGGAAATGGTAAGATCCGCGTTAAAATGCCGGAAGCTCGCGTCTTGAAAAACCCGATCGAGTTAGAAACTCGATCAAGTGTTAAAGAAAAATTCATCCTGGTTAATACCGGCGTTCCACATTTGGTTCAAAAAATTCATGCCTTTGTGGACTCCGTGAATCTGAAAGATCTGGCGCGAGAAATGAGAGCTCATGAATCGCTTAAGCCAGCTGGAGCGAATGTAACTTTCTATGCTGAAGATGAAGCAGGTAAAGTAAGAGCTGTAACCTTTGAACGTGGAGTTGAAGACTATACTTTGGCTTGTGGGACAGGGGCTGTGGCTGCCGCATTAGCAAGTTCGCTGGAAAATCATTTAAAAGTGATCGAAGTACAAATGCCTGGGGGAGTGATGGAAGTCAACTTCTTTGACGGCGACCCAAAACCACTTTTGGTGGGTGATGCTGTTTTTGTCGGAGACTTCCAATACAACCTTGAGGTGGTACGATGAAAAATTTCAAAGGCACATTCACGGCACTGTTGACGCCGTTTAAAAACGGAAAAATTGATTACACATCTTTGGATAAGATGGTGAAGCATCAACTGGAAAACGGTGTTGATGGCTTTGTGATCAATGGCACGACTGCTGAAAGCCCCACACTAACAGAGACAGAAAAATCTGAACTGTTTAAGCATGCGCGCAAATTGGTTGGTCCAACAGTTCCTTTGATCATGGGAACGGGCTCTAATGACACGGCAAAAACTATCGAAGATTCCCAAAAAGCAGAAGCATTAGGTGCCGACGCGATTTTGGTTGTTGTGCCCTACTACAATAAACCTCCTCAACGTGGATTGTTTGCTCACTTTAAAGCGGTTGCTGAATCCGTAAAAATTCCTACAATTCTATACAATGTCCCCGGCAGAACTATTACCGCCCTGGCGCCCGAAACGGTTGCGGATCTTGCAAAAGTAAGGGGTGTTGTGGGTATCAAAGAGGCCTCTGGAAAAATGGATGTGGCCGAACAAATCATCAAGGCGTGCGGGAAAGAATTCATCATGCTTTCAGGGGACGACGGAACTTACGTTGATTTCTTGAGCCGTGGTGGCCATGGAGTTATCTCTGTTGCTTCCCACGTTATTCCTAAGCAAATGGTGCAATGGAAAAAATGGGTTCAAGAGGGCAAGCTTGCTGAAGCAAATGCCGACATCCAAAAATACATGAATCTGATTGACCTGTTGTTCGTCGAGGCAAATCCCATTCCAGTAAAAAAAGCTGTGCAGCTGATGGGCTTGGTTGATTCCGCAGAGATGCGTTTGCCATTGATGGAGCTTACCCCAGAGCATACGGAAAAGCTGAAGATGGAAATGAAAAAAGTGGGAGTGCTGGCGTGAAAAAGTTAAAGGTCGGACTGGTCGGTGCCAATGGTCGCATGGGTCGCGAGATTGCAGAAGTTATCAGCGCAAGCTCCAGCTGTGATGTTATCTATACCTTGGGCCGCGACAAAAAAGTCGATCATAAGATGGCCGAAAAAGTTGACGTATGGATCGACTTTTCTTCGCCAGAAGCCCTGCCAGAGGTTTTGAAAATCGCGTCTCGCCACGGAACTCCGGTTGTTTGTGGCACCACGGGATTTAGCAAAAAAGAAAAATCACTTTTAGAAAAAGCCAGCAAAGATGTCCCAGTGTTGTGGGCGTCCAATATGAGCATGGGTGTTGCGGTTCTTAATGAAGCTCTAAAAGTATTCTCATCTATTGCGAACTTTGATTTTCAAATTGAAGAGTTTCATCACATCCGAAAAAAAGACAAACCATCAGGCACCGCCATCACTCTTCAGGAAAATCTAGAAAAGGCTGTGGGTAAAAAATGTCCCGAGCCCCTGGCTATTCGTGGTGGTGGCATCTTCGGTATTCATAAAATTCACGCCATGAGCGACGAAGAGGTTATCACTTTTGAACACTCTGCTTTAAATCGTTCCGTTTTTGCTAAAGGAGCGGTGCGAGCGGCAGAGTGGTTAGCAAAACAGAAAAAGCCAGGTCTTTATCAGATCCGCGACGTATTGTTCGGTAAATAATAATGTCCAGTGTTTTACATAACTCTCTTATTTCTGTGACTTTGGATTTAATGGGCGGCGAGGAAAAGGCCCGTGAGCTTTTACATAAAATTTCTGAGTGTGGTGAAATTTTAAATGTTTCGTCGATCTATAAGCGCTACACCAGTGACGCTAAAAATGATCTGAGTGCGCGCATCGAGTTTGTCCTGCGTTTTGAAACGATGATGAGCGTTGAACAGCATTTGCATTTGGTTTTATCTTTGTGCGATGAGGGATCATCGGGATTGGTGCAAAGAAGTCAGGTGGAAATGATTTTGCTGGCGTATGATGACATGATTCTGATGTCACCACGTCTAACCCTTCCCTACCCCGAGCTTCATACAGATGCTCTCATTATTCGCTGCGCGGCAGAGGCTTGGGGGCAATATGAGCACCCGATTTATCAAAAAACCCTCAGTGAAATTTCGAAAACCGCGAGAACCGCGCGGGATGCAGAGTTCTATAAACAGGGTAAAAGCCTTATTGATTTTTAGTCTCCGCCAACGTACAAATTTAGGGGTTCTATTGTGACCTTAAATTGGAGATTTCATGAAGTTTTTCATCGATACAGCTGATACTGAAGAAATTAAACAAGCCAACCTTCGTGGTTGGGTTGATGGCGTAACTACAAATCCTTCTTTGATTGCAAAATCAGGTCGCGATTTCCACACGGTGATCAAAGAAATCTGCAAAGAGATCTCTGGTCCGGTTTCCGCTGAAGTAATCAGCTTGCAGCACGAAGAAATGGTTCGCGAAGGTCGCGAGCTGGCAAAACTTGCTGACAACGTTGTTGTTAAAGTTCCGATGACTGAAGACGGTATGATCGCAGTTAAGAAATTCACTGCTGAAGGCATCAAGACTAACGTCACGTTGGTGTTCTCTCCACTTCAAGCGCTTCTAGCTGCTAAAGCTGGTGCTTCGATGGTTTCTCCATTCGTGGGTCGTTTGGACGACATTGGATCTGATGGTATGGAAATGGTTAATCAGGTTATCCAAATCTATCAAAACTATGATTTTGCTACGGAAGTTTTGGTGGCGTCTGTTCGTTCACCAATGCATTTGCAATTCGCGGCACAAATGGGCGCGGATATCGCAACTATTCCATTCAAAGTTATGCAAGGTATGACTCACCATCCACTTACGGACAAAGGTATTAAATTGTTCATGGATGACTGGAACAAGGTTCAAAAGAAATAATGAAATCTCAACTACTGATCGCCTTAGTTTTTTCTATTTTTCTTGCTGGATGCCAAACATCCGGAGTGCTTCTTCGCGAAACACCATTGGGAGTTAGTGAAACACGCAAGGTGATCATGTCAGTTATCGGGGAAGTTCGCGAAGTCAGTGAAAACGGCCGCGAGCTTTTCTCTAAGTACTACGATCGCAAAGGCAACCCCATCCAAAGTATGGATATGGCTAAAGAACGCTATTATAGCCACCTTATTGTACTTGGTGATCGCCGCCCCTATGACATCTCGGTCGAGGTGATGGTCGAGGCTAGGGACTCTGACGGCGGTTGGGAACTTGTAGACCGTGATGATCACAAAGCTCAAGTGCTTGCCGACAAGCTTAAAAGAGCGCTTAACCAAAGTCGTGACTCGCGTAACGTCATTGACGACTTCCGTAGCTTCTAAATACCATAAAAGAGTAGGCAATTTGCCTAATTGATCAAGGGGAGTACGTTGCAAGGAATGCGACTTAAACGGTTGATACCGTTTGCTATGCTAGCTGGATGCTTTGCATGGTCAAGCCATACAGGTGGTTTGAAGTACATCCCTATTTACGAAGGCCTTACAATTCGTGCGCAAAAAAGTTCTCCTCCGCACGTAGCATTCGAAGAAACAATTCGTCCAAATTCAAATTTTAGCGAGTGGGATCATTTTCAGTCCATGATGCCTGTGGCATTGGGGGTTGAAAAAAAGTCTCCGGCACTATTCGCGAAAAAGGTCGTCCTCGCTGAGATGACTATTCAAAAGCAAGTTGAGACTGTGGCGACAAATGTTCGCAGTGAAGCTTCTTCAGCGAGTGTAGGTTACAGCGCCGATGATGCCTGGATGTCCCAACTGTCCAATGCCCAAAGAAACCGTCTGCAGGCTGCGCAAGTTCGTGATGATGTTTTAAATCACGATTGGCAGCAAGAGCCGTCATGGGCTGAATCAGCAGCAGCGGCTTTAGAAAAATCTGGTCTTATTAATTCACGCGGAGATGTTTTAGCTCCGAATAATAAAAAAGGCATCGCTGTTAATGGTGTTCGTGGGGAATCTTTGGATCGCCCTTCGGTTCAACGTTCCAGTGCGTCCGATGTTAATCAAAATAGCTTCGCTTCTTCAGCAAATGGCAGCGACGGCAGCCAATCTTTTGTTGGTGGAAATAGTTCTTCTGCCGTAACGACGGGAGTTCGCAGAATCGTCGGCCCGATCGAAATCACAGGTGGTTTGGCTGTTACGAACGAACATCATATTGAAATTCGTCGCAACGATGAGGGTGTACTTAAAGAACTGGGTCGAGTTGATCTGATGAAAGGCACTTATAATATCGATGTTGAGCAAACGACTGGAACTGTGGTTGCCCGCCTGGTGAATAAAGAAGGCAAAACTATGGGTGAAGGCAGCTTCCGTTTGAATCGTTTGGTTGCAGGAACCCAAAATCTTCTGTCGGGTCCAAAAATCAAAGTCGAACCACACCCTGATTACACAGTTGCTTTAACGGGGGCTTACAACTCGAAGGCAAATGATGCGGCTCCAGCGCAAACTCGCGTGACCTTTGTTAAAGGTGTCAGTGATGTGAAAGTAAACCGCGAAGGCATTGCCTCGATGGAAAATGTCACACGAGGATCTTCAACCGTGATGAGGGCGGCCGCTCCAAAGCATTTAGAAACCACCAACTTGATAGTCTCCGGTAAAGAGTCTCGTTCGACACTTTACCCTGAATCTATGGTGACGGCGTTGATGGATATCATCGCACAACACAGAAATGAATCCTATGAAGGCGCACCTTCCCTGATCTGGGGCAAGGTGATGCTGGATGGAAAGCCGGTATCAGGAATCGAAGTAACGGTTGAAACAGCTCCGGATTTGAAGCCAATTTATTTCAATCAGTTTATGATGCCGGACATGAACCTGACTAAGACCAGCGATAACGGTCTTTATGTTTTCGTTCAAGTTCCGACTGGATTCCACTCTTTGCTAGCGACAAGATCAGATTCGATCTTTGGTTACGTTAACGTCGTTTCTGAAGAAGGCGCCGTTGCCCAGGGGGACTTGGAAGCGACAATGAAAAACGAGTCGGTTCCACTAAGAGTTTTTGATGCTTTCAGCGGCGAGCCGATTTCAGCGACAGTCACGATGCAGTCTTTGTCAGAGGACCTTTCCGTGCCCACGGGTGCAACGACGGTCAGCCTGCCACACTTGAATCGCTTTGGTCTGACAAGAGTTCATGCTGACGGCGCAGATTATATCCCCGCCCGTTATGTATATAATGACAACGATGATTTCATCCATTTTCCGTTGGTTCGGTGGGAATGGCTAAGAGCTATTAAATCGTTTATGAAAATTAACGAAATGCCAAAGTCTGGATTAATTGTTGGTTTCGTTCCTGATGAGGACTTTGAAGTATTCTTGGCGGCATACGATAACTTCAATCAGCAAGACATCGTGTACTTTGACATGCAAGGTCGCATCCTGCAGAACCATAAAGGCGCTGCGGGAGGTGGATTTGTTATCTATAATGTACCAGAAGATACTCACGAAGTGGTGGTTACCGGAACTCGCACGCAAAAGATTTACTCTCGTGTTGTTCCAGTCGATGCAAACTCGTTATCGGTTCTTAATTTTAGAGAATAGAAAACTCAGAAACCTTCATTTTAAAGAAATCTCCGCGATCTTCAAATGATTTAAATTCATCAAGGCTTGTTCCGCCAGGGCTTAACAAAACTGTGTCGGCGGCTTTTACCTTTGAAAAGATGTATCCGATAGCTTCATCCAGGCGGGCGAAACTATTTCCCTTAAGTTGAGATTTGCTTTGAGCAATAGCTCGGCACTCACCAAAAAATACGAATTCAGTGCGATTCATTTTAGACAAAGACGACAACTGTTCCCATGGAAGATTTTTGTCTCTGCCACCCAAAAGCAAAAATAAAACTCCGTCAGGATGAAGAGTATCGGAAGCTGCAGTAGCAGCGATCATCACACTATCAAGTGCCGTGGCCTTGCTGTCGTTAATGAAACGCACGCCCTTGACCTCACCCAGATTTTCCAAGCGGTGGCTAAGACCTTTAAAGTTTTTCATCGCTTCAACAGCCGCGTTTGGCCATCCGGCCTCCATGGCTAGTGCTGTTGCCAGCGCCATGTTATCCTGATTGTGTTGGCCAATTAGTTGCGCTTTTTGCAACTGATAGGACTGAAGTTCGGAGTCTTTTTTGGAGACCACTTTGACTTGATTTGAGGGCTTCTGGGCCTTTGAGTACTCGATCAAGTCACCACCCTCTGAATTTAAAAGCATCTTATTCTTGGTCATTCCCAAGATACTCCACTTAGTTTGATAGTAGTGCTCGATGCTGTCGTATCGCTCTAAATGATTCGAAGTGAAGTAGGTGATGGCTGAATAATCCAAAGACAAAAGATCGCAATTTTCCAACTGATAGCTGGAAAGTTCTAAGACAACCCAGTCAGCGACGGGACGCTTCTTTTCAACTACTTCCGCGGCGTAGGTCGCAAAAGGAATTCCCAAATTGCCGCCAACAAAGCCATTTTTGGAAAAGCCCTCAAGACCAGCCTGAAGAAGAGACACCGTCGTACTTTTTCCTACTGATCCGGTAACACCGATTAGTTTTTCAGTGGACAAACATGAGCACGCCAAAGTGATTTCACTGGTGATGCGAATCCCCTGATTTTTTGCGTCTTTGATCCATGCAGATGCCAAGGGAACGCCGGGAGAAACCACAAGAGTCTGTGGTTTACCTTCAGACATGAGTTTATTTGAATCCTTGAAGTCAGCTGAATCCAGTTTTCCGTCGAAAGTTAGAATGTTTTCTGGGCTGATTCCGCAAGCCACAAGTAAGCGCTTCGCGGAGTCTCCGCTTTTTCCCATACCTACGATAGCAATTGGTGTCTTCAGGTTCTTGATATATTGGCTCATCTGGCAGATAGTATTATTAGGAGGGTGTTTTGCCCACTTCTTTTTTTGCGCATCCAAAGTCTGATTTTAAATCAGCGCAATATACAGCAATCATCAGCGACCTGCATCTAACTGAAGCAGAGCCGGTGAACTTGCGTTTTCCTTTATGGAAAAAATTTAAGACTCGCCAGTTTTTCTATGATGATGTTTTTGAAACGTTTCTAAGACATATTGAACAGCGTGCGCAGGGAGCTCCTGTTGAGCTGATTTTGAATGGCGATATTTTCGACTTTGATAGCGTAATGAATTTGCCCGAGGAGCCAGTGTTTCGCATCAGCTGGCTTGAAAAACATCGTGGACTGTATCCGCATGCAGAAAGATCTCGTCACAAAATTGAAGTGATTCTGCGCGATCACATGCCGTTTGTCAGATCTTTGAAAGAGTTTATTCTTCGCGGAAATCGTGCAGTATTTGTCATTGGGAATCATGACCTGGAATTGCACTTTTTGGAAGTGCAAGACGAGATTATGAGGCATTTGAATTTGCCTGAAGATAAACGTGAAGAAGTGCGTTTCGTCGAATGGTTCTATATCAGCAACCAAGATACATTGATTGAGCACGGTAATCAGTATGACCCGTATTGTATGTGTGAAGATCCCGTGAACCCGTTTGTTCGTGGATACAACTATGTGGCACTGAAACTCCCGTTTGGAAATTTGGCCTGTCGCTATATTTCCAACGGTATGGGGTTCTTTAATCCTCACGTCGATACGAACTATATTATGACTCTGAAAGAGTACATTCTGTTCTTTTTTAAATATATCTGGAGAGCACAACCGGGCTTAGTATTCACTTGGTTCTGGGGATCGCTTGCGACTTTGGTGCATTCGTTCTTTGACCGTCTTTCTGCGCCGATACGCAATCCTTTAAAAATTGAGGACCGTATCGAAGTAATTGCGGAAAAATCCAATGCAGAACCGCGTATGGTTCGAGAAATGAAGGAGCTTTTTGTCGCACCCGCTGCAAGTGAGCCGATGCTCCTGGCTCGAGAGCTTTGGCTTGATCGCGCCTTTATTGTGTTCATTGCGTTCTTTTTGATCTTTGAATTGATGGTTTTTGTTCGCTCCGTTTATGAAATTTCATTTTTCTGGGCGTTTATTCCCCTGTTTTTGCTGTTGCCGTTCTTTTTGTTCTACAGCAAATCGGTCACATCGTTGGTTTCCAGTTACAAAGAACCGGATGATCGGGTTTTGGCTATGGCGAGTGCCATCACTAAAGTGAAACGAATTGTTTACGGGCATACGCACCACACAAGACATGAAATTATCGGTTCCGTGGAACACCTAAACAGTGGATGCTGGTCTCCGGCATTCCTGGATGTTGAGTGTACAAAACCGATTGATCAAAAAACCTTTGTTTGGATCTCTCCTGGAGAACATAATTCTCGTCAGGCAGAGCTTTGTAAGTTTGTAGACGGAACCACTGAAGTAATGACAGGTAATCGCGGCGCTTAACCGCTCAACATTATTGCGCCGCAAAAAGATTTCCCATTGTCAATTATAGGTCCCTTATGCAAACCTTTTACTGTTCAATTTTTAACTAAGGATGGAGAGTCATCATGGCAGAAGTACTTGTTGTAACTAGCAAAGTGAAAAAACTTATCAAAGAAAAAGGTGGCATGAACACTTCCGCTGAAACTATCGACGTTCTCAGCAAAGCTATCGAGCAACTTTGCCTTAAAGGTGTAGAGTCTGCAAAAGCTGACGGCCGTAAAACAGTTATGGCTCGCGATATCGTTATCGATCACCTTTAATTTTGAATTAAAGACGATACGAAAAAACCCACAGCCAAAAACTGTGGGTTTTTTATTTTCTAAATCATCTTCTGTAGATCTTCCCAGGAGATGATTTTGACACCCAGGGTTTGTGCTTTATCGACTTTAGAACCCGGGTCGTCGCCGACGACAAGATAGCTTAGCTTTGAAGAAACTGAGCTCAGAATCTTACCACCATTTTTTTCAATCACATCTTTGGCATCATCACGCTTCACCGGCAAAGTGCCCGTGATCAGAAAGCTCATTCCAGAAAGTGCACCTTCGGTGGCGCGCACGGGGTTTGTGATTTCCACCCCAAGCCTAATCATTTCGTGAACTTCTTTGACGAGCTTTTTGTTAGACGTCCATTCGCGAATAGAAGTTGCAACCTTGGGCCCGATTTCTGGCACTTGCAACAGCTCTTCTTCAGAAGCGTTTAAAAAGTTTTCAATATTAACAAAGTGGTCAGCAAGCAGCTTGGCAGTTTGCTCGCCGACGAAACGAATTCCCAAACCGAAAATGAATCTGGCAAGCGTTGGCTTTTTGCTGTTCTCAATGCTGGTAATAATATTTTCTGCAGACTTGTCTCCTTGGCGTTCCAAAGAAAGGATGTCTTCTTTTGTCAGTCGGTAAAAATCAGAGAAGGAGGTTAGCATTTTATTATCAACTAAAGTTTCGATCAGACGATCACCAACTTTATCCAAATTCATCGCACGACGTCCGACGAAGTGTTTTAGAGACTCTTTTACCATCGCGATACAAAGTGGATTTGTACAACGAGTAACGACTTCACCCTCGGTCTTATGTGCCGGAGAGCCGCAGGCCGGGCATTTTTCAGGTATCAAGAATGGTTTGCTTCCTTTGGGGCGTTTTTCTAATACAACGGCCACAACTTCTGGAATCACATCGCCGGCACGTTGAATGATGACGGTATCGCCAATGCGAACATCTTTGCGATCAATTTCATCTTGATTGTGAAGAGTTGAGTTTGTGACGGTGACGCCGCCCACCTTCACCGGCTTCATGATAGCAACGGGAGTAAGGGCTCCGGTGCGACCAACCTGTATGTGAATGTTTTCAATTACCGTCGTCGCCTGTTCGGGCTTAAACTTCGCAGCTGTTGCCCAGCGCGGACTTCTTGCGACTAAGCCCAGATCATCTTGCAAGCGCAAAGAATTTACCTTGATCACGATGCCGTCAATATCAAATGGCAAAGACGATCGAACTTTTTCGATGTGGTGATAGTACTCAACGACTTCTTGCGGCCCCTTACACAGGCAAACTAAGTCAGGATTTGATTTGATTGCTGTGGGAATTCCGTGATCAGCAAAATATTTTTGAATGCCCTCTTGGGTTTCAAAGGCTTTACCCTCAACCATTCCCAGCGCATAACCAAAGAACTTCAGCGGACGTGCAGCCGCAACTTTAGAATCCAGTTGGCGCATGGATCCAGCCGCCGCATTACGAGGGTTTGCGAATGTGGGCTGACCATTCTCTTGTTGAGTATCATTAAGTTCAGCGAAATCTTTTTTGAAAATTAATACTTCACCACGAACTTCGAAAATTTCTGGAGCATTCTTAATCTTTAATGGAATGCTTTTAATCGTTTTTATATTTTCAGTAACGTCCTCGCCGATAGTACCGTCACCACGAGTTAATGCACGAACCAGTTGACCGTTCTCATAGATGATTTCCATCGAAAGACCGTCAAACTTAAGTTCGCACAAATATTCCACCTCTTTGTCGGAACCCAGAAATTTTTTAATGCGTTCATCGAATTCAAAAATGTCTTCCGGAGAATAACTATTGGCAAGAGACAACATCGGTAGGCGATGTGTTGCCTTGGTGAAACTTTCTAAAACTTTTCCACCCACGCGCTGGCTTGGTGAATCTGATAGGTCCAATCCCTTTTCAGACTTTTCTATCTTTAAAAGCTCATCAAAGAGCTGATCGTACTCATAGTCGGTGATCGCCGGGCGATCCATGACGTAATAGTTGTGGTCGTGTTCAGCAATGATCTTTTTAAGCTCTTCGTGGCGTTTCTTTGACATAGGGAGCACATTATCACGAGCACTTAAAGTGAATCACGCAATTGCGTACGCCCCTGCGGCGCTTCAAGGTCTAGAGGCCGATTCGCTTGATGACTGACACGGGAATTTTGAATATTCTCATCGCTGGAATTGCTCCTAAGGAGATTGTCATGATCGATAAAAAAGCTATCGAACACATCGCCAAGCTGGCTCGACTGCAAATCACGGATGCCGAGGCTGCCGAATTCAGCGCGCAGATGGAAAAAATCCTCCAGAATTTTAAAAAAATTGAGAATATCAATACTCAGGGTGTGGAACCCATGGTGACGCCAACGGAAATCGAATCTTTTTGGCGCGAAGACCAGGTTGTTCAAAACTACAAACCTGAAGACATGGTAGCCAATGCACCTGATCGCGCCGGAAATCTGTTTAAAGTCCCGCCTGTGGTATAGGAGTTGATCGTGGATTTAACTTTTGCCTCGTTAAGTGAGATCTCTGAAGCGGTAAAATCAAAAAAAGTGAGTGCGAAAGAAGTAGCCGCGCATTTTCAAAAAAGAATCGAGTCACTTGATCCAAAATTGAACGCGTTTACTTCGCATAATCCGAATGCTCTTGAAGATGCCGAAAGTACGGATTCAAGGATTGCAAAGGGCGAAGACGTCGGTCTGCTTGCGGGCGTGCCTTTTGGCATTAAAGAAATGCTTTGCACCAAAGATTTAAAAACGACAGCGGGCTCAAAGATTTTAAGTAACTTTGTTCCACCTTATGATTCGACCGTGGTTGCGCGACTGAAAAAACAAGGCGTCACAGTCATGGGAAAATTGAATCAAGATGAATTCGCGATGGGTTCTTCGAATGAAACATCTTTTTTTGGTGCAGTAAAGAATCCCTGGGATGTAAATCGCGTACCCGGTGGATCTTCTGGTGGATCCGCTGCAGCCCAAGCGGCTCGATTGGTTGCAGGCACAATTGGAACTGATACGGGTGGATCCATTCGACAACCAGCAAGTTTCTGTGGAATTGTGGGAGTAAAGCCTACGTATGGACGTGTCAGTCGTTACGGAATTATTGCGTTTGCTTCGTCGCTGGATCAAGCCGGCCCCATGGTCAGCTCAGTTAAAGATGCGGCGCTGACGATGGAAGTAATTTCCGGCCATGATCCGATGGACTCAACTTCATCTCAAAAATTAGTTCCTGCGTGGTCTCAGAAACTTTCGACTGATGTGAAAGGTGTAAAGATCGGCGTGATCAAAGAATATATGAAGGGCGGCTTGGACGCCGATACTGAAAAAACTTTCAGCGAATCTTTGAACACTTTAAAAAGCATGGGTGCGGAGATTGTTGAAGTTTCTGTATCAATGTCAGAATTTGCCGTGCCTATTTACTATCTGATCGCAACAAGTGAAGCGTCTTCAAATTTAGCTCGCTATGATGGAGTTCGTTATGGCTACCGCGCGGAATTTTCAAGCCTTGCAGGCGTAGAGCTTGAAGACTTTTATGCAAAAACTCGCGGTGAAGGATTTGGCCAAGAAGTAAAACGCAGAATCATGTTGGGTACATATTGTCTTTCAAGCGGTTATTATGACGCTTACTATACCAAGGCAGGTCAAGTTCGTCGCATGTTGACTGAGCAATATCTGGCGGCGTTTAAAAAATGCGACGTGATTTTGAGTCCGGTAACAACTTCGCCGGCCTTTAAAATAGGTGAATTAGTATCAGATCCGTTGGCGATGTATATGAATGACATCTTTACAACTTCTACAAACTTAGCGGGTCTGCCAGGCATGAGTGTTCCTTTTGGAGCATCTCACGCCGGTTTGCCAATTGGTGTCCAGGTCACAGCAAATCACTTTGATGAGCAACGCATGCTGAATGTGGCTGCGGCCTTGGAATCGGTTTCTCCGGTGAAAGGAAGAAAACCCCATGTCATATAGAGGTTATGAACCTGTCATCGGTATCGAAATTCATGTGCAGCTGCAGACGCACAGTAAAATGTTTTGCGCGGACGCAACGAACTTTGATGCAGCCGACAATGAAAATGTATCGCCGGTCAGCGCAGGCATGCCGGGAACCTTGCCGGTCGTAAATAAACGCGCTATCGAATTCGGAATTAAAACTGGATTGGCATTGGGCTGTGATATCAGAAGAAAATCTGTCTTTGCTAGAAAGAACTATTTTTATCCAGACATGCCCAAGGGCTATCAGATTTCTCAGTATGAACAGCCGATCTGTGAGAATGGAAAAATCACATTCAAAGTAAATGGTGTGGATAAAACTGTTAATATCTCTCGAGCGCATTTGGAAGAAGACGCAGGAAAATCAAATCACAGTGGTGCGCACACTCTTATTAATTTAAATCGTGCCGGCATTCCACTTTTGGAAGTCGTGACCGGTCCTGATTTGCGTTCGCCGGCGGAAGCTGCGGAATACGGGCGTACTATTCGTCAAATTGTTCGCTACCTTGATGTCTGTGACGGAAACCTTGAGGAGGGATCGTTGCGCTGTGATTGCAATGTCTCCGTTCGAAAAACCGGTGCTGAGCAATTTGGAACGAAAGTCGAAATCAAGAACGTGAACTCTTTCCGCTTTGTTGAAAAAGCGATCGAGTACGAAATTGAAAGACAGATCGATGAACTTGAACGTGGCGGGAAAATCATTCAGGAAACCCGACTGTGGGATCCTGATAAAAATCGTACCTTTTCGATGCGTTCAAAAGAAGATGCTCAAGACTATCGCTATTTCCCTGACCCAGATTTGCTGCCACTGATTGTTACAGATCAGTGGATTGAGCAACTTCGTCAGGAACTTCCAGAGCTACCAATTGCCAGAGCCAAAAGATTTCACGAAGAACACAGTCTTCCGGAATCCGATGCGCAGGTTCTGACAATTGAAAAATCGGTGGCGGACTTTTACGAAGCCACAGCCCAGGCATCTAAAAATCATAAAGCCTCGGCGAACTGGATTATGTCAGAATTGATGCGTGAGTTAAATACGGCAAATATGGATATCGATAAATCACCGATTAAACCCGCGCAATTAGGAAAAATGATTGCGATGATCGACGCTGGCACAATATCGGGAAAAATGGCAAAATCCGTTTTTCAAGAAATGTGGGATTCGGGTAAAGAGCCAGATACTATCGTAAAAGAAAAAGGACTTGTGCAAATCACCGATACGTCGGCGATTGAAAAAATTGTCGATGAAGTTTTGGTGAATAATGCTCAGGCGGTCGAAGACCATAAATCCGGCAAAAAGAAAAATCTCTTTGGATTCTTTGTGGGAGCGGTTATGAAGGCTTCCAAAGGCCAAGCCAGCCCGGATCTGGTAAATAAGATTCTGCAGGAGAAACTTAAGTAATATGAAAGTCGCAGCTCTTGATTTAGGAACGAATACCTTTTTATGTCTGATCGCCGAAGGTGATAAGAACGGAATCACCAAGGTTCATAAAGACTTGGTTGAAGTCGTGCGCCTGGGACAAGATGTGGATAAAACCGGAGAGCTTCATCCAGATGCACTTGTTCGCGCCAAAAAATGTCTGACAGGGTTTAAAAAAGAAATCGATAGGCATAACGTTGATAAAATTCTTGCGATGGCAACATCGGCTGCGCGTGATGCAAAGAATGGTCAGGATCTTTTTAATATCGGAAAAGAACTGGGTATTCCTATTGAAGTCATTCCTGGCGAAGACGAAGCACGCATCAGCTATCAAGGTGCAACCGGTGGCGTGATCGACCCTGCTAAAACCAATCTGGTGATTGACGTTGGTGGTGGTTCGACGGAGTTCATCGTGGGGCATGGGGAAAAGATCCTGTTCGGCGAAAGTCTAAACATGGGTGGCGTTCGATTGACTGAAAGATTTGTTACGCAACAACCTGTTCCCCAAAATGAACAAGCGAAACTTAATCTATATATAGATGAACAGCTTCAAAAAATTCTGCCAGATCTCCGCAAGTACAAACTGGATCAGATTCTGGCTGTTGCGGGCACCCCAACTTCAATCGTGGCCATTGAGGTGGGCGGCTTTGATGAAAAGAAAGTTGATAACTATTTCGTTACCAAAGAGAGATTGGAGCATTGGGTGAATGTCTTTGCCCAAACTTCGGTCGAGGAAAAGCGAAGCAAGTACCACCTAGGGGGTCGTGCCGATATTATTTTTGCTGGAGCCTCCATCTTGTTAAATACAGTCAAAGCTTTGGGTATGGCGGGTATGGTTGTTTCTACTAAAGGGGTTAGATATGGCGTCGCTCTTGAGATGCTTCGTTCTGGGGATCATTCTTAGTTTTGCTGTAACTTCTGGAGCAGCAGAAAAGTTTCCGACTAAATCAATTAAAGTGGGCAACAAAACGTTAACTGTCGAGGTTGCAACAACATCGAAACAGCAAGAGCAGGGCTTGATGTTTCGCACGCACCTTGGAGAAGACGAAGGCATGCTCTTTATTTTCTCCAATGAAGAAACCAGATTTTTTTGGATGAAAGACACGATGATTGATCTTTCCATCGGATATTTTAATAAGGATGGAAAACTAATCGACGTCCAGGAAATGAAGTCCGGCAAAGGTCTAGCGGATACATCCCTTCCCTCTTATGCCAGCGCACAACCCGCAAAGTACGCTCTGGAGATGAATAAGGGCTGGTTTGACAAAAATAAAATTAAGCTTGGAACAAAGTTAAAAATCAATCCATAGTCTAGGCTAAGCATAAATAATTGCCAGCCTTCTATACTTGGCTTTAGATTGATATTAACGGTTTACTGAAACAGTATGTTTCGTAGCATCACTCAAGGACGAAAAATGATGAAAAAACTCGTTGTACTACTAGCGTGTTTCGGTTTGGTTGCAAATCTTAGTGCCTGCAGCCTTTTTAGTAAGGATTCTAAATCTGGTGAAGAAGTCACTTCTGACTTTGATTCAGCTGATTTGGAAAAACTTGAAGGCGAAGACGCTCTTCAAGCAGAAGGTGGCGCAGCTCCGGCAGCATCCGACCAACTTCCAGAAGATGCACTTGGCGAAACTCAAACTGACACTGCAGCAGCAGCTCCATCGGATATGCCGGCTGAAGCTCCCGCAGAACCGACTATAGCGGATCTTCCTGCAGACCCGTTTGCTCCACAACCAGATGCAGGTGCTCCAACTGATACGGCATCTTCGTCTGTTCCAGAGCCAACAACTCCAGATATGCCAGCACCAATGTCGGATTCTTCAAGCACGGCTTCTACTACATACGTAGATCAAAGCTCTGAGCCTGCAGCTCCGAAAGTTTCTAAGCCACTTCAAAAAGTTGCAACAGCACCTTGGCAAGTTGGTAAAGTTTGGTACAACACGGTTTACTTCGCACGCCCAGGTGACTCTTTGAAGAGCATCAGCACGATGATCTATGGCAACAGCAAAAAAGTTGGCGAACTTAAAAAAGGAAATCCAACGATTGCCTCTCGTGGTGTAAAACCAGGTGATAAAGTTTATTACAACTCTCCTCACCGCGCTGACGACTCTGGCCGTTTGATTACTTACTACGAAGATAACGGAATCCAGCCTGAAGTTTATACTGCACAAGAAGGCGATGATCTTAAGAAAATCTCCAAAGAACTTTTGGGTTATAAAGATGCATGGAAAGAAGTTTGGGCAAGCAACTCTGTTGAATCCAAGACAAGTTTGCCTGCAGGAACTCAATTGCAATACTGGAAAGGTGGCCAAGTTGCTGCCGCAGCTACAGCTCCAACGGAACAGCATCAAGAAGTAGCAGGAACTCAAGCGCCTCCTCCAATGCCGGAAGCACCAGCAATGCCAGAGGCTCCGCCGATGCCAGAAGCTCCTCCACAACAGGCAGCTGCTGATATTCCACCTCCACCAGACATGCAACCTCCAGCTGATCAGATGGCACCTCCTCCTCCTCCGCCACCTGAGATGGCCCAAAATATGGCTCCGCCTCCACCGCCTCCTCCAATGCCGGTTATGAATCAACCGCACCAGGAAGCAGCTCCCGGTGGAATGGATAACGACACAACTATGGCTTTGGGTGTAGTTGGTTTGGCAGCAGCAGGTCTTGCAATCTTGATCGTGATGAGAAAGAAACGCAGACAACGTGAACTTGAACAACAATCAATGGACAACACTCACGTAGGAACTTAGTAAAACCGGAGATTCGAAACAGAATCTCTGAAAAAGTAAAAAGCCCACTTCAACAGTGGGCTTTTTTATTTTAAACCTACAACGAGCTACTTTGTGATAACTTATCCGACCTTTTTAAAGATCGAATCAATCACTGAGCGAGATTCACTGCGACCGTTCTCAACGAAATAAATCAAATCATCAACGATTTGAACGTCTCTGTTGTTCACGGGCATGAACTTCACTCCGCACCCATTTGAATTTGCCCAAATTATATGAGCGGCAACCTTGCGCTCTCGTCCTGCAACGACAAATATAAGGTGCAATTTTTCATTGGCGCGCACTTGGCCACCTGTAAACTCTAAAAAGGCTCCCGAGATGCTGATATTCTTAAGCGTGCCTTTAGTTTCCTCACGCGCATAATTACGCTTGAAAGAAACCTCTAGGTTTAGAGGGGTTCTTGGTGCCGGAACCTTTGCAGTGTCCTCCACATTAACTCCTTGGAATTGCTTAAAGTAGCTAGATAACTTTTCGGAATTGCGGGCGAAAAATTAAGAGTCTTGCGCTAAAAATACTTATTATTATGGTTACAGATAGGGAACGGAAACGCCTCATAATGATACTAAGTATTTGAAATGACGAAGCTTTGGTCGAACTCGTAAACTTTCAACTGGAGCCAGCTTTCGGGTCGGTAAAAAGTGAGTCGTATCCAAATAGGACTCCAAAGACATCCTTTTTCCCGTTGACAAGATATCCCCATTTCAAGGACAGTGGGGAAAAGCACACGATATCAGGTCCAGTCGACCATCTCTAATATAGTATTTCCCTTTTCTTTCTTTATTTAAATCCCACAAGGAGTATTTGTTTGTCCGAACCAAAAGATTCATCAGGCGTTGAAGTCGTTAAAAAACGCACTCGCACCACGAAGTCTGCAGAAGCAGCTCCAGTAGAGTCTGCACCAGAAGTCACTGCAGCACCTGTCGCAGCAGAACCTCCTCCCCAAGCACCCGCTGCACCAGCTCCAGCTGAAGCCTCCGCAGCCGGTTCTTCAGAGCCAGCTCCACAGCAACAACAACAAAGACAAGATCGTCCACAACAACACCAACGTCGTGATTTCCGCCCCAGCAATAGAGACAACCGCGATAATCGCGGCGACCGCAATGACCGTGGTGATAGAAATGACAGAAACGATCGTAACGACAGAGACCGTGGCCCCCGCCACAACAATGGCCCTCGTCGTGACTTCCACCGCGGAAGAAATGAAGACCACCAGCCAGGTGGTGATGATCAAAACGCAACTCAACAACAGCCTGATGTAGATTTGGCAGACATCCAACTGACTGACGAAGAGAAATCTTGGTTATCGTCTAAGGATTTGAAATCCAAAAACATCACTCAGCTGACTGAGCTTGCTACAAAACTTAAAATCGAAAATGCTGCCGGTCTTCGCCGTCAGGATATGATTTTTGAAATCTTGAAACGTGCAGCGAAACTTGGTCAGGACATTTACGGTTCTGGTGTTCTTGAAATCCTGCCGGACGGTTACGGTTTCTTGCGTTCGCCAGACTATAACTACCTTCCAGGTCCGGATGATATCTACGTTTCTCCTTCTCAAATCCGTCGCTTCGGCTTGAGAACGGGTGACACGGTGACAGGTACTGTTCGTCCACCAAAAGAGGGCGAGCGTTACTTCGCACTTTTGAAAGTTGATTCTCTAAACTTCGAGACAACTGAAAAAGGTAAAGACAAAATCTTGTTCGACAACTTGACGCCGCTTTACCCAAATAAGCGTTTGAAACTTGAACACAATCCGGGCGATTACACGACTCGTGTTGTGGACTTGATGGCGCCACTTGGAAAAGGTCAACGCGCATTGATCGTTGCTCCTCCAAGAACAGGTAAAACAGTTCTTATGCAACAAATCGCCAACGCGATTACTGCAAATCACCCAGAAGTGAAGTTGATCGTTCTATTGATCGATGAACGTCCGGAAGAGGTGACAGACATGCAACGTACCGTTAAAGGTGAAGTTGTATCGTCAACGTTCGATGAACCACCAACTCGTCACGTTCAAGTTGCAGAGATGGTTATCGAAAAAGCAAAACGTTTGGTTGAGCACAAGCATGACGTCGTTATCCTGCTTGATTCCATCACTCGTTTGGCCCGCGCATACAACACGGTTGTTCCGCCGTCAGGAAAAATCTTGTCAGGTGGTGTGGACTCCAACGCTCTTCACAAGCCAAAACGTTTCTTCGGTGCTGCTCGTAACATCGAAGAGGGTGGATCTTTGACGATCATCGCAACAGCGTTGATCGACACAGGTTCTCGTATGGATGAAGTTATCTTCGAGGAATTTAAAGGTACCGGTAATGCCGAGATCCACTTGGATCGTAAGCTTATGGAAAAACGTATCTTCCCTTGTATGGACATCAATAAATCAGGTACTCGTAAAGAGGACTTGTTGATTGATAAAGCAGACTTGAACCGTCTGTGGATCCTAAGAAAAGTATTGGCACCTATGAACGTTGTCGATGCGATGGACTTCTTGTTGGATAAAGTGGGTAACACTAAGTCCAACGCTGACTTCTTGAAAGCGATGTCCGGAAACGGATAACGAGCTTGCGCTCGCGAAAATAGAAAATAGATTTAAAGGGAGTCGCAAGACTCCCTTTTTTATTCTAAAATTAGCGGCAGTGAACGGGTTTTCCGTGGTCGTCGAACATTAGGTTGTCTCGGCAGTTTCTGCTGCGGCAATTTACTTCGTGCATTTTTCCCTGACGGGGCATGAAGAATCGGCCGTCGTTGCATTGTCTTGGTTGTAAGTTTAGATAGCCGTTACTGCGGCAGTAGCCATCATCGACGCGGACGCCACTTGGGTTGTAGCAGTAAGAATTCACCTGATAGTAATTTGATAAATTTGTACAGTAGCTGTAATCGACGACTTGTGAGTTGTTGTAACACTGACCGTTTGAAATAGTGTATGCCGTTGTCGCAGTTCCGCTTCCGCCGCCACTGTCTCCGCAACCTGATAAGCCCAGGAAAAGGGCGCCCAGAGCGATTTTCAGGATCTTCATATTGTTCTCCTCCGTTTAAGAAACAGAGGTGGTTATGCCATTGATTGACGAAAAATAGTTGATCCTCAGGCAGGCGAAGTTCAATTTTCAAAAACACAATTTGTGGAAAGCAGTTTTTACTTTGCGGATAAAACAAAGGGAGCTTGTGTGCTCCCTTAAGTGATTTCTATTTTTGGCTATAGCCGTGCAAAGTGCTTAGCTTTTTTTTCAAATGGTCAGTCTCGCAACCGCCGTACAAGGTGCCATTGATGATAGCTTCAAATGGATAGATAAAATCTGACATTCCGTCACTGCCTGTTTTTGTTGTATCAATCACCATGGTGTTGTTAACTCCCACGACGGAAATTTGAATCTTGCCGCCTTTATCAAAGATGACTTGAGCCACACCCGTTTGATCATTTTCACCGGGGCTGCTGTGAGCCACCTGATTGGTGTCAGAATCATAAGTCAGATTAATAAAGGGCTCCGTAAAAAAGCAGTAGATCTTTTCGGCTTTCGCCGCTTGTGTAACCAATAAAATTGCGAAAATAGGCAATAGACGTTTCATAAATTCCTCTTTGATTCAGGGAATATCTGTGAGGTGGCAGAAAATCACAAGTTTCAATCAGGCAACGGTTGTGGTGCAAATCAGGTCTGGTTTTAAAGCCGAAAGGGGTCTCATTAGGAATTGACTGGGTGGCCCCGAGAATTTAACTAAGATACTGATATTATGAGGTATTTTATAAACTATTTGTGGTAAATTAAGGTCTTTCGGGTGCTAAAAAAAGCAGCGATTAATGCTCGACAGCGGGTAACCCCTGTGTTACATCCTTACAGCTTAAGACCCACAGGTTAAATTATTTAAAAGGAATCAGGTCATGAAACAAAACCTTCATCCAAAAGTTAATACTGTAGTTTTCAAGGATATCTCTTGTGACTTCAGTTTCTTGGGAACTTCTACTCTTCACTCTAACGAAATGGTTAAGTGGGAAGACGGTAAAGAGTACCCTCTTGTTAAAGTTGAGATCTCTTCAGCATCTCACCCATTCTTCACTGGTAAACAGCGTGTAATGGATACTGAAGGTCGTATCGATCGTTTCAAAAAACGTTACGGCAAAAAGTAAATTGCAGACCTCCATCAGGAGGACTCTCTTATGTGAAATGCGGTTCCTTACTCGAACCGCATTTTCATTTCTGAATACCAACTCGATCTTGCAGCTGACCTAGGAGCAATCCCCATGTTCTCGAAATTGGAAGAAGTTGAATCACGTTACGAAGAAGTGAATATGTCACTTCAGCGTCCTGACATTGCTTCAAACCAAACTCAATACCGCGCTCTCATGAAAGAGCTAGGGAACTTGGAAAAGATTGTTGTCCCTTTCCGCGATTACAAGAAAAAGTCTGAGAACTTAAAGGCCAGCAAAGAACTTCTGACGGCCGAACAAGATCCAGAAATGCGCGAGTTGATCCGTGAAGAAGTAAAAGAACTTGAAGCGGCCCTTCCGGTGCTTGAAGAACAACTGAAAATCGCCTTAATCCCGAAAGATCCAAACGACGACAAGAATATCATTCTTGAGATTCGTGCGGGCGCGGGCGGTGACGAGGCTTCTTTGTTCGCCGAAGAGATGTTCCGTGGTTATACTCACTATGCTTCTTCCCAAGGTTGGAAAGTTGAAGTCATTTCTTTCTCCGAAGGTAACGTCGGGGGAGCAAAAGAGATCATCGCTTCCGTTTCTGGGGATTCCGTATTCAGCAAATTGAAATTCGAATCTGGCGTTCACCGCGTTCAGCGTGTTCCAGCTACTGAGGCTGCGGGTCGTATTCATACGTCCACCGTAACAGTTGCTGTGATCCCTGAAGTGGAAATCAAAGAAGTGAACATCCCAATGTCTGACGTGCGTATTGAAACAATGCGTTCTCAAGGTTCGGGCGGTCAGTCCGTCAATAGAACTGAGTCAGCAGTGCGTGTTGTGCATTTGCCAACGGGTCTTGATGTGAAGTGCCAAGAAGGTAAATCCCAATCTGCCAATCGTGAGCGTGCATTCCAAATCCTTTACGCAAAACTTCAGCAAATTGAAGATGAAAAAGCACGTAAAGAAGCTTCTGATGTTCGTTTGGACCAAATCGGTACTGGCGATCGTTCAGAACGTATCCGTACTTACAACTTCCCTCAGACACGTATTACTGATCACCGTATTGGTCTTACGATCCATCAGCTGGATCAAGTCATGAGCGGATCTTTTGGGTTGCTGATTGACCCACTCGTTGCTAACTTCCAAGCAGAGGCTCTTAAAAAACAGACCTCTGCTTAGGGCTAATGAAACTCAAAGAAGTACTCGATAAGACCACCGCATTTTTCAAAGATAAAAAGATAGAGACGCCTCGCCTCGATGCGGAGCTTTTGTTTGCCCACAGCTTAAAGCTTGAGCGCATTCAGCTTTACTTAAAGTTCGACCAGCCTCTATCCGAAGCCGAACTGGCGGGTCTGCGCGAATTGGTTCGTCGCCGTGGTCAGGGTGAGCCCGTCGCGTATATCCTGGGTTACCGTGATTTCTATAAATCCCGGTTTGAAGTTTCCCCGGCAACTTTGATCCCTCGTCCAGAAACAGAACAAATCGTTGAAGAAGTTTTGGCATGGGCCAAAGATAAAGACCAACCATACACGATCCTTGATTTAGGAACGGGCACCGGTTGTTTGGGCCTTAGCATTCTTAAAGAGCTTCCAAATGCCAAGTTAGTATCCGTAGATGTGTCAGCTGATGCGATCGCGGTTGCTAAACGCAATGCCCAGAACCTGGGATTGGCTGATCGGGCGGAGTTTGTTAATGCAGATGCATCCAATGTCGATCTTGTAATGGCATCTTGCAGGAACTTCATGGGACAGAACACGATAGACATATTAGTCTCTAATCCTCCCTACATTGCGAACAATGATCCGGCAGTGCAGGAGAACGTAAGAAAGTTTGAACCATCTACTGCACTATTCGCAGAAGACAATGGATTAGCACTTTTGAAATCGTGGTCCAAGGCGTATGCTCCATACTTGTCATCAGAGTCCGTGATGATGATGGAAATGGGCATGAGCCAAGGCTCTGCAATGCAGAGTTATTATTCTGATTTAAATATTTTTAAAAACGTGCGCGTACTGAAAGATCTTTCAGGGCTTGATAGAGTTATCGCAGGAGTGAAGCATGGATAAAATGGTTGTGATGGGTAATGGCCCACTTAAAGGTACAGTAGCAGCAAGTGGCGCAAAAAATGCGGCTCTTCCGATTCTGTTTTCAACATTGCTAGCTGAAGGCAATCACGTTTTCACAAACATGCCGAAACTAAAAGACATCGAATCCACTTCTGAATTGTTAAACAGCTTGGGCTGCGAAACAAAATGGGTTGGCGATGAATTTCACGTGACTGTGCATAAGCCTGAATCTTTCGAAGCATCCTACGACCTGGTTCGTAAAATGCGTGCAAGCTTCCTGTGTATGGGGCCGATGCTGGCGAAATATGGTGAAGCCGTGGTTTCTCAACCCGGTGGCTGCGCTATTGGTTCGCGTCCGATCGATTTGCACTTGGACGGTTTCAAAGCTTTGGGTGCAACTATCACACAAAAAGAAGGTTACGTTCACGCAGCTTCTCCGAAACTTCAGGGTTCAACATTCTTGTTTGAAACTGTGACAGTGGGTGGAACAGAGAATGTGATGATGGCAGCCACGCTTGCAAAAGGTGTGACTATCCTTGAAAACGCCGCAAAAGAGCCAGAGATCGTCGACCTTGCAGAGTACCTAAATAAGATGGGTGCAAAAATCACAGGCCACGGTACTTCAGTTATCCGCATCGAAGGTGTTGAAAAATTGCATCCAGCAAAACACGCGATCATGCCAGATCGTATCGAAGCGGGTACTTTGTTGATCGCCGGTGCAATCACAAAAGGCCAAGTAACAGTTACGAACTGTGTACCCGCACACTTGGAAGCCTTGATTTTGAAAATGCGCGAATCTGGTTTCAAAATCGAAACAACAAAAGACACAATGACTGTATTCCCTGCTGATAAATGGGAAGCGGTCGATGTGACGACGGCTCCTCACCCATTGTTCCCAACAGATCTTCAAGCCCAATTCATGGCCTTGATGACTGTTGCAAACGGCACAAGCGTGATCACAGAAACGGTTTTCGAAAACCGCTTCATGCACGTAACAGAACTTTGCCGCCTAGGATCTGACATCACTCCAAAAACAAGAGTAGCCGTCATCCGCGGAAACCCAGGCCAACTAACAGGCGCTCCAGTAATGGCAACTGACCTACGTGCCTCAGCCTCCCTAGTCCTAGCCGGCCTGGTCGCAAGCGGCGAAACAGTAGTAAGCCGCATCTACCACTTGGACCGTGGCTACGAAAAACTAGAAGACAAGCTTTCAAGCTTAGGCGCAAAAATCCGCCGCCAAGAGTAGCCCCAACTCAAAAATCTAAATCAAAAAAGGCAGGATCAAAAATCCTGCCTTTTTTTCGGGTTCAAGTCCTGTTGGTCACCCCAATTTTTAATAAGCTAAATTCATATGAAAAGCATAAGCGAGATCTTGCCCCGTAAGGCTGTCATATTCAGTCTGTTTGGGATTGATGACCGGAGTGTAACAAGAAATCTCCTGAACAATTTCACCTGGCGAGTTGTTGCCGTACCAGAATCGAACGCCAGTGAAATTTGGTAGCTGACGAAAATCAGCTTTCTTCTCGATGACCGAGTAACTGACTTTTAGTTTTTCTTGAATATTATCTTTTCGACGAATCGTTATCGAACAAAACGGCTCTTTCTTAATCGACCGCAAAGCCACCACGTGACCTTCTTGGAAATAGAATGTCCCCGCTGTTCCGGTATTAAATAGATTCTGCAAAGCCACTCCACTATGATCACAAAAATGAAATCGCAAATAACTTACACGATTCTCAAAAATAAGCGGTCTGTTGTGATGATTGGTGACTTTAAATTCAAAATAAGAATCGCGAAGTTTAAACTTTTTCCCAATATTCTCAGATGACACTGACCGTGACCCAATCTGTTCTGCATGCTTATGCTCCGATTTGCGAAGCCATGTAATCATTCGCATCCGATAAGAACTTTTAATTTCAGAAGCAACGACTGCACTAGAAGGAATCGATGTAGGAGCTGCAGCAATAGATGCAATGCGGCGAACCGGAGAAGACTCAACAACCAAAGAAACTGGCCGTTGAAAAAGAAAATCTGCTTCGTCCTGCCGAGAACGAAGCCCAACGAAGAAACAAACCCCAGCCAACCCCAAAAGAACCCAATTAGCTCTATCCACCAACTAAATGGTACAGCCAAGAATCAACAAACCAACTAAACATTTAAAAGATTATCAAAAAGAGATGGAATCCCACGAACAACCAAAGACTCCCATAGAACCACAGGAATCTAATCATTTAAAAAAAGTCCGACAATCGTATAAACCCCCTCTTCTGCCCATTTGTTTGAACATGTCTCAACAAACCCAGCAAAATTCAGCGGAAGCAATTTGAGCTGCCCGTCCGAAGAGAGGCCTTCGGCGGCGCATGGATGCGCGAACCGGCAAAGCCGGCGCCGATGAGTCACGATGACGTGCCGACCGCAGCGACGGGTAGAACAAATTGATTTCGATGAATCTTCGTTCAAGGATCTCTAGTTGCAGAAAAAAGGCAAAAAAAAGGGCCAGCAAGGAGGGGATTTATGCTGACCCTGTTAGGACTAAAAAAAATGATCTCAGCCCACGGAGGGGATTGGGGCTGAGACCTTTACGATTACTGAGTAACCTCAGAGATACCGAACACTACGAAGACAATCGTCTTATTCCCAGAAGCCATTCCAGGGAGGGGATCCACAGAATAACTTCCATATGCGGGAGCAAGCTGATGCTCTTGTTCGATACCGCTAATCATAACTTTGAAACCGATGAAAGGTGTAAGATCGAAGTCGGATTGAAGAAGGATTGTGTTTTGTGCATCAAGAACTAAAACGAAAGTTCCATCAGCCAAAACCGCAACTTCACCTACACGTGTCTGATAGTTGTAGTTTGAGGATTCTGTTCCAGTGATTTCATCGCCGTTGACTGCGTTGTTTGGTAATACACCAGCACGAGCCACTGCGGAAATCGCAAGGACTAGTAGGATGTATACTGCAATCAAAGCATTTTTAATCACGAGAGGTTCCCCCAAATAACTAAAAGACTCTTTTCCCTAGAGCAAGGTCTGTGCCAGATTGAGACAGCCCTCATCTCGAACGTGCTTGATTTGATGGCAACTCCGCCGGGGATCCGCACTCAAATCGGAACTAGAGGTAATTCCAATATGGGTTTGCAGTTCAACTTTGGAACCAGTTTCCCGACTAAAGCACAGAGTGAGACATCGGAATCAGGGGAGCTTGGTTGTTTGACAAAAAAGCCAGTATTATTAAGCATCTATGTCTCGCATACAAATCACCTGGGTAGTTCGAACACGCAGTGGGCAAGTTAAAGGCCCTTACTCTACGGAAGCCATTCTTCGCATGATTGGTGAGGGTGTTTTTTCGGGTCAGGAGATGATTTCGAAATTGCCTGACGGTCAGTGGACACAGATTTCTAAAGAGCCTGCGTTCTATGATAAGTTGCTCGAAGCACTTGAAGGTGTTGTCGACGTCGATCCAAAAAAAGTTCAAAAGATGGAAGCAGAAACGGTGATAATGAAACCACCGTCTGGCCAAACAAATTCTTCGTCGACCATTCCTGGTGGTCCAACGAAAGAAAGCTTGGCGAATATCAAAGTCGATCCCAATGCGGGTCGAAAAATTGATATTTATGATGTCCCATCGCAAGTGGCGCCCGTGACTATTCCGGGAACTATTTCTTCAAATAAAACAAAAACGGATGCGAAAGCGACCGTCATTGATCTTTCAAATTTGAAAAACATGGAGAAAGATCAGCTCGTAAAAACTTTAAAGCTGCCACTATTGGGGCTTGCCGCTGTCATTCTTATTGGTATTTGGTTGTTGATGGATGACGGACCTGCGCGCGGAGATAAAATTCATCTCTTAGCTCCAGCCAAGCAGTCATCTCCGATGTCAGATGCTGACGTTAAAAAGAAGTTGAACGAAGCCTTGGTTGCAATGGAGTACGATACTTTTGAATCGTACTTGGATGCGCAAAATAAACTTGTCTCTATCGTGGAAGGTTCCTCTTCAAATCTTGAAGTGCGTGGATTGTTATGTGTGGTTTACAGAGAGCTTTGGCCATTTGCAAAACAAGATGCCCAGGATTTCAAAACCATCTCCGCCGTGACGCAGTCTACTCGCGCCATCAATGTCGTAAGTCCATTTGGTCGCGTGTGTGAGGCAGTTAAACTGTTAACGCTTGGTAAATTCCGCGAAGCCCGCAGTAATATTGAAGCGACTTTGGAAAGCCCCGAGCAGTTTTCTCTGGTGCCGATTCTTTATACGTATAAGGCGGAGCTTTTAGAGTTGGAAAAAGACTATAACAACGCAGTCCCCTATTTTGAAAAAGCCAGCCAGATGTGGGACAAATGGCTTCATCCACAAGTCATGTTGGGTAAGCTTTATATGTCTGTTGATAAATACAATGAGGCATCGCAAGTTTTAAGAAACGTTCTGGCCAAGAATCCTAAGCATCGTGAAGCCAAGATTTTGATGGGCATCACGGAGTATCGCGGATTTAAAAAATCGGATTCTGCGTTTAGCTTCTTAAGTGCAGCATTGGAATCAAAAAGCCAGGTTTCCCCTATCGTCGAGTCGACAGGCTTGCAGGTTCTGGCTGAAATTTACGTTGAAAGAAATGAAAAGAAAAAGGCCCTAAGCATGGCCCAAAAGGCGTTTGCACTGAACCCGAACAACGGCGGTCTTCGTCAGTTGGTGTTGCGCCTGGGTGGTTCGGATAAAATTTCTGGTGGTAAAAATCAGACCAGCGACATTCTGTTCTTGGGTGACCAATACGTGCGCCAAGGTGACTATCTTGCGGCCCAAGCAGAATTTAAAGCGGCTTTTGAATCGGATCCCAAGAATGGAACTGCAGCACTAAAAGCGGCAAAAGCATTGTGGCAATTAAATCAAAGTTTCGAAGCGATTGAGTGGCTTAACAAAGCTATTAAAGCTGAACCGAAACTGGTTTCTGCATATGTGACTCAAGCTGATTATCTGTCTCAGCGTTTTGACTTTGCAAAAGCCACGACTGTTTTAACGAATGCCATTCGTATCGCTCCAAATAACTATGAAGTCTTGCGTGGATTGGCATTGTTAGAATTCCGTAAAAACAATATGGCTGGAGCCGTCAATTACGGCATGCGCTCGTTGAAAGCGTATGACGGTGACATCGAAACATATATTTTGCTTTCTAAAGCAAACGGCTCTTTGGCTCTATCGATCATGCCTTTAAATAAAAAGGAAATTGAGCGGAAAGAAATCGCCGGAAAAGATGCCGTTCGCTTTGCAACGAAAGCTGTTGAGGTTGATGGAACGAATCCAGAAGCGCAAATCACTTATGCAAAAATGTTGGCAGCCACGAATGGTGTGGATTCCGGCATTACGTACCTTAATGAATTGATAAAACGATTCTCGTATACATTAGATTACCGTATTGCTTTGGCAGAGGTGATGAAGTCGGAGGATCGCTGGAATCAAGCCAAAGATATTTATGAAAGAGTCGTCGAGGCCGATCAGCGGAATAAAAAAGGTTGGTTGGGTCTTGGTGAAAGCTATAAGGCTTTGGGACTTAACGATAAATCTTTGAAAGCGTTCCTTCAGGCGGCGATTCTTGATCCCTCTGATGGTGAAGCTTTATTCCAAGCGGGAAAATTGTATTTGGAAACTGCTCGCTATGATGATGCGATCAAACAATTTAAACGTGTTCAGGCCACGAACCCGAACTACCCTCGGACCTGGTACAACATTGGTAAAGCAGCCTTTTCTTCGGGTGATTTGAATGGCGCCGTAGAAGCAGCGAAGATGGAAAAGAAGCTAAATCCAAATATCGCGGATTCATACATCCTGGCGGCAGAAGTGTATGCGGCTCGCAAACAGTTCACAGAGTGTGCAGGGGAATACTCCCAGGCCATGAAACTTCGTCCTCAAGGGGCGGATATTTATGTCAGGGCGGCCCAGTGTTATCGTCAGTCAGCATCTTTAGAAGTGGCAGAAGACATGCTTGCTTTGGCTGCGGCTCGTGAAAGTGGTTATGCGGAAATTTATCGGGAACAAGGGGCGATCTATGAGATCAAGGGTGATATTCGCTCCGCAGCACAGGCCTACAATAAATACTTAGGCCTCTCCCCAAATGCTCCAGATCGTGCTGAAATAGAAAACAAGTTAAATAGACTCGGCAATTAACACTGAGTACGGGACGTTTACGGAGGATGCCATCATGGGAATCGGCGACAAACTAAGTAGTTTTTCAAATAATGTTCAAGAGGGCGTAAAATCCACGACGATGACAGTTTTGCATATTTCTTTGCGACTGATCACAGGCTTCTTTGTCGGGATGACTCTGGCATTGATCGGTCAGGAATTGATTGGCTATGGAACATTCGCTCTGATTTTCGCGACGATTGTTGTCATGGCAGTTATCATGAAACTCCTTTCCCAGTGGAGTTTTGCGCAAATCTTAATTTTTGATTTGATTGTCGTCCTTGTCGGGATGCTTTTAAGAATGTATATACTGGTCGCACCTTAACCGAGGACTTCTGAACAATGATCGATATTAAACTTCTGGAAAAAAAAGCTGAAAATGGAGCTTCTTATTACGATGAGTATAAGCAGGCTTTGATCAATCGTGGTGGTACTCCGGAAATCCTGGATCAAATCATGGAGCTTAATAAAAAGCGCAAAGAGATGATCGCTCAGGCGGAAACTGCGAAAGCCAATCAAAATAAATTGAGCGGCGAGATTGGAAAACTAAAACGCGAAGGCAAAGATGCTTCCTCGCTTTTGGCAGAAGTGGAAACAATCAAAGGTTCCGTAAAAGATCTTGAAACAAAAGCTTCTGAAGCAGACCAACAAGTTTTGAATTTGGCTCTTGTGATGCCGAACAAACCGCACTCTTCTGTGCCGGTTGGTTCTTCTGAGAAAGAAAACCAAGTTATTAAAACTTGGGGTGAAATTCCAAAGTTTTCTTTCAAAGCAAAAGAGCACTGGGAGCTTGGTGAAAAGCTAAACATCATCGACTTCGAACGCGCTGGTAAAACTACAGGTACTCGCTTTGCTTTCCTTAAGGGGGCGGCGGCTCAGCTTGAGCGCTCATTGATTCAGTTCATGATGGATATGCATTCTACTCGTCATGGTTATACTGAAATGATTCCGCCATTCATGGTGAATTCAAACAGTTTGACGGGTACAGGTAACTTCCCGAAATTTAAAGAAGACGTTTTCCATTTGGAAGGTTCTGATCTTTATTTGATTCCGACAGCGGAAGTTCCAGTTACAAATTACTACAATAACGAAATCTTGGATGAAAAAGATCTTCCACAAAGCTTCTGTGCTTACTCCCCTTGCTTCCGTTCTGAGGCAGGCAGTGCCGGACGCGATACGAAGGGTTTGATTCGTCAGCATCAGTTCGACAAAGTTGAGCTTATGACTTTCTGTCATCCTGATAAGTCTTATGAAGTTCACGAGGCTTTGACGTCTCATGCAGAGCAAGTTCTGATTGATCTTGAGCTTCCTTTCCGCCGTATGCTTTTGTGCACGGGGGATATGGGCTTCGGATCTGCTAGAACTCATGACCTTGAAGTATGGCTTCCGGGTCAAAACACTTACCGCGAGATCAGCTCATGCTCGAACTTTGAAGATTTCCAAGCTCGTCGTGCAAATATCCGCTTCCGTTCTGCTGGTGGTAAGCCTCAGTTCGTTCATACATTGAACGGTTCTGCCCTGGCGGTGGGACGTACTTTGGTGGCGATTCTTGAGAACTATCAACGTGAAGATGGCTCAATCGCAGTTCCAAAGGCGCTTCAAAAGTACATGGGCGGTAAAACCGAAATCAAATAGTGTGATTAGGGCCTCACAGCCGGTGTAGGTCTTAAATATGCTGTGCGTCATTACAACAACCGCTTGATAACTCACGTCAAAACCCATAGAACGGTCGACGGAGAGTTGGTAGAGTGGTTGAATACACCAGTCTTGAAAACTGGCAGCCCTTCGCGGGGCTCGAGGGTTCGAATCCCTCACTCTCCGCCATTTGTTTGCTGGACAGCCAAGCTGAATGCAGACGCAAAAAACGAAAAAGCGATCCTTAGTGATCGCTTTTTTTATTTCTGAACATCGCAAGTCTGGTCTATTGGCAAGATTGTGTTGTGGCCCTTCCTCTGTAGTAAATTTTTCCTTTAACATATAGTTATGAGACTGTTTATAGCGCTTGGATTACTGACCTATCTTGTGAGCCCAGGGGCTAAAGCATGGATGGGATTCAAAATCGTGGATTCTGAATATTCCATGGAGAAAGATTCAGAAGTTCCAAAAAATCCTATCAGTATGCCAGCTCTGCGATCACAAGACACCGTGGGGATCTGCTATGCCTTCACGGCCGCGGCCCTTTTTGATCAAGCCAATTGTGTCGCAAGAAAAATCGCGAACTGTGCCGAGATGCCCGAAAAGGATCGAGTTTCTCCCTTGGATCTTTCCCGATTTGGCAAAACATTGCCGGAAGATCAAGACCGAACTGATCGCTTTAATTATGAAGGTTTGAATATCAGTGGATCGAATGCGGCTTTGACTTTGCAAAATGCTATCGGTTCCGGTGGGATTGCACGCGAAACCTGCGCTCCGTTTGATCAATTCACATCGAGCGTTTCAGATTTAAAAGAGGCGCAAAAAATCGAATCGGAAATCTGGAACAAATTTACCAAAGCCTATAATGAATATGTAAAAATCAAAAAGAAAAGTGGCCAGAGAGCCGCAGATCTTTTTGCCGCTGAAAAATCAAAAGAGTTAGTGGAAAATTGCGGAATAAAAACTCCTCAAGAAGAAATGCTTAAGGCGTTCTCTGAAGATACCTATGAAAGATTTTTGGATAAGGCTTTGGTTCCTGATAAATGTTGGGATTTTAAGGAGCAGCTAAGTCTAAAGGGAGATTGGAAATTAAATATCTTTCCGTCTGTGGGTAAAAAATCAAACTACAAAGAAACGTCAGAAAAGATCAAAGATATCCTGTCAACAGGCCAGCCCGTCGTATTTGATTTTTGCGCGCAGGAACCACTTACAGCAAAAAAAATCGAACAGTGTAAAGGCTATGGCCACTCGGTCGTGGTGACGGCGTTCAGTAAAGCCTGTAACTCGAAAGGCAAGTGTGTTGATCGGGTGAGGGTGCAAAACCCATGGGGTGCTGGCTGGCAAAAAAATTATACCGATGACGGCTGGGTAGACGCCAAGGTCCTTCTTGACCGTAGTTTTTACGAGAATCAGACCTTGACCTGGTTATCAGAAAAAAAATAAATCCAACTACAGATTTTTGTTCATCGTACAAAAGATTTTTGTACTTTGCGGCCCGAAACCGCCGTACGTGATGTAGTAAATCGTTTTTGTTACGGGGTCTTGGCGCATGTAATAGACAATCGCGGGGCCTCCTTCAGAGTTAGTCATAACCACTCGTGAGGCGTTGCTTCCTTCTTGGATGCGAGCGTTCTGTCTGGCGTAGTCGGTAGCCTCTTGACGTCCTTTTGTCAGATCCCAGTTTGCATAAGGATTTTCTGGATAGAAGTAAGCAAACATTGTGGAGAAGTAAGTTGTCCCGTTATCCAATTGATCAATCATCAACTCGGCAAAGTGTTCGTGGTCAGGATTTAGATCTCCCAGATGATAGCAACCACCACTGTAGACTGCTGGCTCCAGGCTGACTGCATGTGGAGTGTTGTTGAATCCGGAAAGAATGGATTTCATAACTTTTGTGCATTTCAAACTGTCGCAAGCGTCCTCTGGAAGCTCGGAAACAGCTGGCGCCGCATGAACTGATAATGACCACAGTGCAGTAAGAATGATGATGAGTTGTTTCATTTATGTCCCCTCGTACTAAAAGCATAAATTTTCTTTGGGGACCGTCAATCGGTTTGTTATGCTCGGTTGAATTTAAAAAGGAAACTCTATGTCTCACCTTATCGATATTATTTTGCATCTTGATCAGCATTTGGTTCAGTGGATGGCGTATTTTGGTCCGTGGATCTATGTGATCATGTTTTTGGTGATTTTCTGTGAAACAGGTTTGGTTGTGACGCCGTTCTTGCCTGGGGATTCTTTGTTGTTTGCGCTGGGTGCATTGACGACGGTCGAGGGCGGTTTGAATCTTTGGATTTTGTTGGGCTCTTTAACGATTGCCGGGATCTTGGGTGACACCGTCAACTATCACTTGGGTAAGAAGTTCGGTCCCAAGGTCTTTGAAATCGACAGCCGCTTTTTTAAAAAGCAATACTTGATCGATACACAAAACTTTTATGACAAATGGGGAGCTTTCACTATCGTGGCCGCTCGTTTTGCACCGATTGTTAGAACATTCGCGCCATTTGTGGCGGGTATCGGTAGCATGAAGTACAGAAAGTTTATTTCGTACAATGTGATTGGTGCGATTGCTTGGGTCTTTATCTTTATCCTGGCGGGACATTTCTTTGGAAACTTGCCAGTGGTAAAAAGAAATTTCCACATCGTGATCTTTGGCGTGATCGGCGTATCTTTGATTCCGATGATTTGGCCTTGGATTTCTTCTCGCCTAAAAAAGGCATAGTAAAAAAGCTGCTTGAGTTATCGGTACTCAAGCATCTCATTTGCTTGCCCAGAGCTATAGTTGATTCTTCCATCAACTCCCACAGACAAATAGTGTTTAGAATTTGCGTGATCAAGGGATGGGTGCATATCCCAATTCTTTTCACGGTACTTGTTTTCGTCGCCAAGGATGGCTTCTTTGATCGCATCCTTAAGATAAAAAATTACCTTAGATGAGTGTGCTTTTAGCTTCATTGATTTGCTCCTTTGTTGTCCGGATGTCCGGTTGATAAGGGGTAAAGCAAAGGGCTTGCCGTCCGAAATCGGCACTCAGGTCATATATATGGGATTTGGAGGGTTCGGTTCCGATTTTAGAAACCCAATTCCTAGAATTGGGTCTTTCGCGGAAAGGTTTTTTAAGCTGCTTTTTTAAGGAGCTTTTTAAGATCCGTATTCGTTTCAAAGAAGACTGGATCCGTTGATTTGTAGTGGTCAGCCAAGTGCTTGACCACAAAGCTACCGCTTGCGCGGAACAGTGGATTTTTTGATTCTAGGAACTCAAAAAGTTTTTTCGCGAGTTCAGAATCAAAGTTCTGCTTACCCGTCACCAGCAAAGCATCTGCAGAGACACGGTTGTGACTTGCGTAGATATACTGACGGAGGAAGCTAACATCGCGAGCAAGGTCGCCAAGGACGATGATCGTGTTTGCTTGCGTGCGTGGGTCTTTGTGCTCAAGACATTTTTCAAGAACTGCCAGCAACGAACTTTCAACGAAAGCATGTGGGATCAAGTTCGAAGCCAAAGAGACGACGGATGCAAGAACTTTATCTGAGATGCCTTTTTGCTTATTCAGCTTGTATGCAGTTTCCACAAGTTTTTCAAAGCCAGCCACTTGTTGCAGGCTTGTTTGATTTACTTTGAAAGTTTTCAAAACAGAGAACACGCGGAAGAAACTGATTTCGTCTTTTTCTTGCAAAGACTTTTCCAAGAAACGATAGATGCAAATCAAATCGCTATCACTGCGATAGTAAGTAAGCTTTTCAAGTTGATGACGACCCAAGAGTCTGTCAATCGAGGTAAAGTCATTTACTTTGCACAAAGTTGCTGGTGTCGAAAAACCTTTTAACATTGTGCTTTTCGTCTCGGCGATCGTGCAAAGATCATTTACGGATGAACTTGCTTCGCTATAGAAGGTGATCGAGCTTTTGGCTTTTTCATCGACTTGACTTAATAATCGTGCAGATTCGATAAGTGGCAATCCAGAAAGTCCGTAACCAGAATCCTGGGGAACGAAGCGGATTTTACCAATAACGAAAGAACCTTTTACTTTAAAATAGTGATCTGCTCCCGCGGGAAGATGATCTTCAATATCTTGGGCCACTTCAAAGATCGCACGCAGACAGGCCAGAGACATTGCTTGCGAATTCACGCCTTGGCACTCTTTAACGTGGAATACGATTTCGTCCCCCACGTATTGATAGATCAAACCATTATAGCGTTCGATGATTTCACGAGAGCGGATGAAGTATTGATTCATCATGTCGCTTACGTACTCATCCTTTTTATCCAGGAAAATTTGTGTGTAACCGTTTAGGTCCACGCGCACCATAGAGGTCTGGAATGCATAAGGTGCTTTTCTGCCGGACTTCAGTTCGTGAACAATCGCGGGAGTCAAAGTCTCGGTATATACTTTGTTCTCGTACGCCAGAGTTTTTTGTGTCGCTTCGTAAGTTTGTGCCGCATGCAGAAGTGTCGCGCCTTCCCTAGAAAGGGAGCGGATTTTTGTCATCTTTTCGCGGTCGCGAGAGGACAGGATCTTTGTTAGATCGATAATGTCTTTTAAGAACAGCCAAACAATCAATGACAAGAATACTGTCACCGAAACCAGGTCACGCAAGATCATCCCTTTATAATCCCATGCAGTTTGCATGATGATACGGGCTTTATTTTGGAAAACGCCAACTGTCAGGCGGTAATCCATGATCTTAATTGTTCTGAAGGCGATATTCTTTGTCGCCAAAATCTCGTTAAAAACTTTATAGTCTGCATTGATGGTTTCAGCATCGCCGTTGTTGTTATGGAAACTAACAACGTCAGAACCTTTTTGCAGAATATAGAAATGAATTAAATTTAGTTCGCGAGCTTTGTCGAGATTGGCTTTTACAAGATCAGTGTTTTCGCCAACGAGCGCGGAGATCTGACTGTCTTCGACAAAAGTCATTTGCGCATGTTTTGTTTCAATCACTTGCTCAGTCATTTCCGCAACGTTGAAGTAAAATTGAGTCGCAGTAATGCCTACGTAAGCAACCCAAAAGGTTCCCACGATTAACAGCACCATTGATTTGTTGCGCTTACCCTTCGCAAACAAAATGAATCTCCTTATTAAAGACTAGCGACTTCATTTTGTTTATCGGTTAGGTCTGGGAACAACTTAAGTATTTGTTTTATCTGGATTAATAATTTCTAGAATATGAGGGAACTACCTCTGACGTATGAAACGGTTGCCGTCATCGTAATAGATAGTGGTCCCGGATTTTGCGCCCCAGCTGCTGCCGTTCCCGTCGACGACCTTGACGTTGTTGGCCTCAAGCTCGTTTAAGAAGCTTGGATCTTTCAATTTTCGCTTCGTTAAAACATAGTCGTTGTTTGTTAAAGTCGTCATGATTTCCTGCCTTTGCGCAGGGCTGCCTTGCTGATTTGTTGAGGCCGGGCCACGGCTTGCGGTAGCCGCTGAACGAGATCGGTTTTGAGCCGATTGGGTGCCGCCTCCGCCACCAGAATTGGAACTTATGCTGAGATCTGCGGAGCCCCCAGCGCTACCGGTTGCGATGGATCCTCCGCCGCTTCCGATGTCGCCATTGGAAGCTGAACCCGTTCTTTTTCTACCCGTTGTAACTTCGGGATCAACGGATGCGGGGCCTCTTGAGTTTGATTGAGAGGGTTCAACAGGCTCCAAAGTCGCCGGCTGATATGTACCAGTTCGAGACGCTTGCGTTCGCGTGGTGTTTGCGGCTTTCTTTGCCTGGGATTCAGTATTTTTCGTTAAATCAATTTCTTCTGCTACGTATTCGTCAGCCCCAACTCCACCGTTGGATTTAGATTGATAGCGACCGTAACGGGATTGATATCGTTGGCCGGATGAAGAGCTTGTTGAACCGCGCGATGACGATCCTGTTTCTGAATCACCAGAAGTGTATGACGGTGACGAAGACCACGACGAAGACGATGTGGATCCAGAATTTGAACTTGGTGAGTCTGCAAGCGCAGGAGTATTGCTGATGCCCATCGCCTGATTCGCCATTCTGAATACCGGAGCACTTTCTTGAACGCTATCTCGAAGTGCTTGTTCTTTTCCAGTAGGGGATTTGTCGACCTTAGCTACGTTTAGCTTTTCAGCGGAGGGAATGATTTTTTCTGCGTTAGCAATCTCGGATTTCATATCTAACCCACTGCCGGCTTTTGCTGCTGCGCTTGCGACACTTCTGTCAATTTTCTTAGGATTATTTTTAGTTGTGGATTCACCGACCGTTTTACCATCACTTGTTTTTGTAACGGCGGTCCCATTTCCTAAATTATTTAAAACACCTGTTTGATTCTCGGGAGTTAGCGTAGGAGCTTCGTTGCTTGCAGCATTGAATTCTCCATTTTCTTGACAGGCCTTAATCATTTTTTTAACGAGATCTTCATCTTTAATTCCGGCAGCATGCAAAAGTTCGTGATGAAGCAGAGGCTCAAGTTTACTCCCATTAATGACGGGGTCTTTAGATGAGTTTGGAATTACGAAAGCGATACTGCCATCTTCGTGGGTTTGTCCGTGAAACTCACCGGTGGTGCTGGTCTGACACGATATAATACTATTTGACTGACCTGATGAAATTTTATCGTATGCCGCACGCAGCTTCGAAGCAACGAGATTCAAATCAATACTTTCGATACCTTTGGCCTCTTGAAGGCAATTTGCAATTAGCTCTCCCTCTGTAGGTGCTGTTTTGAAGATGGCCTGAATGTTCTTGCTGAGTTCAGGAAACTGTTTCATTTCGCAGCTTTTAGGAGAAGCTACCATTGCGGAAACATCCTGGCTCAACTGTAATATTTTTGCAGCCAATAGTTCATTTTTGTCGCAAGTAGATTCATCGGGTGTTCCATACATAGTTAGTGCGGGTCGCATAAGATGCTGAGTTAAAATAAACTTTCCATTTTTCGACTCGTATCTTTTTAGTTCGAAGCGTTTATTTTCAATTTTGGAAATTGCTAAACTGTGTGATTTACCGTTTCTATAGCTAACGCGAATTTCGATATTTCCTTTGCGTAAATACCACTCATCTGTTTTGCCATCTAAATTTGAATCGATGCGAATGTCTTCGTATGTTTTATAACTTAAGATTCTTTGAGTAACTGATGTACCCCTTGGGTTAAATGTAATTCCCTCACTTCCAGCATGAGCTGAAAACGTAAATAGAAATAAAAATAGGGCTAGAAGCGTGGTTCGCATCACTTTGTTTATTCGGCTAAAATGAGAAGTTAATCAAGATTCATATCCACAACCTTGGTCCTGATTTTGGATACTAAACTATTAATTAACTCTTAAATTGCAGAACATGAATGATATGGCGCTATACATCCTGGCTTTTCTTTTATCTATTCCGGTTTTTACCTTTGCAGCGAATGCTCCTGTCGAATCGGATTGGGCCACTACCGCTTCTTGGGTTCAAAAAGACGAAGATCAAAAGAATCCATATGAATTACCTCAAAAATCTCTTCCGCCGAAAACTACGATCGATACTTTTGGAATTTGCTTCGCAGCGTCCGCCGCTACGGTTTTAAATTACGAGATGTGCAAGCAAGGATCGATAAAAGATTGTTCGGCTTTGCCGGAGTCAAAAAGAGTTTCCACATTGGGTATAGCACGCTATGCGGTTGATGCACCTCCGGAGGCGTTACCAAAAATGGATGAAAGTTATGAGCAGTTAAAACCAGGAGGCTCGGGTGGAAGAGTTCTGAGCTATGCTACTCGAATGTTTATGATGCCGACGGAGAAATGCGTTTCACTTCAGAGAATTGCTTCAAAAATTCCAGTAGAGACAGCAAACGATGCAGTTAGGGCGCAAAAAGTAATTTGGGATGACTTGAAGTCGGCATACGAAGGCTATAGAAAATCCTTAAATGATAAATGTGATACATGCGCGTCGAAATTTTATGCGACAGCCGTCGAGACAGTATCAAAAGGCATCAAGCTGGAAGATGATCAGTTGGTGGACCCTAACCTTAGAAATGATCAGGCGAGAGTACTTCAAGCATTTAAAGAGGATACCTATGAGAAAGCTTTGAATGCACTTTTGTATCCGAAATCGTGCAGTGAAAATGGGATCTCTCTTCCAGATAAAAACAGCGTAAAAGTTAGGCTTTTTCCTCAGCAGGAGAAAGTGGCAAATGGAGAAGCTTTAGTTCCTCAGATTAAGGAAATCTTGCAATCGAAGAAGCCTGTTATTCTAGATGGAATTTGTGTACTTGATTGCGGAACGAATAACCCGAGTTACCACTCGGTTGTCATTGCGGGATATCGAAAAATCTGTCCCAAAGGTGATACTCAGCAGAAGAATTGCCGCGAGGCCTTAAAAGTTATTAATAGCGTCGGCGCGGGTTGGCAGGCTGCACATAACGATGGCTGGGTGGATGCTAAATTACTAATGAAAAATGTAAAAGTCGATAAGGCTAATCTTGCTTGGTTAGAAGATAGAGCCAAGGCGAAGGCGACTCAGTAACTTGACGTGCACTCGGGCGATCAGGCTTGACTCCAAAGCTGACTCTGATAGGGTCAGCTCCCTTATGAATAAAGACTTCATGATTCGAGCGGTTGAGCTCTCTAGAAAAAATATGCAAGGTGGCGCTGGTGGTCCTTTTGGGGCTGTCATTGTTAAGGATGGAAAGATCATCGGTGAAGGTTGGAACAAAGTTACTTCTTCCAACGATCCGACGGCGCATGCTGAAGTTTCGGCTATCCGTGATGCTTGTGCTAACGTTAAAAACTTCTCTTTGGACGGTGCTGAGATCTACACCAGCTGTGAGCCTTGTCCTATGTGCTTGGCTGCGATTTATTGGGCACGTATTTCTACGATCTATTACGGAAACACTCGCAAAGATGCTGCTGACATCCAATTCGATGACGATTTCCTTTATCAGGAAATTCCTAAAGACATCAAAGACCGCAAAGTCCCTATGATTCAGTGTGGTCACACAGAAGCTCTTGCAGTATTTAAAGAGTGGGAAAACAAAACTGACAAGATCCCCTACTAAGGTCTTGTCGAGTTTATAAACAGGACTCCAATCGAGGTTCGCTTTTGGAGACAATAGAGGAATGAAGTACTTTTCATTCCTCTTTTTATTTGCAGCTTTCTTTATTTTCACATCCTGCGCAACCGTCGAAAAGCAGATTCCTCGCGACATCGCTTCACTACAATCATCAGGCGCAATGGAAGGAATATGGTTCCTTCAAGGTACAAGTTCAACACGTGGGCCTTACAACGGTGAACTTGAACTAAGAAAATCAAGCGACGGTACATACGATGCCATTCGCATGATCACCTACATCAACTATTTCTATGATGGTTTGAAAGTACAAGAAGTTTGGTCAGGTAAAGCCGTTGCTGCTGGCGACACTTTGGTCATGAGTTATGATTTACGCCAGGCCGATTTTATTGAAAAACTCGGCTCTCAAAAAAGAGAACCGAGTGACTTTAAGAACCCCATCACGGTCGTCACCCGTTTCGCTGTAACTGACAAAGGTTTATCATCGCAATTCTCTGACAAAAAAGTTTCGAACTATACCGAGTGGATTACCACTCGCAGAAATCTTGAAGCAAAGCCGTTATGGATGAATTTGCGCACTAATATCGATGCTCAAGGTCCGAAAGTTCCTTTGGCTGTTCGTGGCGTGATCAATTTATTCAAACGCGACGTTGGTTTTACGAAAGATCCGTTCGTACAATCCTTCAAAAACAGAAAAGAGTTTAAAGAAGAACGTCCTTTTATCGTTTTTGATCCGACTGACTACGTCTTCTATCAAAACAATAAAGACATCATCCGTGTCGTGAATAAAGTGACCGATGATATTTCAATCACTGAGGCCTCAGTAAAAAGAAACGCCTACTCGCCCACATTGAAAGAAAAAGCAGCGAGTTATGAAAAAAACACTGTCACTCATCACATCAATGAAATTGGCATGGTGTCGAAGGCCGATGTCGATGCAAATGGAAAATTGATTGCGTATCGTTATGATGGTGATTCCGCATTGTGGACGGGCATGTATATTGGCTCGCAATCGATGCGCTATCTGGCGACCAAAGATCCTGAAGCATTAGCGAATGTACGTAAGTCGTTGCGTGCGATCTTTATGTTGATTGATATCACGGATGATCCAAAAGAATTTGCGCGAACTTTGATGCCGTATTCTCCGGGCGAACCGATTCCAAATAAATGGCACCAAGGTAAAGGCATTTATTCCAACATGCTTTGGCTTGAAGGTGGCAACAATGATATGTACAAAGGCTTAACTCACTCGATGATGTGGGCGAGCCTGGTAATCCCTGAAACAGATCAGGAAATTTGGTCTCACCTTCGTGATAAGTCACGCCGATTGATGGGATTAAGAACATTCGATGAAAAACCTCAAAACCAGGCTCCGACGTACGGTCTTGTGGCCTTGATCAACAAAGATAAAAATGCCCGTGAAAAATACGAATCAACTTATAAAAAACTAAGTTGGAAGCCATCAAGCTATAGTTTGGATACGACTTTCTATTGGCATGGAAGTGCGGACTGGAGTGGTATTAACTTAGGGCTGGTTGGTGATATCACAGATATCATGATTGCTGACCGTCTGGGTGAATCTAAAATCCGTGATCGTCTGCGCGAGCGTTTGATGGATTCGTGGGTGACATACAGTCCGGCACAAAGACATCTGCTGACAATGGTGGCCTATGGATTTGCGTACTCCCATGGAACTCGTGGTGGCAACTTTAGGGAAGAAAGCAGCGACGATAAGTTCATGACGTCTTTGGCGCAGTCGGTTTGGGGCTTGCGTGAAATTCCTTATCCTCGTCCAAACTTGGATGTTTCGATCAATCACTCCCTACGCCCGGATTGGTGTATTTCTCCGATCCCACGGCTTTTCTGGAAGGGTTTAAAACGCCCCGAACCACCGGTTGAGTACTTCTATCAGGGGCTTTATAACTATCCGGTATTTGAGCACCAGGCCTTTACTTCTAATTTCGTCTGGAAGGACACGGCCTTTGGATTTAAGGATGATCATTCCCGTGGCTCAGAAAATGCGGGTGTAGATTATCTGTATGCGTACTGGCTAGCTAAATACGTAGGTATCCCTAACTTTGAATAGGATCTTTTGAAAGATCTACCCTGTCGCAAGAATGATTGAATTTCAGCCCTGGGGGAGTTAAAAATCTCCCTTATGAAAAAGACTGGCAGAGACTCTAAAGAGCTTAAAAACTTCGCCCTGGGTGAAGCTAAAACAGATTACGCGCAAACTTATTCACCAGAATCCCTTGAAGCATTCGACAACAAAAATCCAGGTAAGATTGCCTGGACGACTTTTGTTTGCACAGAGTTCACATCACTTTGTCCAAAAACAGGCCAGCCTGATTTTGCAAAAGTTTTTATCAACTACATCGCTGATAAAAAAATGGTGGAATCAAAATCCTTGAAACTTTATTTGTTCAGCTTCCGTAACCACGGCGACTTCCACGAAGATTGTATTCAGACAATTTGTGACGACTTGGTGAATCTTATGAAGCCTAAGTATATCGAAGTAGTTGGTGAGTTCACTCCGCGCGGAGGGATTGCGATCTTCCCTTATGCAAGCTACGCTTGTAAGGACAAGTTCTATCAGGACTTGTGGAAAAAACGTCTGAGTGAGTTCGCTCCTGGCAAGTATTCCATGGAGTTGAGCAAGCTCTACTAAGAGGGCTTCATGAAACAAAATCTTCCCCAAGAACTTACGAAACTTGTTGATTGGTCAGTAACGGAATTGGGGAAGGTGATCGAGTTCGAAGTCGGTAAAGCCGGCTTCAACCGCATCGAAAGAATCCGTCGCTATATCAAATCTCCTGCGGGTCAGTCCCTTGAAGGACTTAAATCGCTTCAAGAAGAGCTCGCAAGTCTCTCTGAAAAAGAACAATACCAAATTGCCCATGCCTTTGCCTTGATGCTGGAGATTATCAACTCCTGCGAGGCCGCGTATCGCACGTACCGACTTAGAATTGAAGACCGTGACCATGAATCCGTCACTCACAGCTATGGCCGCATCATCCACGTTTTAACGGCGCATCCGACCGAATCCAGAAATCCCGATGCCCTTTACTATTTCAAGAAAATTCAAAAGCTGTTGGAACGTCGATTAGAGAAAATTTCTGAACTAGATGAGTCCGAGCTGAACGTTTTGATCAAATGGGTTTGGAATATTCCGATGTCCAAACAACGTAAGCCCTCGGTCATGGATGAGGCTGAATACATTTATAGTCTGGGCCTGCAGGACGAGATTATCGAGATGTACATCAAGCAACGACTTGCAAAGCACCCGTTTTATATTCGTACATGGGTGGGGGGAGATAAGGATGGGCACCCTGGCGTAGATGAAAAGACGATGTTGCAAAGCTTAAACATGTCGCGGGGACTTTTGGTGAAATGGCTCAATCGAGCATTCCGGGAATATAAAAAGGATCTGGAACCCTTGCTTCGGAATAAGAGTTTTGATGCGTCAAAGTTGAGAACTATTAAAAAGCTCAGTTCGGAAGTTACCCAGATGCTGGTGCATTTAAAAAGAATTGAATCAAAAGATGCGAATAAACTCCATCGACTTAAGGAATCATTCATTCTGTTAAGCGCGGAGCAAAGAAAAAATTTTGGAGTGGAATCCCCGGTTTTGATTCGAATTCAGACATTTTTAAAATCTTTTCCCGGCCTGGTCGTCCCCCTAGAGCTTCGCGAAGACAGTGGGCTTGTGCATGAAGCTGTGGATAACCCGGGAAAGAGTTATAACATTTCTCGAATGATCAAGACTCTCTCCAGAATTTCTCCGGATCATGATCCAAAATTTTATGTGCGCGGCTTTGTTTTAAGTAATTGTGAGTCGGTCAAAGACATTGTCGCTGGAATGAAACTGACAAAAAGATACTTGGGGGAATATCGCCTGCCCGTAGTACCACTATTTGAAAGTGCACACTCTTTGTCAGAGGGAAAATCCATTATCACGGAATTCTTAAGCAGCAAATCCCACCGTACTATAATTGCTAAGAAATGGTCTGGGAAACTTGAAGTGATGCTGGGGTATTCTGATTCCTCGAAAGAAAACGGCGCGTTTGCTTCCAGGTTTCTAATTAAATCGGCGGTATCAGAGCTGGAAAAAGTCATTAGCTCCTATGATATCAAGCCCATCTTTTTTCACGGCTCTGGTGGAAGTATTGAGAGGGGTGGAGGTTCCGTTCAGGAACAAACCGATTGGTGGCCGCTATCTGCGTTGGAAGTGGTCAAGGTCACGATTCAAGGCGAAATGATTTATCGCAGCTATACTTCTTCTGAAATATTAGAAAGACAGCTTGAACGCTTCATGGTCGCCAGAGACCGACAGGCTAAATCAGCTCGTAAAAGTTCATCTGCTCGTATAGAGAAGGCCTTACAGCGCATGGCTGAGGCGACCAAATCCAAATATCAAGAGACATTGAAGCAGCCCGAATTTCTGCAGATGATTGAAGAGGCGACGCCGTATTCATATCTCAAAGATTTACGTATGGGTTCTCGGCCTTCCAAACGTCAGGGCCCGGTCCAATTAAAGAGTTTGCGCGCAATTCCCTGGGTTTTATGTTGGACGCAGACGCGCACCCTGTTTCCGACTTGGTGGGGAGTTGGAAGTTTTTGGACGACCCTGAATAAGACGGAGAAGGCTTTATATAAAAAGGCATTTAAAGAGTCCCAACTTTTTAGTTCTTACATAAAAGTGTTGGGCTTTACGCTTGAGAAAATGGATTTAAATATTTTTGGTCTGTATTTGGCAAATTCCAAATTGCCAGTGGAGCAGCAGCAGAAATATCTGAAAGACTTTATTCAAGAATTCAAGGAGTGCAAAAAGGCGATGCGGGAAATCACGGGAGAAAGAAATCTTTTGTGGTATCGGCCATGGCTTGGAAAAAGTATTTCCCTTCGCTCGCCACTGATTCATCCCCTGAATGTTTTGCAGCTTATTGCCCTTAAAGAGAGGAATTTACTGCTGCTGCGAGAGACTGTCACAGGGGTCGCAAGCGGTATGCTGACGACTGGATGAGTGCCCGAACTGGCGTGGTGTAAATATCTTTTACACTCCCCTTTGCCCCGGCTCTAATAGGATGCATTGGGCAGGGGCCCGTTATTTGAACATAGGTTCGTGGAATCAATTATTTACGAACCAAAGGATCTCTCAAATGTTCAATCCATCACTTCGCGGCGCCATCACTGTTTCCATTCTTTTGATCGGGCAAACTTCCTTTGCAAGTTTGAAACTTTCTGAAATTAAAAATTGTATTTCTAACGAAATGGACGTGGTTCGTGTAGTTCATCCTTTAAAGGCTGAATACCTAAGAGCTGAACGCGAAGGTTCAGTGACGGAATTGATCAACATGCTGAAAGAAAACACGGAAGACTTGGATCTGCTTTCTGAAGCAGAAGCTTCAAGCGCTCGTGGTAAAGCTTTGACGAAAGAAATTGGCGAGATTGAAGATGTCTTGGAAAATTCAAAATCCTGTGTTGATGCCCGCAAGTCGATGTTAAAGTTTGCCAATATCTATGAAAAGAAACCGCTTCTTTCATTGAGTGTTTTCTTCGAAAAGGATAATCACGGTGATACTGAGTTGTCACAGTGGAATGCAGAGGCGAAAGAGTCTTTGAAGAACGCAGGATATTCTAAAGCTCTTGCGAATTTCGAGGCTTCACGTCATCCAGCTTTGGCTTTGTTGCTAGCGTCCGGCGAGACAACTTCAGTTCTGGATGAACAGTTTATGCTTGAGCGCGACGATACTATGAGAGCTGCATTGAAAGCTATTGTTGGGGATGACGCCTCTGCGGATATCTTGGAAGAGCGACTTGCAGAAAAAATGCGTAAAGAAAGTTTAAATCGCATGTCAGCTATATCAGCTGCGGCTAACGAGTTTGTTAGAAAATAGACGAAATTCCTTAAAGTTTTTGACTAGCAATCGTGTCACTATCTCGGTTGCTAGCAACAAACCAAGCCAATAGATATCTATTAATCTGGAATGGTCCCTAAAGTGAAGGGACCAATCTGAGGCCCAGGGCAGAAACGCAAACTCCACAAAATAGCAAAGTCCAAAAAATCTGTTCCACGCCAAATCAGAGATGAATCTTACGGCCTTAAATTTTCCTAAAAGTTCATTCACTTGATTTAAGCAAGCAAGTCGAATCCAGATGAATAGAACAATGAAGCGGCTCCAGAAAAACCACAAGTCCGCAGAAAATACGTAATAGTAAAACCCCGTGGGTGTGATGGAGATATTGGGATTCATGGGGAAAATACAAACAATAGCAGTCGCGAGACCAAGTAAATACCAAGCTTCGTTTTTAAATCCACAATAGACCCAAGATTGCTGGGGCTCGAGTCTAATGATTCTTCCTATGCTAAAACCTAAAAAAGGTATTGCAAGCCATGGCAGCAGCCCCCATCCGATCGTGGCGTTCACGTCCAGATCCCCGACAAGCATTTGACTTAGAAACGGGCTTAAATTTGGTTTTAAAGTCTGGTACCAATCGATCGGAATGCACAAGGAAGCAATGGCAAGAATGCTTGCCGCCGAAAGAAACTTTTTATTCTGTGGAAAGAATTGAACGACCAATAGACTTACAAAAAGATAGGCGTAAAGATTCCAGCTCCATGTCGTGATATCTGTGTTTGCCTGGTCATGAACCATCATTCCAATCAATCCGGTTCCGACTAAAAGATATCTTTTCCAGTTAATTTGAGTTGTGGAATATCCGATTAAGAAAAAAGAAACCAATGCCAGAATCAGCCCAGAATATCCCCAGTAATTTAAAAAGAATGGTGTCAATAAACCAAAGACTGATTCTGATGCTTTAAAGAGCATTTTGGATTCACCAAAAGATGTTTCCCACACGTGATAAAAGGTCACGACCAGAATCGCACACGTTCGCAGCAAATCTAATGCATAAAATCTTTGATTCTTCATTCCCACATCCTTGGCAGTTGTGGCTTGAATAAAGAATTCACCAGGTCGCTGCTGGCGTCTGGCAACTGTACTGTTTTGTAGTTGCCTCCTAAATTGAGATTTAGATCTGCAGAAGAACCGTCGGCGGCAAAAACAAAGCTTTCAGTATTCTCATATGCGATGACGTTCGCAAATGGGACCGCCTTAAGCGTGGAGTTTATAATCGAAGCGCTTTCATTCGTTGGAAAATCAAATACGATAAATCCCTTCGGCGTGAGGCGATTTTTAAGAATGCGATAAAATTCCACGCTGTAGAGTTTCGAAAGTTCAACGCTATACGGATACGGGAAGTCCAAGAAGACAGCGTCCCAGCTTCTTTTAGATTTTCTTAGAAAATGAAAAGCGTCATCCGTAATAAGCTCGACACGATTGTTGCTGAGTGAGTTTTCATTCAGAGCCACCCAGCGTGCATCTTCCTTGGCCATTTTCAGAATCATAGGATCCAACTCTACCATTGTGATTTCAGTGTCGTTGGAAAAAGTTTTAAGGGCGTCTCTTAGCAAAAGTCCATCCCCGGCCCCAAGGATTAGAATTTTCTTTGGAGTTCTTTGTGCGATCTTTAAAGAACCCTGCAGGAAAGCTTCGTGGTAAGACTTTTCATATCGGGAATCAAATTGGAATTGTCCATTTAACCACAGGCTAAAAAACGCACCGTTTTCGTCGCGGCCATCCACCATATCAATGGCCTGATAAGGGCTGAGGTGTCTGATAACTTTGATTTCGCTATCGATTCCTCGGAAGTAATCCTTTAGGTCGTTTCCGCTGGTCACATTCTTGGGATAGTCACCATAATAGCGAATTCTTAAAGAAAGCTGCTGCAACGGACTTTGAATTATTGAAAACAGCAGCACCGCGAAAATGCAGACTGAAACAAAACTAAAGCCGCGCTTCGCATTTGGAGTCTGCGCCGTTAGATATACACAAATGCCGCCGCTGATCAGTGCGATTAAGACTGCTGTTCCATAAATTTCAAATCTGGGAATTAAGATTACGGGTACGACGACTGAAGCCACCAGGGCTCCAAAGTAGCTGAATGCAAGAATTTGGTTTAAATGGGTTTGATTGTCTAAGTCCTTACGTAGTCTAAATAGCAAGGGAGTTTCAAATCCAGTTAAGAACCCCAAGGCTAGGGAGATAAACCCGGTCGTTAAAACGAAGATCATCATTAACGGTCCCGCGGGCAATCGTATTCCTGAAAACTGGATCAGCTCAAGACTGGGTATAAAGAATAAATAGGTAACTAGCATGGGAGCAACAGCCCCCAGAACCATTAAGATGAGTTCAATCTTAAGTAAATCCTGCAGCGGATTTTTCGCGTGAGTGGACTTCTTACTACCAATGCCAATGCCGTAAATAAAAAGAGCTGAAGACAGGCAGAATCCAATGATCTCTTCTTGCAGGAATACTGCAAAGGTCTTTGCCATCAAACTTTGATAGGCAAACCCACAAAATGATAAAGCAAAAGACAGGACTTTTAATTTACGATGATCCATCTTGCGATTTGCTCCTGGTAAATTGCTAAGTTTTGCAAAACGGCCCATGTGACCACAAGAAAAATTGCGCTTACCAGGGGAATTTCAAATTTTCTGAGTTGTTTATCTTGAAATCCCCAGAGTAATCCACATATCCACGCAAGTGCGAGATTTGCTAAAGCCAGAAAAATATTTACTTGAAGAGATCCGAACTGGCGATTTAGAAAGAGCGCGAACAGCAACCCAGCAATGAACATTCCGAAGTAGTCAGCAAAGAGTGCTTTTTCCGCTTTCCCATCGGATGGGGAGTCTGATTCCAGAATTCGCAACAGAAGAGGCAACTCCATACCAGATAAAAAACCGATGGAGACGATCAAAGCATAACAAACCACCGGTGAAATAGTTTTCAATTGAACGTCGCTATATACGAATAAAAGTGGAGATACGATTGCCAGGGCGGCAAGAACAACTTCAATCCAGATAAAAACTTTTTTTGCATTTAACCGAACCGGCGTAAAATAAGCACCTGCTCCCATGGAGGCGATGTAGATCCCGGTTGTTACCGTATATTGTTGAACAACGTTGCCCCACAGAACGGAGAGCACATTCGCCAAGACAAGTTCATACGCATAGCTACAAAATGCCGTGACAAATACGAGCAGCAAAATGAAGCGAAAGCGTAACGAGCCATTCATCTAATAACCTTGGGTGGTGGTTGCGGGACGAGAAAAGATATATGTCTGACGGATCAGTTCCGCGTTAGAGCAAGAACTTCCGTTTTTCACGCAAAACGAAACTTTTAAACATTGGTATTGAGCCAGATCGCAATCCGGTGCCTCCGGACGGTTTCGCATCGCCATGTTAATTGGAATGCTGTTCGCCGAGGGCGTAGCTGGTAAAGCGGGTGCAAATGCATCAAGGGCCGCGTGGGCCGGTTGGAACGACATCTCTTGAACCACTTGGCGAGTAGCTTCTTTAAATGTCTCAAGTTGTTGTTCGAAGGATTTGGTTTTCGGGGAATATGCCACCATCCACTCGTCAGGTGATTGAAGATTCACTTGCAGGCTTCCGGCTTCAAGGCAGATATCAAGTCCCGCATTCAAAGATCGTTTGCTACAAATGCCTTTCGCGTATTCCCAGCACAGTCGTACGGCTTTTGAGCCGCTACCGATGGTGATAACTTTACCGGGGCAGCCATAGTCATCTTTGACGGATGTACCGCCACTTTGTGGTGGAGTATCTTGAAGGTAGTTGGCTTTGTCGTACGCATTCTTTAGTGAAACTCCGAAGCTCTCGATTGCATTTTCCGAATCATAGAAGGCGCGAGCCTTGTCGTAGCTTTTGTTTAAAGTTCCCATTTTGGAAACGACTCCGACGATGATGACCCCGATAACCACGGCGATGGCAACCACTAGCATCGCGCCGGCAAATCCTTCTTCAGAATTGAGATTTTTAGGCATCATAAAATAAACTCCTAGTTTCTCTTAAGCTGCCCGCTTGGGTAAGAAGGTTTTAAGAAATAAATCAAATCATAAGGCCTGCGGTACAACGGACGTCTTTGCGCACGCAAAGTGTTGGGTGTTTCAGCTGTTACATTCATTTGTGCAGATGAAAAACCAAGAACGTTGTCTCTGAAGACCACGCGAATCACACGCTCAACATCTTTGTAGGGACTTGTGGTCTTGCAAGCTGCTTGGGTCATGGCGGCAGGAGGACACCATGTGAAATCACGTTTACTATTTGTTTGCGGGAGGTATTCTCTCACAGTCACTTTGAACGTTACAGAGGAAAGACGATAGCGGGAAGACGTACTCGGATCCTGGTCGGGATTATTCTGGTCGAAACGTTCTACTTCTTTTTCGGTTGCTTGAAAATCGACGATGGAACCAAACCACAGGTCGTCTCGCGTGGGAGATATACTAACTGTTCCCGCCGCTTGAGATCTTCCAAGGTCGATGTATAAAATCCCGAATGTTTTTGCAGTGGGTTTTTGAAAATAAATTCCCGTAGGTAAAAAACGATCTCCCACGCTGGGAACACTCGTGTAGGTGCTGATCAATGTGTCTCGTAAAAATATGCCGATGGTATCGATAGAAGCAGTAGCCGTAGCGGGGTTAAACCCTGTGGATGCTAAATAATCTGCTCTGACAAATCCGGTGTTCTGGCTGGTTCCAGATGGACTCCAGTTGTTAAGATTTTTTCCACTGCCGTCTTCAACGTTAATTCCCTGAGAAGCAAAGTGTTTCAAGTAAAAGGAAATTTCGTTTAGCTCTGATTCTGATTGGATACGGTTGGTGATCGCCTCGTTTTGATTCGTAGCCATGCTGATCAAGGCACCAACACCATACATAAGCACCGAACCCAGGACGACGGAAAGAAGAAGTTCTACAAGTGAAAAACCTTGTTGACCCAAATACCCACTGTTAGAATTAAGAAAGCAACTTGATTGGCTTTCTGTGGGGGATTTCAAATGTTTCGTAGAGACAGGTCTATTAATCATAAAGGTGTCTCGGGCTTTTCTGCTCTTGAGATGATGGTTGCGATCGGTATCCTTGCCACGATCTTCATTCTAGCAATGCCTTTCTTTAGCCAACAAGGAAAAATTATCAAAGAGATGAGAACGTCTGCGAGCTGTCAGGCAGTTCTTGATACGGCCTTCTCGAGAATCAATTCTTTCGGAAACTCTTTAGACAGTTATCAACCAAAAATTAACGCTTCCATGGCGAACACGACAGGCGCAACAGCCGCGAGTTCCAGAGTATTTCTGCCGCCCGATATTCCAGCCGATGCATATGCATTTGATCCTGATTTCAAAGGTCAAAGAAGCAAGATGTTCGATCTGGCCCCTGGTCGCATCTTGTATTCTACAAATCCAGGTAAGCAGATTAAAATTCCTCAAAATGGAGGAACAACTAAGAATGTACCGATTCAGCACGACGGTATCACATTATATACGCCACTCTTGCTTAAAGGTTCAATGGAGTACCTGGCTACGAAGTACAATTCTGGCTATTGCTCGGCATTCTCTCCCGTAAAACTGTTAACCGCCGTGGACAGTCAGGCTTTGAACAATCAGTTTCAGGGTGGTCTTAAAAATTTAGATATCTCTATGAAAGTGAATCGCTACGATCTGGCTTCGAATAATGCCAGTGGTAATTGCGGCACATTCTGGCCACGACCTCGCAACGGTGGTCGCTCTAACGTTACTTATGAACCGCAATTTGGCTATTCTCCGACGACTCGTCAGATGATAGGAATTTTCCCGAGCTGGATGGACGACAAAGATGGATTTCGCGTCACTTTAAGGGCGAACTTTACGAACGACAAGGGCCAATCAGAAACGTGCGAGGGTACGAAAGATTTCTCGTTGCCTGAAGATAAGCAGAACGTTGTCGATTACTTTTATGACGTAAATTATGTGAAGAACTCAGCGGCCTCTCCAGGTGCTATCGTTGATAACATCAGTCGTATCAATGGACTTCGCAAAGGGACTGAGTGTTCAGGTAAACCCGATTGCTTAGGACATCCTTTTGAAACAATTCTTACGAACTTACAGCCTTGGAATAACAGTCCAAAGTGGCCCGAGAATCGTGATAGACCACTATGTTCCCAAACACCTGCGAACTCCATGAAAATGGTGATCACATTCCGTGTTTATAACACTCAGAAAGATGGCGGCGTCATCCCGATGTGCTTGGATACCTCTTATCAGTGGTTCAAAGGTACCAAAGGTAATTGGTGTCCTGGTTCATATAATGGCGGTGCAGAAACAAGCTTTGATAAATCTTGGGACACTCGTTACACAGGCTGGGTTCCTTGCGAACAAATGCAGTTCTGTAACTCGCGACCAGATAAGGTCGAGGTTATCAAGTCTGCCGACAAGAACTTTAAATTTCCAGGCCTAAATGCGAATCAGCCCTATGTGGAATACAAATATACTTACGAAAAGATTTCCGGAGATAAAGCAAATTCTCGGATGTGGGGTTGTGAACTGAAGTTTGGTATTGCTTCAATCGATCTTGCCGGAAATTTAAGTTACGTTCCGGCCCAAGAAAAAATGATGGACTCCCCTGGTATTGCGGGTGACCGTCGTCCACCAATCAAAGAAATTAATCCGCATGTCTATTTCAAACCGCCTCCTTGTTACACTTGTAACTGTAAGCCATGCAAAGGTGGTAAGGGACTTTTCGGTGGTTTGTTTAACTGGATTCTTTTTGCAGTTCTAGTCATCGTATCTGCGGGTACGGCTTTGGCAGTGACGGCATTAATCACAGCAGCCGTCATCGCGGGAGCAACAGCAGGTGTTCTTTGCTATAACGGTGGTTTGGGTTGCAGCACTGATGGTGGAAAAAACTATGCTCCTGATTCGTCGGGAGGAAAATATCGATCCTGCGATGACAGTAACAATGGCTGTAAGTGCGGTAAAAAATGTAACATCATCAGGCCACCAAGTCCTGGATGGTCCTCGCCACTTGACGATGCGATGGATATTTCCCAGCTGGAAAAGAATTCTTGTGTACCAGGCAATACTTTCTATGTCGATAATACTGCCTATTCGAGCTTGAATGGTATCAAGCCTATGTTTGGATATAAAACATCCAAAGGTGCCGGCAAAGGGTACGAATACAATATGGATCCAAATGCTAAGGTCACTCCGGGTGATGAGCTTCTGTATTCCGTGTTCGATTCTAAGAACAAACAATTCTGTTATGCGGCTGTTCGTTGTTCGGGAGGAAAATTCCAGGCTATCAAAGAAAGCAGCGAGATTTCGGGCGATAATAATCTATATCCACTGATGGGATGTTTCCCGGTCAAAGTTGGAAAACGTATTGCCTTTAATAGTGGTAGCCCGGGCATTGCTCAGGGTGGAAATGCTTGCTTGGAAGTTCAGTTTAACAAAGGTCCGCAGAATCCAACGAATCTGAAGCTGTGGAAGTGGTCTGATTATAACGAACAATGTAGTGTGACTTCGACTACGGGTTCATTGTCTTCTGATCCAAGAGTGGTCGGTGGTTTCTGCCCGACAACTTCGACAACAGCCCTTGTTGGCGCTCAGTACAGCAACACCGGAGCGGGATGTTCTAATCCTACCGCTGATCCCAATGATCTGGTGGGGGTTAATTTCGCTTGTAAGGACACGAAAATCTATTGGGACCCTTGCGCAGCCACTTCATCCAATTCCAAGAATGGTACGATGAGCTGTGCGAAGTGGTGCTATGCAGATTGTAAAGTTCCTGAATATGTTCCAGAGCATCCGTGGTTGGATGCTCCACACAATGTTCAGCGCTATTACGAAGATATGGGATCCGGCGATGCGGGATTGCCGTTCTGCACGATGGACCGTACGTTGTTTGATGATAATCTCTAAGCATGTCTGATAAAAGCACGAGAATCTACGGTTTTGATATTTTAAGAATCGCCACGGTGATGGCGATTCTTTATTTTCACGTCTGGCAATACACGTTCTTTCAAGACGTGATCTCACTTCCGGCTGAGATATCGAATTATCACAACCTTACAGGTTGGGTCGGCGACGTCTTTAAGTATGGCGGTCTTTTCATCGTCGCTTTAAGTTTCTTTTTGATTGGTTTAAAAGTGCGCTCCCAACACAAAATGAGATTCTTTGTGTTGATCGCAGGACTGATAGCTTTGCAGGTTTCAACTGCTGACAATCCAATGGACCCAACAACTTGGGACTGGGATGTTTATTCCTATTTAGTGCTATCCTATATTCTTGTACTGGCGCTTCCGCGTAAGGTGATGTTGCGATGGCCGTTGATTGTGGCAAGTATAGCGCTGTTGAGTATCCCATACGAACAATATGCTGTGTTGCTAAATATTCCTGAAGCGATTCAGTTCTCGGGTTGGAATTTAGTGCCGTGGCTAGTACTGCCGGTTTTGTTTCACTCAGCTGGCGTTCTGTGGTCGCAAAAAAATCCAAACTTTTTTCAAGCTATGCGTAAGTGGGAGTGGCCATTGTGGGGTGCTTTGATTGCGTTGTTATTCGTAATTACACCGGATTATGGACCTTTCCCCGCGGGACCTGGATTCGAGGGCTACGTTTTTAAACAGAAGCCATTAATGTTTTGGAAGCATTTCATCGTCTTTGCATTTTTGATGAGGCTAAGTCTGGATCCGATAGTCAATTCGGCACTCGCAAGAATCAAAGGTATGTCGCAATTTTCGAATCTTGCGTGGAATAAGCATTTGGGTGTTTCTTACTTTATGCATTTGGCGTTCTTGCCTATGGGACAACATCTGATGGAATTCTGGGGACACTACCCGGGGACGTTTGATTGGTTCTGGTTATTTATTTTTATTTCCGTGGAAATCATTGTAAGGGCAATGTTTGCAATGCGCTTAACTGTTAAAATCAAAGTTGCACAGCTGATGCGCTAGTTACTTGCCTATAGGAACGGCGATCACCTTTAAATAAAAATGACCCTTAGTCGTAGAGAATGGGATCAGCATACCAGCAGATCCCTGTTTGCACTCAATCATGCTATCGGCTCCGATTAAAACTTTTGGTACTGTTAGTTGAACACCAAAGTTTGTAATTTCAGATTTCGCATTACCAAATATGATATTGTTGATCTCACCGACGGCATCCTGATTTTCAGAGTTCAGCTCTGTTTGTTCTTCCATCAACATCGTGGAAACGACTTCCAAGTAACTCGCTTTATCAAAAGAGATCGCAAGAAATCCTTGGTAAGATTGAGACTTGATTTCTACTACTGAGGAAATTTCGCCCTTAAGCGCTTCATGGGGAGATTTCGTTTCGGGCTTCCCCATCGTGATATTCTGAACACCGAATTGAGCAAAGACATTCATAGTCGCTTTAATCACAGCGTTGATCACGCGAACGTCAACTGCATATTTTGCTTGCGGAGCTGCAGACGCAGACGCTGCTGGTGTAGCAGAAGGAGCGCCTTGGTTTAGGCATTTTACCATCGCATTTACAAGGTCATCCGGATTGATCGGTTTTTTCAGTAAGACACAGCTTTGTAAAGTGTCGGGAAGTTCCGAGCTGTCCTTTTGTGTAACGACGATAAGATTTGCGTCTTGGGTATTTTTGTACGAGTGAAGTCCATACACAAAGCCACCGTCCATCAGGCGCGGCACTTCGGTATCGATCAGAACCACGTCAAATTTTTGATTTTCAGTTTTAATAGCGGCTTCGGCACCATCTTTTGCACGAACTAAAATTGGCGCAACAGTAGAATCACGGAAACGATCGCTCAATGGTTCACGCACTAGATTTTCTAGGCCTGAATTGTTATCAACAATGAGGATGGTTTTTCTAGTCTTCATGTTTGATCCGCTCAAGTTCTTTCTGCAAGGGTGAGGGAATTGCATGAAGTTACCTGTTTCCCAATTAAGGTATCGGCTTCAAGAAAAACTACTTTAACAATCTGTAATTGATCCGATTTGGTTTAATTTTCTCAATATAAGACACGGCGAAATACCGCCCAGGCATCTCATTTCGACCATATCTGAATATACTCATGGTTCACGACTGGACGAAAATTCAGTGGTTACTAGGTACTACAGAGTGTAAATGATTTGGACAAACCTTACTGATTTACAGGATAGATAAAACTCTATGTAACTTCGTCACCGTATCGGATATTTCTTGTGCCATGAAAAACAAAATTAAATTTATTTCGATGAGTGTCGCACTGTCTTTTTTAATTGCTTGTCAGGGACAAGAAACGTCCACTTTGAGTTTGAGTGATGGTTCGGGAATCGTCGGTGGCGAGAAAGTAAAATCAGGTGATGAAGTTGAAAAGCATCTTGTCATGGTGTGGGGAAAATCACCAACTGGTGGCAAAGTTTGCTCGGGAACGATCATTACGTCTAACTTAATTTTAACGGCTGCTCACTGTGTGCACGAGCGTGAAAAGCTTGAAGTGGGATTTGGTAAGAGTGGACTTTTTCCAAATTGGGAACCAGTAGATCGTGCAATAGTTCATGAGCAGTACAATGGCAATGTAGGTTATGGTTATGACCTTGCAGTTGTACGGTTGAAGAAACCTCTTCCAAAAGGTTATGGTCCTGTTGCGGTTGTCGGTGAAGAAGACATGCTGACGATTAACGAGCCCGTTATCCTTGCTGGTTACGGAAGAACTTCAGTTGATAAGCCAAGCTCCTCTGGCAATTTAAGAAAAGTTGAAACTACTCTTGCGCGTTGGATCCGTGGATTTTTGATCGTGGATATGAGTAATGGCAAGGGTATGTGTGACGGCGATTCTGGTGGACCGATGTTTGTCAGAAGAAATAATCAGCTTGTTCTTGCTGGAGTCACTTCTTTTACCCGCAACTCTCCTCACAGCAAGATCGATTGTATGAATGACGGCTATTATGCGGATCTAATAACTCACGGAAGCTGGTTAAGAACCACAGCCCGTGCGATCAATAACTAAAAGAACACTTTAAAAACAGAAAAACCTGCTCAGGGCAGGTTTTTTGTAGTCAAAATGGCGGAGAAGGAGGGATTCGAACCCTCGGTACACTTTTGGTGTACGAGCATTTAGCAAACGCTTGGATTCAGCCACTCTCCCACTTCTCCGCGGACTCGTATTTGAGCTGAAAAGCTAAATTGCCATAGCCGAGGTGCCAAATCAAGGATTGGGGCGGCTATAACGGGGTGCTTTTTGCAAATTTCTTTAAGAATGCTTGATTTTTTGATTACTGCGGCTTAAACATACGTCTCTTTCACAGTGCACTCGTAGCTCAGCTGGATAGAGTACTTGACTACGAATCAAGTGGTCAGAGGTTCGAATCCTCTCGAGTGCACCATTTTTTCCCTAAATTCCCCCAAAAAATCAATACCTTAGAAAAAAGAATCGCTATAGACTCTGTTTTGCCACGGAGGACTTATGGGTTTTAAATTTTGGTTGAAGGTCGCTTTCATGATTGGATCATTTGGACTGGTGATCTATGGAATGCAGCAACTCCGTTCTTCTGAATTTGCCCGTGAGGCACAAAAAGATGACAGCGCTTTATCGCTCCTTTTAGGAGGAGAAACTCGCCCGCTGAACTGGTGTTTACCAGAGACGAAAAAGGTCGAAATCCTCTCTGAAAAAGGTGAAGTCTTAAAAGCACTGACGAGCGCCCAAGATATCAGTTCCGTTTGCGAAATCTTGATTGGTCCAATCTCTACGGATGTGGTTCAAAAATCTAAATTTAACCGTCGATTGGTCGCATCTGACGCCAAAGGTACCACTAAAACGTTGGAACAAGCGGCCAACTCACCCTATTTTAGAGCGGATGAGATGCCTATGAGCTCCGTCATGCTGGAAAAAGTCCTGCAGCGACTGCTGCAGCCCTGATTTCTGTTTGACAAGATAGGCCCAAAATAATAGTTTGGCTTTCACCGAAACGTTCAGAAGTAGCTCAGTCGGTAGAGCAAGCGGCTGTTAACCGCTGGGTCGGGGGTTCGAGTCCCTCCTTCTGAGCCATTTTTTTCTTACTTTGGTAAGACACCAAAACCAGCCTTGAGCTGGTTTTTTAGTTTCTAGGCCAACCCTGTTAAATACCTGTAATTTCTAAAGATATATCGAACTGATGCCCCTCCTTGGCACTGTATTCGGGTTATACAGCCAATTCTACTTTATAGCGTCCTTATTGCTCCTAAGAGCCCGTTTTTAGGGCATAAAAGCTGCACTCTTGAGCCATGCAACCCCTTTAGCAATTTTAACCATTGGGATTTTCAAGGACCACTCATGAAAACTTTCCTTGTGAGCTCGACTGTCACTTTTGTTCCTGGCAACTACGAAGGATTTATCAATCATCTTGCGAAAAGTGATCGCGTGCATGGACTGATCTTGGTTGAAAACCGTGACTGGAAAATTGCTGCGAAAGCAATGCTGCTAATTATCTCGTTCGCGGCGCCTCGCATGGGTATGCATCTTTTGAAAAATTATTTTGGTAAATCAAACGCACGCAAAAAAGCGATGTTTGAAAAGCGGGGAAAAGCATTTCGAATTGTTTCCGATATTAATTCCGTTGAGACATTGAGATTCATCCAAGAAGAAAACGTTGAACTTATAGTTAACGCTCGCACGCGTTCTTTCTTCAAAAAAAATCTTTTGCAAACTCCACGTTATGGTTGCATCAACATTCATCACGGCCTTCTTCCCGAGCAACGCGGCCTTATGTGCGATTTCTGGGCTCATATGGAAAAAACTAAGTTCGGATTTTCTATTCATCAGATGACGTCCAAGTTGGACGATGGACCTATTCTTCATGTCGGCGAGGTCAAGACCTCTCCTTCAAACTATATGACATCCATATTCGAAGGGTCTTTAATAGAATCTCAAGCGATTGAAAAGTTACTAAAAGATCTCGAGAAGAATAAATCTTCAGAGAACATTTTTTCAGGTCTGGAAAATATCAAAACTGAAAAAACAAAATATCGCAGCAACCCCGGCTTAATGGACTTTTATAAACTTCAGTGGAGAGGTACTAAAATATGAAAACCATCTTTGCTCTTCATGGTAACCCTGGCGCTCCTCAAGATTGGTCCCTGCTGCAAAACCATCATGCAAAAATTAAAGCTGTTGATGCCTATTCGGATGATTGGATTCGTGAAGTACAGCAAAGCTCAGAGAAGGTGATTTTATTAGGTCACTCTTGGGGTGCTTATCGCATTCTGAAAGCTTTGCCGAAGATTTCTGCGCACGTCGAAAAAGTGGTTTTACTTGCTCCTTACGTAAACATTGAAAGACCTCTTTCCGGAGTGGCGCAAGCGCTTTTAAAAACACCGTGGATCGGGAAGAAACTGATTCAGGGTAATCATAAGAAAAGCAAAGACGGTTTTTTGAATGATTTAATTTATCCTTTTAAAGTTGAAGGTCTTCCCTACTATAAAGAAATCGAAAACCGCATGCAGCATTGGCAGATGTGGCAGAAAACGGCCTTCGTAAAAATGCAAATGCAGGCAAGTCCTTTAAGTAAGGGAGATGTGTGCCTGACACCCATCACGGTGATCTATGGTAATGATGATAAAATCAGCAGCGCCGATTCTCAGAATGAAATTTTAAAACAATATCCAAACATCACGATCAAACATCTAGAAAATGCGGGTCACGGCATGCTGTGGTCTCATCCCGAAATGATCTCGAAGGAGCTTTTAATGACGTCCCCAAAAATCGGATATCACGCTGGCGAAAACGAACAAAACAACGTTATCAGCTATATGGAAAAACATTTGCGTGAGTTTCCGAATCGCGTGGCTTTGCGCTGGGCTCGTCGTGAATCTTTGATGCAGTGGAATGGCGATCCTAAAACTCCTTTTCAGCACGATGAAATTAACTATAAAGACTTTTCCACACGTATTTCCTCATTCGCACAAGGTCTGATCGACATTGGTATTCAAAAAGGTGACAGAGTTATTATCTTTTTGCCGATGAGCTTGGATATGTACACGGCTATGTTCGCTGTGCAAAAAATCGGTGCGATCGCGGTGTTCTTGGATTCCTGGGCGCGTTCTCATCATTTAGGTGCCTCTGCTGAATGCGTGGGCCCCAAAGCTATGATCAGCTTTAAGATGGCGTTTGATCTGGTTGATCAGGTTCCTGAATTTAACTCTATGCCGATCCGTATCCTTTATGGACCGGGGGAGAAATTCACTCACAAGTTTGAGACTTTGTTAAAAGCTCCAACTTCTCCAGTATGCCCAGTTGAATCTGAATTCTCGGCTTTGATTACCTTTACAACCGGTTCGACTGGTAAGCCAAAGGGTGCGAACCGTACTCACCGATTCTTGTCGGCGCAACATCATGCTTTGTCGCATGTGATTCCGTACACAGAGCAAGATCGTGATATGCCGGCCTTCCCGATATTCAGTTTGAATAACCTGGCCTCGGGTGTAACGACGATTTTGCCGGCTTTGGATTTGTCAGCTCCTTCAGAGCGTGATTCTGCGATCCTGGCTTGCCAAATTATTAACGAAAATATCAATTGCACGACGCTTTCTCCGTCAATGCTTGTGGGCTTGGCGAAATTCTGTAAAGAAAAAGGCATTGTCTTAAGTCACCTTCGCCGTGTGGTTACGGGCGGCGCACCGATATCTAAAGATGACGTGAAAGCATTCTATGAAATCGCGCCGCAAACAGAACTTTGGATTTTGTATGGTTCCACAGAAGCTGAACCAATGGCCCACATTGAAGGCCGTGACATGCTGAAAGAAACAAAACAAACGGACCCAGAAATCATCGAAGAAGGTGTTAACGTAGGTCATATCAGTGAAGACGTTGATTTCAAATTTGTTATTAGAAAAGACGGCCCTATTGAATTGATCAATGGTTCATGGGCTGGAGTTGAAGTTGCCAATGGCGAAGTGGGCGAGTTCATTTGTACAGGCGACCACGTTTGCCGTGAATACTATAATAATGAGGCAGCATTTAAGACGACTAAAATTATGGATGCGCAAAACCGCGTATGGCACCGTACGGGTGACCTTGCCTATATTGATTCAGATAAAAATCTTTGGATCGTAGGCCGCGTGAACAATGCGATTCAAAGAGCCGGCAAGTACTACTTCCCGGTAACAGCCGAAGTTCTATTGAAACGTATGCCGTTTGCTTACCGTTGTGCATTCTTGGGTATGTCTGACGAAAAACTTGGTGAAGCGACTTACGCTGCTATTGAGCTTAAAGGTGATATCGATAAAGCTACGTTTGATTTCGAGGCGGCTCGCAAAGAAATTCAACGTGTCTTTGGCAAAAACGGAATTCCTTTGGACAAAATTCTTTTTGTCGACAAAGTACCAATGGATCCGCGCCATCACTCTAAAGTTGAATATAAAGTATTGCGTGACCAACTTTCTCAACCGGGAGTTGTGATTGCGTAATTGGTTGATCCTTATTAAAGAACGCTTTAGTCCGTTCCAGTATATTCCTATGATTGTCGCCTTTACGGTGGCAAACGGTTTATATTTGGCGAAAGCAGAAAGTCTTGAGTGGAGCTGGAGCCGTTTTGCGATGGCTTTTGTTCTGATGTTGTCGTTCTTTTTTAGAATGCGTCTGTTTGATGAGATTAAAGATTACGAAGTGGATTTGAAAATCAATCCAACACGTCCCCTGGCTCGTGGCATCCTATCTGTTACGCAGGTGAAGCACGCATTAATGATTTTGATCGTGCTTGAGTTAGTGGTTGTTTCGCAATTGGGTTTGCCAAGTTTTTTGGTACATGTTCTGGGAATTGGTTATAGCCTTCTCATGTATGAAGAGTTTTTTATCGGAGATATTCTTCGTCCTCATCTGACGACGTACGCCGTGTCTCATACGTTCGTGAGCGTGCTATTGGGAATTTCTGCAGCGATGGGAATCTCTGGAGTTACAGATCTATCGGTTTTGTGCAAACACGCTGCTTTCTTTTTGGTGAACTGGTGTTTCTTTAACTTGTTTGAGTTTGCCAGAAAGACCTATGCTTCTGAGGAAGAAAAAGAGAACGTTCCAAGCTATTCAAATATCTTTGGAACTAAAGGTGCTTATCTTTTGTCGATCAGTCAGGTCGTGTTGGGTTTGGTGCTGCTAAGATATCAATTCGGTGAATTCTTAGTGTGGCCTGGTGTGCTGGCGGGAGTTTACTTGATCGCAACGATTGCCTATTTATTTAAGCCGAAAGCGGCGAACGCAAAACTTTTCCGCGGTGTTACGGGTGCCTATTTGCTGGGTCACTTCATCGTTATGTCTATTGTGCTAGGAGCGTAAAATGTTGGTCACAAAAAAATCCACATTGTTATTTGCAAAGAATGAAGCCGGCGGAAAAGGGTATAACCTTTATTTGATGTCTCAATCCGGGGTGCCAGTTCCTGAGTGGGTGGTCTTCGGTAAAAAGTATTTTAACGAATTCCTGGATTCAAAGAATGTCCGTGCGGCTGTTTCTGCGAAAGTGGATCAAGTGATGGCGGGTACTTTGTCTCCGGCTCAGGCCGAGAAAGACATCCTGGCAATCTTTGAATCCACGGCTGCGACTGAGTACCTAAGTCAATCTGTTGACCAAGCGCTAACAATGTTGAATCAAAGCACGGTCTTTTCTGTGCGTTCATCGGCGGCAGACGAAGACAGTGTGTCTCACTCTTTTGCGGGACAGTTAAGTAGCTTTCTTTATGTGAGTGGGAAACAGGATATCTTGGACTTTATTAAAAGGTGCTGGGCATCGGCTTTCAGCGAGCGTGCTTTGGTTTATCGTCAGGAAAACGGGATTGATCTTAAAAAGATCTCTGTATCCGTCGTCCTTCAGCGCATGCTTGATCCAGATAAATCAGGGGTGATGTTCACTTGTGACCCCGTTGCCAAGAATCTTACAAACTTTGTGATCTCCTCTGTATATGGTGTTGGTGAAGGCCTGGTGTCAGGTGCATTGGATGCGGATTCCTATTGGATAAATTCCGCGACGGGTGCTCTGGATAAAAAAGAGATCGTGGAAAAGTCAGAGCAGATGAAAAAGTCTTCCTCTGGCCACTGTCAGTTATTACCGGTTGAGGAATCCAAAAAAAATGCGTCGTCATTAACCGATGCTGAACTGAATGACCTTTATAAATGGGGCGTGAAGATTCAAAACAGTTATCACCGTCCTCAGGATATCGAGTGGGCTATCCAAGACGGGAAACTTTATATCTTGCAAACTCGTCCGGTGACGAATCTGGAGTCAGATTTAGTCGGTTATCCAAATCTGTGGGATAACTCCAATATCATTGAATCCTATGGTGGTTTGACGTCTCCATTGAGCTTTAGCTTTGCTTTGCGCAACTATAAAGCGGTGTATGTCCAGTTCTGTGAAGTTCTGGGTGTTCCTTCTGAGATCATCAAGGACATGGATAACTATTTGTCGTACATGCTGGGATCTATCAACGGGCGCGTGTATTACAACCTATTCAATTGGTACAAACTTGTCGGCGTCCTTCCTGGGTTTAAGCAAAACCGCGAATTCATGGAAACGATGATGGGTGTTTCGGAGTCTTTGACGGATGAAATCGCAAATCGTATCAAGCCTCACCCGTCTTGGGATACTCCAGCCGGAAAACTTCGTCAGATGGTGACGGGTTTTAATTTTATCAAGTATCACTTTACGATTCAGACTGTGGTGGACGATTTCCTTAAAACTTTCCACCGTGATTACGACAAGTACCGCGCTATGCCTCTTAAAAGAATGCGCGGAGATCAGTTGATTCAAATTTATGCTGAACTTGAAAGAAACATGTTGGGTCGCTGGAAAGCGCCGATCATCAATGACTTCTTGTGCATGGTGCATTTTGGTTTGCTTAAAAAGCTTACGAATAAATGGCTTTCTGGTTTGGATTCGACGATTCAAAATGACTTGCTTGCTGGTGAAGGCGGACTTGAGAGTGCGGAGCCGACGAAAGCGTTGCTCCGTTTGGCCAGCATTGCTGCTAAGAATCCGGGTTTGAAGACATTGATTGAAACTACAGATCCTAAAGATGGTCTGGAGGCTTTGAATCAATCGAACTATGAAAACTTCTATCACTTAGTATTGGATTATCTGGATAAATACGGTTTCCGTTGTATGAGCGAAATGAAGCTTGAGGAAATTGATCTTTTAACGGACCCAAGCTATTTGTTCGTATGTTTAAAGAACTATCTGAAGGCTGGAAAAGTAGAAATTCACGACGATGCTCACGAAAAATCTTTGCGCTCCCAAGCAGAAGAAAAAGTAGCGAAGCATTTATCAGGCTTCCGTAAAAGTATGTATTTCTGGGTGTTAAAGCACGCCCGTAAGGCAGTAAAAAACCGCGAGAACACGCGTTTTGCCAGAACTCGTATCTACGGTATTGCGCGTACGATCTTCCAAGCTATCGGCGAAGACCTTGCAGGTTTGAATGCCTTGGAAAATCCGCGTGATATTTTCTGGCTGACGATCGAGGAAGTCTTTGGGATCTACAATGGTACTTTGCCGGCCTACAACTTAAATAATTTCGTACAACTGCGTAAGAAAGAATACGATGGTTTTTCCGAAGACACAGATCCTCGCATCATGACTCGTGGTGCGGTTTATTGGAATAACACTTTCGTGGCTCCGGTTGAAGAAGCTCCGATTGATCCTAACGCAACTTATGATCTAAAAGGTCTTCCATGCTGCCCAGGAATCTTAGAGGGTGTGGTGAAGGTTATTCTTAATCCAGGTGACAACTTAGATTTGAATGGCGAGATTCTGGTGACAGCGCGAACAGATCCGGGATGGGTGCCATTGTATCCGGCAATTTCAGGTTTATTGGTTGAGCGCGGAAGTTTGCTGTCGCATTCGGCGATTGTTGCGCGCGAGATGGGTATTCCTGCAGTAGTCAGTATTCCGGGGCTGACGAAGACTTTGAAAACCGGCATGCGCATCCGTATGGATGGCAAAGCCGGTACGGTGGAAATCCTAAGCGAATAGTCGATTAGGATTTCTTATAAATGTGGAATTGATAAACGCCTGTGCCGTCAGTTTTAGCGGCCCAGGCGTTTTTGTCTTTAAGCTCCTGCCAGCCTGTTAAATCCATTTCTTTTGCGGCACGCATGAAGGAACGGATCACCATACAAGTTCCTGACGAATTTTCTTTATTCAGTTTTTGCAGAACTTGATTTGCGTCTTGATCGCTTAAGTAAGAGATCGTGTCAGACAGAGAAATAAAGCTGTATTTTTCTTTTGGCAGGTACTCAAGTAAATTTCCCAATAGGTAGTTCACTTTCGTGTTCGATTTTTTGACTGCTTCGAAAATGTGATGATGAGCTTCCAAAGGAAGACCTTCTTCGTGACGGATGCTGCCTAGAAACAGAATCTGCATGAAATAGTTCTTACGAACTAATTGCGTGCGGAAAATGCGATCAAATTCTTCAACGATAAATTGGCTTGGTGGACGAGACTCTGTTTTATGGCCATCGCTACCGCTGAAATGACCTTTATAAAGGTATTTGTTAAACACAAACTCACTTGCCGCCACTTTAATAAAAGTATTCCAGCGAATTTTTGGCCAGTGTTTTTCATACAGGTCAATTTGTTCCGTCAAGCTTTGCGCTTCAAATACTTTCGAGAAGTCACACTTAAGAACTTCGCGGAACAAGTAACCTAATTTTTGGAAGTGCGACTCCCAGCGGCCTAAAAGAATAAAGCCATGGGGAGCCCAACCACTTTTGCGTTCTTCCCAGTATTTCTTGGCTGCTTCAGACAGTTTCAACTTATTGAACATCGTCACACGGTCGTCACCAGTATCGTTTCCGGACTGCAAAGCGCCACGGTAACCCATAAAGAACAAGTATTCTTCATAAGTCAGTGCCTTCATGCTTTGGAAGCGCAGTTCGCAAAGATAGTTTTGACTGACTGACATGTCGATCACATCTAGAACCGCCGGATTTTTCGCAATTAAAGGCATGCAGCGTGCACCGGAGCCCGCGATACTAAATACGCGGTCCGTGTTTTCTGGAAGAAGATCAAACTCGATCCGAGTGTCTTCGTTGGACAGAGTGTAGTTTAAATCTGAAAAATATTCGCTCGCCATCATGTCCTCGTTTCTAAAAAGGTAAATTTCCGGTAACTTCAAATCGAATTCCAGCAACAGAGCCGCCGGTCATGTTTTTATAGATTGAAAAAAGACTGTCTTCGGTGCCTTCGTAATATTGCACGAAACCTGTTAGTGTAAACCAGTCGGTAATATTGTATCCATAACTCAAACTTGCAAAGGCATCCTGGTTGATCGAGTTGTAATACACTTGCGCCTGCAGATCGTGGCGGTTGGGATTCCAGACCATGCTGACATAGTACAAGGCTTTGTAGTCATGGGTGTTGGTGCTAAATCTTCCCGAATCATAGAACGTGACCATCGGTAGAATAACGAAATTTCCCAAAAATAAATCAACTCCCAAAGATCCAAAGTATTCGTCTTCGTAATCGGGGTCTGCGTGAACCGAATAGTCGTGACTACTGCCGAGTTCAATTTTTGGAACGGCCTTTTCAAAAGCATAGTTCGCCGTCATTCCGTAAATGTTCTTCATGGCTACGCGGGCGGCAATGGCTGTAAAAGCAATGCCTTGGCCATTGATTTTAACTCGCGCTCCCGTTCCAGTTTTGCCATCGTCTTCGTAGGTCATGGTTTCCGGTAAAGGTTCTGGATAATAAGTTTGCGCAAGCTGACTGACGCCTACTAAATCCAAACCAAATGTTTCGGATTCATATGAATAAGAGATACCTTGAGAATGCGTTAGTTGATCGGCAAAGGGATCAAAGAACAAGCGATTGTAACGACGTCCGGTCCACACATCCAAAGATGGCACAACCCAACTGTCACTCCACCGCATGGCTTGTTGGCCCACGCGAAGATAGGAGGATCCTGCTTTAAGTTCTAAATAGGCTTCTTGCAAATAACCCCGATGTGGAGATCTGCGTTCTTCCGCGTTCTGTGCATAATCAAAGTCGCCAAAGCCTTCCGCAAAGACTTTGAAGTGACCGGCCTCTGCGTTCAATTTTGAATGCAGCAATAGACGGTTTGCCATCTCTTCCTTGTTTTCTCCACCGATATATTCGTATCGAGAGCTTAAAGTCAGATCAGCACGCGCAGAAAAGGAGGCTAATAATACAGCCCCGACGAGCCAAAGCCTCACTTCATGCTTTCCATATTGCGAGTCGTGAAAAAGCCGTCATCGAAAGTTTTTGGCTTCATGCTTTTGATGCGGATGTAGCTGACTTGTTTATTCACGTCCTGAATTTTGATAGTCGTGGGACGAACAGCGCCTGCTATACTTTTGTAATCCTCGAAAGACGCGCGTTTTAAGACTGTTTTGCCGTCGAGGCCCAGGTAATCAGCACGCAAAGGTTGAGCGTTTGATTTTTTCAGCCACAGGCGGATCCAGGCATAAGTTAGATTTTCTTTGGAGCCTTTAAGTAGTAATTGGACTTCGTTCGCATTCTCGGATTCTTTAGTGACATTGTAGTCACCAGCCCATCTGGTTCTGGAGATATCACCGTTTGCGACCTGCCCTGAAAGTTTTTGTGCCAGGGATAAGCGCATAGATCTTTTAAGATTAGGAATGTAGGCGTGAAAGTCACGGTCCAGCATCAGCATATTGCGACCTTTATCGCGAGCTGGTTCTTTCGTGATGATCATCGTTTTGTCTTGGCCCTTAAGGGAAACATCGAAAACGGAAGTCCCTTCCGGAGTTTCCACTTGGATTTGCATTTCGTAGGAATCTGAAGGATTACGAATTTTGTCTGCGGCTTGAACCATTTGTTCCGGAGATGCGGCGTTCGCAGATAGCGCTGAAAAAACCAGACCGAAGATAATTAGTTTAGCCTTTAGGATTTTCATGATGATCTCCACAATTTAAATATCTATACTGTTTGAGCCTCCTCCACTTTAACCTTCCGTATTCAAAGGAGCAACAGTGAGTGCGCTATACAGACTTCAAAACCTAGATTACTCCTACGAGTGGAATAAACAAAAAGTGCCCGTTTTGAAGACTTTGAATATCTCTTTTGATGAGGCCTGCTTTTGTTGCATTGTTGGTCCCAGTGGATCTGGAAAAACGACGCTATTAAACCTTCTTGGATTATTGGATTCCCCGACAAATGGCCAAATAATTTTTGGGGATAAAGATGTGGGTAACCTTCCAGAGATTGAAAAGGAAAAGATTCGCCTTCATCAAGTGGGTTTTGTTTTTCAAAGTTTCTATTTGATTCCGACTTTGACGATTCTGGAAAATACGTCTTATTTCCTGCCGTCTTTGGGTTACTCCCAGGGTGAAGCAAAAAAAACAGCATTAGAAACTTTGGATTTATTGGGAATTGCGAATCACGCGCATAAAAAGCCATTGGAGTTATCCGGTGGCCAACGGCAGCGTGCTGCGATTGCCCGTGCGATCGCTAAAAAGCCGGCCGTAGTTTTGGCGGATGAGCCGACAGCGAACTTAGATTCTGAAACTTCTGAAAAAATTATTGGTGCCTTTAAGGAACTTCAGAAATCTCAACGCACCAGTTTCATTTTTTCCACACATGACTCTCATCTAGTTAAATATGCAGAGACGATCCATCACATCAAAGACGGTCAAATTTCTACGGGAGCATAGCCATGACAGAGATTTTTAAAATTGCCTGGAGAAATCTATTCCGTAATCCCCGTAGAACAGCGGCAAGTCTGTTAACTGTTTGTTTGGGTGCAGCTGCTCTTTTGATCTATCAAGGTTTCAACAGTGGGATCATGAATCAATACCGCGAGAATACCATCCACGGATACTATGGTTTCGGCCAAGTTTTCCCCAAAGGCTATTACGGAAAAGTGTTCGAGCAACCCTGGAAAATGTGGATTGAAAATCCGGAAGAGGCTGAGAAGAAACTTTTGTCGGCTCCTGGTGTGGAACAAGTCTTCCCCCGTCTTTCATTTTATAGTTTCTTGGCCAAGGGCGGAATCACGCTGGGTGGCCGCGGCGAAGGTGTTTTACCAGAAAGAGAAAATAAATTCTTTGATAAGATGAATTTTATTTCTGGCGGCGATCTTAAAGATGAAAGTGAAATTATTCTTGGAAAAGGCCTGGCCGATTCTTTAGATGTTAAAGCGGGCGATACGCTGACTCTTTTGACTCAAACGATCAATGGTCAGTTGAATGGTGCTGACCTAAAAGTTGCAGGCGTTTTTCATATGGGGATTAAGGCCATCGATGATGGTTACTATCGCCTTCACTTAAAGCAAGCTCAGCGCCTGCTGGATACTCAGCGCGTGGAATTGTTCTCTTTGGCGACGACCGGCGTGGATCATTGGGATGAGGTTGCAAAGAACATCAATCAAGCAGATCCCAATCTAGAACCGGTGCGTTTTGAGATTCTGGATAAAGTATATTATCAGAACTCGGTGGACTTTTTGTCTGCGCAGTTTGCTTTTATCCGCATGATTATTCTGTTGATCGTAGCTTTGGGAATTTTCAATACCATCGCAGTTGGATTGCTGGAACGTGGTGGCGAGATTGGTGCTTTAAGAGCCAATGGCGAAAAGCGCAGTCGTCTGTTCAAAATTCTTTTGCTGGAAAATTCATTTTTGGGGCTGTTCGGCGGGATTTTGGGGATACTATTGGCTTTGCTTTGCACGAAAACGGTGTTGGCATCGGGAATTCCGATGCCTCCGGGCCCCGGGATCACTCGTCAGTATTTGATTTTCATTGAGATTCAAGGAAGTCATTACGTACAGGCATTATTGTTGCCGATGTTTACGGCAATCATCGCCAGCTGCTGGCCGATTTTCAAGCTTTTGCGCAGATCCATTCCGGAACTTCTGCGCTCGACATAAAGACTATCTTTTCAATAGGGCAAGTTGGCGGGTTAGTTCAAATTCACGATCGGTGATAACACCCATGTGACCTTGGATTTCCGCCAATTCCACTCCGTGTTTTACCGCCATTTTATAGATTTGTTTAACTTTATCCCACTCGATATCGCGACCCATGGTGAATGATTCGTGACGACCTTCCATTGCCAACAACGCTGTTTCTGCCAGGCAGGCATAAACGGTTTTTCCAGGTAAGCCCAAATCACAAGACATTTGCATGGGGCCTGGTAAATTCACTTCGCCGGATTCCATGATCAGAACGTCAGGACGTTTTCTGACGTCTTCCATTTCGAAATCCAATGGACGAGAACAGTCCGCGACTACGCAACCGGGCTTAAGTAACATCACATCCACGATCTTTTGGTCGAAGGACGACGTAGCCGTTAGCAAGGCGTCCGCTTGAGAAGCCAAGTCGTTGGCATTTGTTGAAAGGATAATTTCACAGTTCGGTGCGATTTGGCGAATCTCTTCGCGCAGTTCTTCCAGACGATTCATTCTGGGTGCAACCAAACAAAGCTTTTTAAAAGTCAGCGCAAGAAGTTTCGCTGAAACCTTCCCAATTGAACCCGTCGCGCCGATGACCATCGCCATGCCGTTCACACGATTGTCAATTGGGTCGATGGAAACGAAACCCATTTTTCTAACGGCTTGGTTAAGACCCCACAATGTTGCAGAAGCACTTAGACTGTTACCGGTCGTCACAGGAATCGGACTGTTTTGATTGATCGTGATACCTTGGTCGCCGACAATTTTCGTGTAGGCACCAAGACCTGCGATCTTTGCCCCACGGGCCGCGGCGTCTCTGCAGATGCCTTCAATTTGGCGATAAATCACTTCCGGATCAGATTCTTTTAAAACTTTTGGTGTTGCCATCAATCCATAGATGATGCCGCTGACTTCCTTGCCATTGTGCTGGCTGATCACATGTTTGATTTCGCCGTAGACAATCGGTGGGGCTTTCGAAATCAGGCGGTCAAACGGATCATTCCAGGATTTTGGCATTTGCTTTAAAATTCCAAAGCCAGGAACGCGGGTAAAATCATTATGAGAAAGTGCGTGCACAACAAATGCGAAATCAGGTGGCTCTTCTTTTTTTAGTTTTCCTCTGACGAAATTGATACCTTTCGAAATCTTAGCCTGAGTAGAAGTCTGGCGCGTTGTTGTGTATTGTCGAGCCACTTCACGAACTTCCGTTTCAGTAGCCAACAGTTGTTCCCATTCTTCATTTGAAAGCGGAGCCGTTCTGTTATGAGTTAAACGAAGGACAGCGTCCAAGATCGAATAGTTCATATAGGGGCTTACGTTAAACTCTTCCGGGAAAAGATTGATGATGGATCTGGGTTCGTACTTTTTAAGTTCTTGTTCCATCAGCGGATGATGTGACCAGACGATCACATCTTTGTTGCGAACAACATCGGCACCAGAGTCATAGAGCAAAATAATTGGAAGGTCGCCGCACACGTACTGCAGGTGTTCAGCTTGAGAAACCAAGGATGAACGCATCATCTTTTGAAACTTATTTTCGGCAAACGGTGTGTTGTTGCGTAGGTCGCGCATTGTTGCGAAATTAAGAGCGGTTTTGGTAACTGTCTTAAGTCCTTTGAAGGGACGGATAACAAAAGGCAGCCCTAATAGTGCGAAAGCATCACCCATGTGAACGGATTCTGGGTAGCGGTGACGAAGAAACTCTTCTATTTCCAGATTCAAAATGGCAGTTGGAAAGAAAACGCCCTGTTCAGGCTGAACTTTTCCTTGATCGATCATTTTTACCAGTGAATTGATGTTGGCAATTTCGCGAAGACCCGTGCCATCACAAATAGGTGCTGAAGATGGCAAACCCATGATCTCAAGATACTGACTGTGAACGTAGCTTTTGCCATCCATACGAATGACAGGAGGAAGGCTGGTTAATGCAAAGGCATCAACTTGATCACGCAGGCTTATAATCAGCTTTTTCATTAGGTCCACAGAGAACTGCACACCAAAGCGCTGAACTTCGAAGTGATTGCCACCGTAGTCAAATTCAAAGGATGCATCCCAGAAGGGGCGACCGAAACTAATCTCTGCGATGCGATATGTACTTTTCATAGCCTCTCCAGAAAATAGCTTCGTAATCTTTAAACTCAGGACACCAGTTCGCACCTAAAACAGCTTCAGTATCGCTGGAGTCGTATTTAGGAAAATGCAGAAGATAGTTTAGTTCTTCCTGAGGAAACTTCAAGGCTAGTTCAGAAACGGCCTTTAGCAATGTCTCAGGAACGTTATCTACAAGTTTAATGCCCTTGCTGTTGATGCTTCTGTTTTCCAAAGTCGATTTATAAAGTTCTTCGATATCAAGTCCGTGTTTGGGCGTGATATGAAAGCTGCGGTAAGAAGTATTCTCTGGGTTCAAAGACCAATCACAAAACTTAACGATAGCTTCAGCCGCTTTATCAACGGGTACCAATGGCAATGTTCTGCCCACCGTTCCGGGCAAGGGCAATACGGTTGGGAAAGCTTCGATTACCTTTTTCAGTCGATCAAAAGCAACGGGAGCTTGATAAGGCCCATCGATGCGCTGAATTTCGCCGTTTGCCGTATCCCCGACCAAAACTCCCAGTCGGAAATTAACTTTCAAACGAAATTCGTGATTCCAGTTTTGAATGGTTTTCTCTGCCAAAGCTTTAGATTCGGAATATGGATCGGGGAATGAACTTGAGAAATTTAAATCGTAGGGTTTTACCCCCGGCAATTTAGAGTTCACCGCGGCTGCCACAGAGCTGGTATTCATGAAGACGGGAATATTCAAAAGGCTGGCAACCTTAAGGGCGGTACCTGTTCCAGTAATATTGTGATGAAAACATTCTTCGTGGGTGGCAGTTAGGTCATATAGACCCGCCATGTGCAAAAAGATTTCAAACTTTTCAGCTTTCAAAGCTTCAATATCCAAGCCTGCATTCCACTTGCGCAAGTCACCTTGAATTTCGGTGTTGCCCGAGCGGGACATAACGTAAACCTGAAAATTTTCACGCAGCAGTGGGACAACCTTCTGACCCAGAAAGCCCGTACCACCCGTCACCAAAATTTTAGGTTTCGATTTGCTCGTCATTTTGCCGCTACCACGATTGGTAAGAAACGGTGCAAGCATTTTACTGTAAGCTCACTTACACCTTTATGAAGAACCTCTCCGTCACCAAAGAAAGTCAGGGTTCTTTTCGTGTTTTTTGTTTTCAAGGAAAACTCTTTTAGCTCGTAAGATTTGGAATAAGGAAGTCTTGCAGCAGTGCCACGGCGAATATTTAAAGCAGTGCGCACATGTTCTGCTTGAGAACTGGATTCAGAGATCAACAGATTCATGGTGCCGTCAGTATTTGACGTAAAAGGAGCAGGAGTAAATGTTGAAGCCACATTCGGTTGATTATTCACCAGAATAATAGGTGCTGTTGTTTCGAAGTTCGCTTTATTGGGGATATTGACTTCCAACTTCCAATCAGTTGGATCCCAGGTACGAATAGCTTCGAGTGCCATCATCGAATAAATTTGTGGGCCCATCTTCTTAACCATGGAATAGCTTTGTTTAGCCAAGAACTTGAATGCCAAAGTTGCCTTCGGGCAGTCGGATCTTTTTTGCAAATAGCTGCGGAAATCATTCGACATCTCGGCTGTCATTGCTGGCAGCCCCAAGCCGCCATTTGTTAACATATAAGATTTTTTGCCATCGCCAGTAACTTCGATCACGTCGATATTCTTGGTTGTTCCTTCAAGGATATTGCGAACGGCTTGATGAATCTTAGTTGAAATACCCATTCTTTCCGCAAGATCATTGGCTGTACCAGAGCGAACCAGGGTAACCGGTGGCATATCAAAACCCAATCGTTCGTGGATTCGGATCATAGTTTGGAAAGTCACATTGATCGTTCCGTCTCCGCCGCAAATGATCAGGGCATTGGTTTTATTCAACATCTCGTGGGCTAAAAAGAGGTCTAATTCTTCAAGAGTTTTCGGAGTGGCAAAATGCAAATCACAGCGGAAAAGGGCTTCGCGAACAATAGCTTCCACTTGCCCTTGATTGGAGGAGCCTGCCTTTGGATTGATAAGGATCGAAACTCTCATGGAGATACCTCTGTTAATTCCCATCTCAAGTGCATGTTATGTGCCCCCAGCAACCACCGTAGTCACGCAATAGTTCTAGGTGGGAAGCTCTAACTGTCTTAAAGTTAGACAGAGTGACAGCCAGGGCCTACACCCGGGCAATAAGGTTAACCATATGTAACCACTTGAAAAGACTGCGGAGCTCCTAATCCTGGCTCGATAGAGGTATAGTTCCTGGGTCCTGGGCTTGTTAAATGAAATTGCACAAAATACGATATTGTTTATGAAAAACATCGTTCTGCTTTTAGCGTTTTTGGGACTATCTGCGTGTGCCGGAAAATATAATATCAAATCTTCTGAATCTTCTGTGAATTACGTCGTGAATACTGCGCACGTGATTAATCAGGGTGGCAATTCCAAAGACATGGATACTCACGTATCGCGTGCTTTGATGGTGCGTGGTCTTAAGGTGACTGACAGTGAGTCTGTCACGAATATTCCCAAGACGGATATTTTGGTTAAGTACACGGATAGCTGGCAATGGGATATCACAATGTACTTAAGAGCTGTCGACATTACTTTCTATGATAAAAGCGGAAATATTATAGCTTCTGGGAACTACACGAATTCAGTTTTCCACGAATGGCCAAATGAAGGTCAGGTCGTGCAAAAAATTGTCGATGATATTTTTGAAAAACTTAGAATTACACCAGGAAAAAAACAGGCTTCGAACCCAACGAAGCCTTAGAGCTAGAACAGGTATTGCAGAGTCACGCCAGAGGAAATGTAGTACTGAACATCGCGATTTGAATTGTTAAACATCGCGGTCAATCCATTATCAAAGATGCGGATGCGGTAACCGATACCGAATCCGCTCGGTAAAAACGTATATGTTGTTCCGAACTCGAGGCCATAGCGAAAAGCTGTTTCATCATAGTATCCTTTGGAAGGATACTTGTCTGGAGATCGCATAAAATAGCGATCACTATTGAGGGCATAAACAGCAAATATACCAAATTGCAAAGGTCTCCAAATATTACCGTTAGTGGGAGAATTCCATCGCGAATATCTGTAAGCGATATTAGTCTGATAAAAGATCTCTTGTTCGATTAGGTATCCGCCCAAAGTCACATCGATGGCATGCTCTGGCAGCCACTCGTAACTTGCGCCGGCCGCAAGAGTTCCCATAAAACCTGCGCGCTCCAAAATCACGCGCCAGTCGCTCGCCTGCGCAGACGTATTCCACAGGAAAGAAAATAAAACTAGGGCTTTAGCGAAAGGCTGCAATCTTCCTCCAAAGTATCCATGCGTTTGACACAAAACTGTTTCGACGTCGTGTCGATAGTAATAATCAACCAGTGTGCTCCGTACTCGCTGTCAGATCTTCCACACTGCATGGTGATCGTGCCGTTGTCAGTTCCCAGTTGGTAGACGTGATTGTGACCATTAAAGACGACTTTGACCTTAGAGTTCGTCATGACAGCATCCATGTTGGCGGCATCGTCACCAAAAAAACGTTCGGGGTCACGAAGTGGTGTGTGCGTGAAAATAAAAACGTTATCCGGCGCAGAGGCATCAGTGGCAGTTTCTTTTAACCAAGCGGAATCAAAGTTTTCCGGGCTTTCAAGATTATTAGTATTAAAGAAAATGAAGCGGTAGTCGCCACGATCAAAATACATGTTCAAAGGACCGAAAGCTTTTTTGAAAAGCTCGGGACCAGCGCCGATGGTATCGTGATTGCCAATCGCCATGACACTAATCCCCTTCAACCGAGAAATCGCTTCGATGAAGGAGTCATATTCAAGGTTATAGGCAGAATTGGTATAGTCGCCCAGCCCCGCGATAAAATCGAACGGTTCATTTTGATTGATACCGTATGTGACCTTATCTATGGCTTTATAATTTTGGTGTGGATCTGCAAAAACCGCCAGACGAATTTTACCATCACTATCAACTGCTCCAATTTGACCGACATTTTGGGCGTTCAAATTTCTTTCCGGACGAAGAAGCTTGTCCGAAAAAGGTGAATCAACAAACGGAGCGCACGAGCTTAATGTGACAAAAAATACCAGGTGCAGAAGAATTTTTGTCATAAACGAAACTCCAAAGCTAATCTGCCGTAAAAGTCTCCCTTAATAGTTTGAGTTTTCGCATCCGGATGATACAGATGGTCTGTTTGATAAATGCGACGATCACCTGATCCACCGATAGCAAAGGTCACTTGTGTGGCCGAAGTCACGTCACGAGTAAGATACGCCTCGGCCAGGATTTCCTGATAGTAGAGACGATGATTGTCTTCGATACGCTCGTTCAGAAGATAGGAGCGCACGGTGAATGCGGTAAAGGCCCCGACAGTAGTGTTATCTCCGACATCTGTGGAAACTCTTAAATTGGTTCCAAATGGTGTGGTGAAGAACTGGCCGTGCCAGTCATCTTTGAATATCCAATCAACTTTTACATAGGGAAATCCGAAAGAAACCGTTTTTCCTTCAAGTTCGAACATCATCCCGAAATATGGAAAAGGCTTCCCGTTGTGAAGGCCTCGATTCCCCGACTGATCAATTCCCAGAAGGTAGCTGTGATCGTTGAATTTTTTAGTGTGATAAATCAGCGCACCATAAAAATAGTTATTGCGGGGTGCACCCCAAGGACTGTCGCTGGCGGTGGCATAGGCTGCAAAGACGCTCATCTCGCTACCATCAGCAAAATTTTTCCTGACGCCAAAACCGCCGATCTGATTACTTAAAGAGTTCGCGATGAAAACGCTTTGATCCCCCAATTCAAAATCGGCACGTCCCAAATTAAGCGCTTCATCGTAAAGTAATGCGGAGGCGGACCACGTCTCTGAATGAAAAAGTGGAATACGAATACTGCCGCCAGATATACGCACCGGGGAGTTTTTGTAAGTATAAGGTGAAGTCCATAAATCCGAGCGTAAATCGAACATGATCTCGAGATTCTGTTCTTGAATAGTCGGCACAGTACCCAATGGGCCTGCGACAGCTGTGGATTGTTGGATTAGGAATCCTGCGATAGTTATGAAAAATATTTTGAGCACTTTTAATTTTTAGATTTGCTGCTCGATAGAGTCATCTGAAATATCGCATGAGTGTTTTATAATACATCTTGTACCCCAAAGTGCTTTTAGTTAGCATTTCTCAGTACATGAGTTGTTTTAAATTTTTTGCCAAATGGCTGTTGAGCTTGTTAGTGATTGGACTTGTTGCTTGCGCAGATCAAGGTTCATCGTCTTCCGTGATTCCGGATAATCAAAATCAGAATAACGGTGATAGTCCCGACATTATCGAATATGCACGTGGATCGATTAAAGGGCGTGACTGGAAATATGTCCAAGGCCGTGCGGTTATCTTTAAAAGAAATAACAAAAACTTTTTAGAGATTCGTTTGTGGAATGAGCGATTCGATAATCCGTGCGCCGTTGCCGTAGGAACCAACACTCAAGTGCGCATGTATGCTCCTTACTCTCAAGGAACATGGCGAATTGATCCGCTGGATCCCTTTTCTTTAATTCCGACAGTGATCTTTTCTGATTATTCTGCCGGCTCTCATGCGCGTGGAAATCTGATTGCTGATCAAGGCGCCATTTCTGTGAACACGATAAATAAGGATATGGTAAGCGGGGTTGTCCAAGGACGCTTTACCCCTTCTGATGTGGGTGCGACACATATATATGGAAGATTTAGTGTTCCATTGTGTACGCCCTTATTCGGCTCATATTGACACAAAAAGGCCCTGAGCCCCACCCAAGTCAAATGTATTGCTTATGAGGCCTGAAAAGGCCGGGCATAAACATTGAATTCCTGGAATCCGAATCACGTATGTTGGAGACTTGGAGGATTGATGAACCCTGTTAAGCACCTTTCTTTGGTGGCCGTTTTCTGTATGACTGCAACAGCTTTGTCTGGGCAGGCGGCAGCTCCATCGAAACAATTCATCATCCCCGTACGTTCGACGGTGGCTACTCCTCAAGCTCAAGCGCCAAAATTTAAAAGTTATCGTGAGTGGAAAACTGAAATGGTTAGCACCGCTCAAATGAAAGTTACTTACCTAAAAACTCAAATTGATTCTAAGAAAATGAACCGCCGTGCTGCTTCTGGCACTGATCCTAACCTTGCTCGTGGAAGAAATAATCTTGAAGCTGTAGCGTCTCAGGATATCTCTGTGGATAAAATGGAAAAGCAACTTCGCGAAGAGCAGTATGACTTGGAAGTGGCGAAAGATCTGTCCGTGACGGACTATTTCGCCGGCTATTTGACAAAGGTTCCAGATAAGAAAGCGGCTTTCAAGGAAGTGGCTGGTAAGCTTTCTCCGGAAGAAGTGGCTGAGTTGATGAATGCCTATGCGAACTCTGTTTTTGGCGCCCATGCGTCAGACCTACCAGCGAGCGCTACGAACACCAGCAAAGAGTCCGTTCGCTAATCTGACTCTACCCTTCTAAAACACCTACAAATCAATATAGCTTTGTGCGTTAAGCGTGCGGAGCTGCTGGTTTTCGTTCAAACCGAGTCCAAAGTCAGTTTACCGCAAAAAATTTCACTTCCGCGGCTTGACGTTTTCTCAGGGGGGTTCATATTACCTCCATCAATAATTATTACTTAATCAGTTCTAATAACCGGAGGAATACACAATGGCTAAGAACGAAATCGGCGTTCGTCCGCTTCACGACAGAATTCTTGTTCGCAGAATGGCGGAGGAAGAAAAAACTGCAGGCGGTCTTTTTATCCCTGATACAGCAAAAGAAAAACCACAAAAAGGTGAAATCATCGCGACTGGTAAAGGTCGTGTAACTGAAGACGGCAAAATCTTGCCTCTTGAAGTTAAAGTTGGCGACAAAGTTCTTTTCAGCAAATACGCAGGGACTGAGTTGAAACTTGAAGGCGCAGAATACTTGATGATGCGCGAAGAAGACATCCTAGGCGTTTTTAACTAATTTAATAAAGTAAACTTATCTACTCCGACCCCGTCGGAGTGCTTTTAGATACGGAGTAAATCAAATGTCTAAAGTATTAGTATTCTCAGAAGACGCTCGCGCACACATCCTTAAAGGTGTGAACACTCTTGCGAACGCAGTAAAAGTAACATTGGGACCTAAAGGTCGTAACGTTGTTATCGATAAATCTTTCGGCTCACCGATGATCACTAAAGACGGTGTAACTGTTGCTAAAGAAATCGAATTGGAAAATAAATTCGAAAACATGGGCGCGCAAATGGTTAAGGAAGTTGCTTCCAAAACTAATGACGAAGCCGGTGACGGTACAACAACTGCAACTGTTTTGGCTCAAGCGATCTATCGCGAAGGCGCAAAACTAGTTTCTGCAGGTCACAACCCAATGTCTATCAAACGTGGTATCGACAAAGCGGTTGCGATCATCATCGACGAACTTAAAGCAATGGCGAAACCAGTTAAAGGTTCAAACGAAGTTGCTCAAGTTGGTTCTATCTCTGCAAACAATGACAAAGAAATTGGTCAAATGTTGTCAGACGCTATGGACAAAGTTGGTAAAGAAGGCGTTATCACTATCGAAGAATCTAAAACTGCTAAAACTGAAGTTACAGTAGTTGAAGGTATGCAATTCGACCGTGGTTACTTGTCACCGTACTTCGTAACTAACGCGGAAAGAATGGAAGCAGTTCTTGAGAACGCTTACGTTCTTGTATACGACAAAAAAATCTCTTCTATGAAAGATATGATCTCTATTCTTGAAGGCGTTGCTAAGCAAGGTCGTCAGTTGTTGATCATCGCTGAAGACGTTGACGGTGAAGCATTGGCAACTTTGGTTGTTAATAAACTTCGCGGCACTCTTCATATCTGTGCTGTTAAAGCTCCTGGCTTCGGTGACCGTCGTAAAGCTATGCTTGAAGACATCGCGATCCTAACTGGTGCGAAAGTTATCTCTGAAGATATCGGTCGTAAACTTGAGCAAGCGACTATCGCTGATCTTGGTGTTGCGAAACGTATCGTTGTTGATAAAGACAACACAACTATCATTGATGGTTCTGGTAAAAAAGCAGACATCACTGGTCGCGTAAACGCAATCAAAGGTCAAATCGAAGAAACTTCTTCTGACTATGACAAAGAAAAATTGAAAGAGCGTTTGGCTAAATTGGCTGGCGGCGTAGCTGTTATCCACGTTGGTGCTCCTTCTGAAGTTGAGATGAAAGAGAAAAAACACCGCGTAGAAGATGCGTTGAACGCGACTCGCGCAGCTGTTGAAGAAGGTATCGTTGCTGGTGGTGGTACTGCTTTGCTTCGCGCTTCTGTAAAAGTTGATAAAACTAAATTTGCTGAAGAAGAAGCTTTCGGTGCGATGATCATCAAACGCGCTTGTGAAGAGCCTATTCGTCAAATCGCTGCGAATGCAGGTCTTGATGGCGCGATCGTTTTGGATCGTATCCTTCAAAACAAATCTGCCTCTTGGGGTTTCAACGCATACTCTGACGAATACACTGACCTAATCAAAGACGGTGTTATCGATCCAGTTAAAGTTGTTCGTTGTGCTCTAACTAACGCAGCCTCTGTTTCTTCTTTGATGCTTACTACTGAGACTATGATCGCAGAAGCACCTAAGAAAGATTCTCCAATGCCAGCTGGTGGCGGCCATGACATGGGCGGCATGGGTGGTATGGGCGGCATGATGTAAGCCTAAGGCTTACATTAGCTTCCTAAAACAAAAAGCCTGAGTTTTGCGACTCAGGCTTTTTTTATGCGCTGTTGCTACCAAAAAGCGCCAGGCACTTTTTAGAAAAGGTACTGAATGCCGCCCATTAGGGTTGTCATTTTATGGCTGACCGTGCTGCGATCTGCGCCGCCTTTATAGTCGGAACTAAAGTTTTCAAATAGCAACTCACCTTTGATCGCAAATTTCTGTTTTAAGCGATAGTTTCCAAAGAAACTGAAACTATTGATCTTGCTGCTGTTGCCACCGCCGGAATTTGGGCTTTCGCTCATCGTTGGATTTAAGAACAAATCAAAACGACCGCCAAGTTCCACCGGGATTTCGGGGCCCAGCGGGAATGACCCACCCAGGCTCATCAATAAACCACCATACTTGTTGGATGTGAAGGCCACCGGAGTGCTGTCGTCTATTTTAAAATTCGTGTCTTGATATCCGGCACTGACTTGAATTTTCGGTCCAAAGAAATCATTGCTCAGTAAAAAGTTATATCCACCCGTTACCGAATATTGGGACATGGATTCATTCAAAGAGCTGGGAGAAGAGCCTGCAAGGCTGTTGTCGATCGAGAATACAGACTGACGAAGGGAAGCCCCAACGAACCATTCTGGGTTTAGCCACAGTTCTCCACGGATCAATAGATTGGGTGCAAGGCTGGCGTTGCCAGAGATCGATTGTGCTGAAGGGGAAGTAATCTTTACGTTTTGTGTATACGAGGAAAAGCCCGCAAGGACTTCTACTTTACCGTACTGGGGAGCTGGTTCCGGAGTCCATTCTTTAGGATCGTCACCGAAAGCTACGTCTTTGTCAGGACGAGTTGTAACATCGGTAAGAATTTTTCCGGATGGTGTTGTGATTGGTGTCGCGTATTTTACGAATTCATCTGGCATGACTTTCGAGCCGACCCCGATTACGCCTGGTTCTTTTTCAAGCTCAATGTAACCAAAACTTAGATACGGTTCCACTTTGAAAAGCTTTACTCGCCCCAATACTTCTTTTTCAGTGCTTACCAGAATTTTCAATTTCGGGTGACGATTTACTTTAATGATTTGAACAACCGACACGCGGCTATCAGGCTTTAAACCGTAGTTGCTACCCAGATTTAACGTCACTTGTTGACCACGGCGACTTAAAATAACTGCACGGAATGGCATGCGGTTCTTGATATTGTTAAACAATATACTCGCTTGCATTTTGATATCGGCCGTATCAAATCCTTTATAATCCGTGAGTGTTTCTTGGGTCAGTGGCAGTCCTTCGCGACCGACAAATAAAGTCAGCGTGATGGAAATACCGCGAGGTCCGCGAATAATTTTGGAAGTGATCGCTGCATCGGCTTTTGCGGTTTGCAAAAGTTTTTGAACTTCAGCGGGATTCTCATCCAAAGTTTCTGATTTGATTTCCAGATTCTTTGGGTAATTCACCAAAGACCACTGTTTGTCTTCGTTCAATTGATTGCGAATCTGCTCTTCAACTGGTTTTGCGTAAATCCCACCAATATTGTCAGTCGTGGGAACTAAAACGATCGACTTAATAGCCAGATCTTGGTCGACGGTGCTGACGTAAGCATTCTGGGCAAAAGTCTTAAAGCTAAGTGCAAAAACCACGGTGCTAATGAGCATTTTTATTTTCATATTTTAATTCTGCACGGTGAATGAAAAGTCGTCAATTTTGGGTCAAGTAATTCGGACCGTTGCCGAAACTATTTTTATGAAATTTCATTCTCAAATTACTTTATTGATCGCCTTTGCTTTGATGACTTCAACTTCCTATGCACAGTCTAGTCTGGAAGGTTTTTCAACTGGACGTTATGAGGTTCGTAAGACCACAACGTCTGCTCCTAAAACAAAGCGAAATCCTGCGCAAGCAGTAAGTGCTGAAGCAGCGGAAGCAAAAAAAACTGAACCAGTGGCGGCAGCAGCTGCAACGACAACTGCAGCGCCAGCAACAACGGCAGCACCTGCGACAACAACGACTGCGGTGGCTGTTGTAACGACGACTCCTGTGGCGACGCCGGCTCCATCGTCCACGCCAGCTTCAGCGGCAACACCCGCGGTGACGTCTGAGCCAAGCATTGGTGATCAGGCCGAAGCTTTGTTTACGAATAAGGCCGATAAAATTTATGACTACTATGCGGAAGCAATCCATCCATACGATATTCGTAACAATCGCCTGGAGGTCGAGATTTCACCGGTGGCCGTCTATAACGAGTCGAAATCGAATTATTCATTCCGCGAGTATCAAAGCTTTTATGATGCTCTTCGTTTTAAAGCGAACGTGTGGCTGACACCTTTGATTGGGGTGAGCGGTAAGTTCATGTTCTCTATGACTTCAGATATTGATTCTATGGATGCGGATAAGTCCCGTGTGCCAGCCAAATACGAATTTTTGGATTTGGGCCTGAATTTCCGTAAGTACTTTGGCAACTCCCGCAAGTCGAACTCTCTGGAGTTTTCTATCCTTTACAGTCAGGATAAAATGAACACGCCAAGTGATGCGGAAAATCGTATGCGCATCAGCAGCACCGGATTCGGTTTGGGTTTAAAAGCCCGCATTCCAACATCTGTGGAGTACGCATGGGTATTGGGTGGAAGTTTTTTTCCGCGCCTTCAACATAAAGAGACAACGACTAGTACGGGTGTAAATTCTGGTGCCGTGGAAGAAAGCTCTCGCTTGGGTGTTGAATTCGGTGGAGAGTGGCGTTTGTCACGTTCCAGCCAGCTTTTGTGGGGTCTAGAGGCATCCGCGGAGCGCAACATGTTTGACGGACTGGCAAGCCAACCGGACCCAAGTACAGGTTCTACGCCTAAGAATGTCAGCGTAACGAATTCCTTGTATCTGTTCTCCCTAGGCTATCGTTGGGGCCAATAAAATCCACTCATCAAAAGGCTGCATGGCTTCTATACTGAAGCCATGAAGATACGTTTCACTGTTATCGATGATGCCGCATTTCTGCGCGAGCTGATTAAAAATATAATGAGCTCTGCTGGTCATATCTGTGTGGGTGAAGCAGAAAATGGAAACGATGGTATTCGCCTGGTTTCTTCTGTTCTGCCCGATCTTGTATTCTTAGACATGGTGATGCCGTTACGTAATGGCTTAGAGTCGGCTCGTGCGATCAAAGAATCTCATCCTGACATTATGATCATTGGTTGTTCGACAATTGATAGCGACGCCATGATTGAAAAAGCGCACGAAGCTGGCTTTGATGCATATATCACCAAGCCGTTTACCAAAGAAAATTTATTGATGGTCGTTTCAAAAGTGCTACCGCAGGCGGGAGAATCAACTCATGGAAGAACTTAAATTTGTATTAAAGACTTTGGCATTCACGATGGTTTTGATTGTGCTTGCTCAGGTAAAAGTTGGTGGGGCTTCAATTGAATCCTACACATTCCGCTGGTTGCAAAGGTCGACGGTGTCTCAGTATATTCAAAGTGCGGCTGCGGGTGGCGCGATGGCTTTAAAGAATCTGACAGTTCACGTAAAAGATGGCGTAGTTAGCACTGTCGATGGTTTCCAGGAAGGCTCTCACGAAAAGGCTGTTCGATAATTATCTAACGGCTTTTGTAGAAGCTACTTTTACAGATGCTTGAGTTTTAGCGGCGATATTTGAAGATGTTGCTGCTGTGTTTTTGAAAAGACCGTTGTTAGAGCGTGGGCATGAACCGTAAGAAGTTGAAGACATTGCCAAAGCTGCGATTACGATAAGTGTTGCTAGTTTCATGTGATCCCCTTTGTTCGTTGGATACTTACATCTAATGCATCCGACATGCCAAAGCGGGCGTTTCAGACTGAGAATTCAGTCACGAAGAATCAAGTACTTAGAAATTTCAAATCTCAAAATGAGACACACGTGCCGAACGACGCCGTTTTTCGCGCACCTGTGACAAGGCATTGATCATACCCAAAATAGAGTGAACGACCTGGGGGGGGTGAAGGTCGCTCACTCGGTAAGGGCTTTAATCAACATCTTAAGAACCTTGAATACCTTTAACAGTTTTAGTTTTTGTTGAACCAGAAGATGAAGTGTTCTTGGCCGTCTTGTAGTCGGAAGCTGTTTTATCCATCATGCGACCTGCTAGCTTTTGATTGCATACTGGAGCTGCTGTGGATAGGGATGCATGGGATACGGAACCTGTAGCTACAACGGCTACCGCGATCATCAATGTAATAGCTTTCATACTATCTCCTTTGAAGTGAAATAAGACTTCACAGGGGTGTATTGCAGCGGGTGTGCCAGAATGCCTGTCTCGGGCTGGGATGTAATCTTTGTGATATCAATAGGTTAGGGATTCGAGGGGCGAAATAAAAAAGGCTCCCGTTTCAGAGAGCCTTTTTAGGCGCTTCCATTGTTTAGGAAGTTAACACTAATCGTTCAAGCCGCCTTGGCCTTTTGCAGGAGAAGCTTCCGAAGATCCAGCGCCTGCTTTTTGTAAAGGATTTGTGTTTTTAGTAAGAGGCACGTCTGTTACGTGCTTGTTAGCACAATTAACACAGCCTTCTTTGTTAAGGCCGCCAGTGGTTCCAGTTTTTTGATCTGGATAACCAATTTTTTCATTTGATTGATCACCGCTAACTGACTGCGCCTGAGCCGCCGTTACCATCAGAGTGCATACTGCCAATAACAATATTTTCTTCATAACGATCTCTCCCTAGAGATATAGCTCTGCAGTTGCAGGCGCGATAATGTCGAGCAAGTTATTGAATGTAGAGGCCACTTGCATTGCCACTGATGGACCTTCTTTACTGTCGACCTTGTTAATCTCACCATTCGATTTATATGAAACCTGAATAGTGCCCAAGCCCGGGCGAGTCACGATCGCTGGTTTACCATAGCGCTCTTCGTACTCGATCTTAACGACTTTCTTAGCCTGATCCGTGATGGTAGCAATACGTCCACGATTATCATAAGTCATGGAGATTTTCTGACCATCAGAGTTCTGTGCATAGTTTAGGTTGCCTTTGCCATCGTATTTAAACTGAGTGGCTTTCGTCGTTACTTTTTGACCTTTTTGATTGAAGAAAGTAGTCGATACTTGGCTAACTTTTTTAATGGTCTGATCGTACTCAAAAGCCATACGTGTTGCTGGAGTGGCTTTTACTTTCACCAAACCATCTGTGTAGTATTCGTAAGAGATACGTTCAGCATTTCTGCGGATGCTTGTCGGTTTACCGAAAAGCTCGTGATAGCTGATATCTGTTACGTTGCCATTTACAGTCGTCATCACACGTTGCAAGAAGAACTGACCGTCTGCCCGCTGTTTGTGCCAAAATTCGTATTTGTTATCTGCAACAGTCTCTTTACCGCAAACTTTCTTAACTGTAGACCAGTAGTGATTTTGCGGGTCATTTTGAGAGAATTCGTACTTATAGGCCTCTGTACACTTATCACGATCAGTAAATGAAGTTACCCAGTCGTTTTTTTTATCGTATTTAACGGCGATAAAAGTTTTATCCGGCCAAGAAGCTTTTGTCAGATTGTGAAGATCATCGTATTCGTACGTGTAAGTCTTTTGCCAAGCATTTTTCACTGAAGACAAATCATCCAAATTCGCGAATTTATAATCCACATTCAAACCGTTCGGGCCTGTGATGGATTTAACTTTCTTGTTTTGGTAGTACTTGAATGACAGGCGACGACCGTTGTTATCTTCAACTTTCGTAACCAGGTCTTTATCGTATTCGAATTTCAAGAAGTTGCCGTTTTTATCGTAGATGTGAGTCAACTTACCTTGCGGGCTAAAACGTTGAGCGCTGCCGTCTGGAAGAGTGCGCGTATAATACGTTTTATTGAAAGTAAAGTTCTCAACCTCACGACCGTTGGCAAAGAATTTTGTGCCTTCTTTAACTTGAACAGCCACGCCATATTTTTTTGCGAAATCCGCACGGGCATTGTCGTCTTCAAGCAACTGAGTTTTAAGAGAAGTCAGATACGCTTCAGTAACGCCGACTTTCTTTTCAGCCTTCATCTTAGTGATGATGGAGTTGATGGTATTCTCAACATCTTTACGAGTGACTTCGCGCTGGGAGTAGGTAACTTCCATACCACCGCCGCACTCTTTAATTTTGATATTGCCTTCACCATTAACTTCCATGCTGGTTTCGAAATCAGAGCACCATCCGAAACCAAACATCCCGTTGAAAAGTGAACGGCTATTGTAAGTTCTGATAATTTTAAGATCGTAACCAGTGCCTGGTACGTCCATGTCTATCCACGTATTGGAATAGTTGGCATTCTTCATGTCGACAAGAGCATACGCTTGCGCCGAGAAAAGAACGGCCACTGCAATAAGTGCCTTCTTCATTATGTCTACCTCTTCCCTGAAACTCTGACGGACTACACTTTGATAGTAACAAGTTTTTTGATAATGACACCACCGATAATTTGCAGAGCCAGCATCGCAAACAGCAACACTAGACCTAAGGTGGTACTAAACATGGGCTTGATAAAAGCGGGATCGATGACCAAAAAAACGATCATCAAAAAGAATGGAATCAAAGTAACAATGATACCTTGCATGAGGCCTTGCGCTGTCATTGCCTGGATTTTTTTCTCGACCTTTTGTCTTTCACGAATCACTAGGACGATGGTCTGGAAAGTCTCTGCGAGATTACCACCAGTCTCTTTTAAAATGTTGATGGAGGTTACAAACATCTGCACATCGGGACGTGGGATGCGATTTCCCAAATCATTTAGGGCGCTTTCAAAGCTGTCACCAACCTGCATTTGGTAAAGGACTTGCGAGAATTCCTGACTTATCGGATTCCCCATGATTTCAACCACACGTTTCATGGATTCTTGCGGATTCGAGCCGGCTTTAATACCGTTTGCCATGATCGTAATACCGTCAACCATCTGATCCACGAAACTTGTACAACGACGTTCATACAACATGCGCACAATTAAAAGTGGCAGCTGCCAGCCTGCAATAGTTACAGAGGCACCAAAGAATGCGCCAACAAGAACGCTCGGCCAGAAGATTAAAAAGACCAAGGCACCTAAGCCGAAACTCATCAGCAAGATAAGTATGGTAATTTTCTTTTGGTCTGCTTCCATGCCCATCAGGCGCATGATGCGAATAACTTCTTCACGTTGACCCAGGCTGCGCTTATGAAGAAGCGCAATAGCCTTTTCGGCCCACAGAATGACCATGATAAAAACGATCGCCCCAAAGAGTGGGATTAAAACCCATTCTTTAGCCAGCAACGTTTTTAAGAAGGCCAAGACTGCTGTCATACTTTATCCAACCTTTTTCGGTGGTACTACACCACCTGGCATTTTCGGCATCAACCCCCCTTGTGCAGGAGGAGTAGGGCCTGTTGGTTTTGCTTGAGTTGCAGGGTCATTACTGAAAATTTCGCGTGGGATTACAACACCTTTATCACTCAATTTTTGAATGAAGCTTGGGATTGTCCCTGTCGCCTGAAAGACACCTTGGATCTTACGATTTTTATCGTAACCAGTTTCTTTAAAGCGGAAGATTTCTGCTAAAGTGACAACGTCACCCTGCATGCCGGCTACTTCTGTGATGCTCATAATTTTACGGCTACCATCTGATTGACGGGAGATCTGTACGATCAAATTCACGGCACCCGCAATTTGTTCACGGATCGCACGCACGGGAAGATCCATACCGGCCATCATAGATAGAGTTTCCAAACGGGCAATACACTCGCGGGCACTGTTCGCATGGGTTGTTGTCATCGAGCCATCATGACCTGTATTCATCGCTTGCAACATGTCCAAAGCGGCGCCGTCACGGCACTCACCGACGATGATGCGATCAGGACGCATACGCAGGGCATTTTTGATCAAGTCACGGATATGAATGGCATTGTTACCTTCCATAGAAGCTGGGCGAGTCTCCAGACGAACCACGTGCTCTTGTTGCAATTGCAACTCGGCCGCGTCCTCGACTGTGATCACACGCTCGTTGGAAGGAATATATGAAGAAAGCATATTCAGCAGCGAGGTTTTACCGGAACCGGTACCACCCGAGATCACCACGTTCAGACCGTTTTCCACGCAGATGCGCAGGAAGTCGATCATGTTCTTAGTGATACTTCCGTACTCAATATACTTTTCAGCGGTGATACCGCCTTTTTTAAATTTACGAATTGTCAGTGCGGGACCGTCAATAGAAAGAGGCTCGATCACCGCGTTCACACGGGAACCGTCTTTCAAGCGGGCATCCACGTAAGGAGTCGAATCATTAATCTGACGACCCAGGGGTGTCACGATACGCTCGATAATACGGCGTAAGTGATCATTGGAAGTAAATGTCACAGGACTTAGTGCGACTTTACCGCTTTTTTCGACGAAGATTTTTTTATGACCGTTCACCATGATCTCGGTCACGGCCGGATCAGCCAGCAAGTCTTCCAAGGGACCTAGTCCCAATGCTTCCTCTAAAACCTCTTTGATGATTTTAGAACGCTCGTCACGGGAAAGCTCAGGCGCTTCTTTGTCGACGATGACGGTGATTTCACGCTTGGTCTTTTCACGAACTTCTTTTTCTTTGTTTTCGTCTTTGGTATCTGTCAGAAGCTTTTTTAGATCCACAGTGCGGATCAATTCATTGTGCACACGAATCTTCATCAGTGTGCGGGGGTCCATACCATTGGAGCCGGGAACTGGAGCGCTAGCGCCCTCGGAGGCAGCCGGTGTTGGTTTCGGACGGGACAGAGTTTTAAGTCTTTGCAGAACGCCACCCGTAAGCTTACGGGAAAGATCAAAGTACGAAGCTGTCAGTGGAGTTTTTGGCGCACTGATAACGAATGGCTGATATTTTTGTAAAGCCATATTAGTTGTCGCTTCGTCTTGAGGAATGATTCCCAAGAATGGCAATTGCAACTGATTGGAAATAGCTTGCGGAGACAAACCTGTTGGGGAGGCTTTGTTGACGACAAGCTGGAACATGTCTTTTGGGAATGTCGCTGACAACAACTCATTCACAAGTCTTTGTGTTTGAGTCACAACCAGAACTTCTGGAGTGGTCACGATCATAATAGCCGTGGCTTCCTGAAGAACGGCCATCTGTGCCGGGCCCAAGTCATTACCGACGTCAACAACCACAAATTTAAATGCACGAGAGAAGAACTCCATGAGCTTGCCAAGCAGATCAGGAGAGATGTTTAAAGATTCTTCCGGTCCACGCACGGCGCCCACATAGCCCAAGCCAGAGGGATGCATCGTTACCAGTGTATTCATTGGTTGAGAATTCAAAGAGCCCGTGAATGTGGAAAGCTCTTTCAAGGTTTTTACAGGCTTCAGACCCATAATCACGTTTTGATCGCCGACGGATTTGGAATCAGCGTCGACAAGTAAAACCTGAGTACGCAGTTCAGTCATCAAGGCGCAGGCAAAGTTAGCAGCGAAGACGCTTTTACCCACGCCCCCTTTACCACCAACAACAGCGATGAGATTACAATTCGGATTGATAGCCAATGCGGACCTCCGCTAAACTTATCGGCTTCGATGATCAATCCGTATACGCGACATTAGTCGCGCAGACGGAATTTTTTCTTAATTTGTTCAGAGCCCGCACTTGCTGAGGTCTTAACAACTGGAGTTACGAAAACCACAAACTGACTTTGTTGTTTCGCGAATTCTTTGGATGCATACAAGCTGATGATAGGGTTCTTTTGTCCAGATGGACGGTTGTAACCAGTCGAGGAAGAGTTGCGGATCAAACCACCCACCGCAGCACTTTGACGGTCGCGAACCACCACGGAGCTGGACATTTCATTCGAGCTCGTGATTGGTGCCCCGGCAGGAGTACTACCGATCATGCTGGATACCTTAAAGGCCATATCCATACGAACGCTACCCGACTTTTCGCCCATCAGAACCGGAGTGATCGTTGTTACGATACCCACTTCGGCAAAGGCCGTACCTTGAGTGCCATTTTGCCCGATAACTGCGTAAGGCTGATTCGTTACTTGCTTAATTTCACCTTTTTTACCGTCTTCCACGATCATGCTTGTGCTTTCAAGAACACGAGCTTGACCATGTTGTTTCGCCCAGTTCAGTTTCGGCAACAAGTTTGAAACTGTACCTGTGATCGAGCTGACTACGCCACCAGCAGCCTCACCACCAGTTTGGAAAGTCATTTGCGAGTTATCACCAAGCTCTGGCGTGAACTGGAACTTAAAGTTCTTAGAGTAGTCTTTTTGCAATTCTACGTAGTGCACAACCAACTGAATCATCTTTGGAGGTGGCTTTGGTGCGGATTCTTTAATTTGAATCAGATTGATTACACCTTCATTGGCTGGATTACGAGTCTTGATCAGACCTTTTTCCACAGCGGCTTCCACAATGCGGTCTGGAAGATAAGTTTTTGCGATGATCTCGGCACGAGCTGATTCGTCAGCACTGTTTGCCCAGCCTTGAAGAATGATTTTCTCGTTCACTGCGCGAACTTCGATTTCAGGGTTGTTGATGTCGCGGGCGATAAACTCAGCAATCTTCTTTTGAGCAAGGGGGCTTAAGCTCACGATCGAAGAAGCCTGGTTACCGAACTGGGAAACGACGTTGAAAATACGCGCCATATCTTTAGGGAGAAGAATCTGACCGTCAACTACGACTTTATCATTCACGATTTTGATATTGATACCTTCGATGTCACCCAATAAAGAGCGCATCTCGCGAACGATTTTATCAAGTTTGGATTTTTTAACGTCAATACGGTATTCCGCCACGATTTTGCCGTTGCGTTTATCGTGGATAGTTAAAGTCGCAAAACCTTCAGTGCGGGGAGTGAAACGAATGACGTTAAGGTCTTTCGCATAACTCGCAGTTACGATACGACGGAAGTCACCTTTGAATTCCACATTGTCTGGAATCGGAGGAAGTTTTTCGTCCAACTCAATTCCCAACGTCAAGTTGATGAACTTGCGTGAACGGAAAGCTCCACTGCTGTCCTCGCCCGATGTTGACGGTGATGCAGAAAGATCGTCCTCTGCATGCGCAACCGGTACACAAAGACTGACTACAAGCCCCATTGTAAGCAGCATATGTTTCATTGGTTCCCCCTTAACTCACTAACCCAAAACCCAATAACTCAATCTCAATACTACAAAGTCTTAAACCCGTTTCGACGTTGCTGCGTCGGTTGTGGTGCTCGTTGCTGCATTGGCTGTATCATCTGCGGTCGCTGTTGTGGAATCATCACTGGAGGAGCTGCGGGAGCCGAATCCAGAGTTACCACCGGTTTGCCCAGGACCGAATCCGATGTCGAGCTTGGTGCTCTGACTGGGATTGTACGATCACTTGGGTTCCTAAGCGCAAAGAACAAATTTCCTGGCGCTGTAGATAAAATATAAAATAGATCCTGTGCTTCCTTCGGTGTCGCTTCTACTGTGATTGTCGTATATTTCGTATCACCAGTCAGTGCGATCTGATTCAAGTTCTTACCCGAAGAATCCAGTTCGAACATACGCGGAATGTTGTTCACAACACTTAAACCTGTTGCCAGAACTGGGACGTCACTCATCAATGTAAACACTTCGCGACGTTGCGCCACACCTTTACCAGAATCCACGGCGGCATAGATATCTACGCGATCGCCAGGACGGATAAGTTTAGCGACACCACGAATCTCATCCACCGGGATAGAAACGGCGCGCTTACTTGGTGCTACTTGCAACGAGATACCTGTATCCGGACCTGGTGTCAGAAGATTATTCTTCACAACCATTTGTCCTTTACGAATTGGTACCGCCGCTACGTTGCCGATGATTTCGTCTGGAATTGTGACAGCATCCGGTTGAATGAAATCGGCCGGCATATCCTTTGTCTCTACCATTGTATCATAAATTGTCTGCATTTCAGCGATATCTTCTTTTGCGACAACAACACGTTTAGTGGAACCGAAGCGCTTGTCGTATTCGGCCTTTTTTTCCTGGGAATAGCTATAAAGCAGGAAGGTAGCGAATATACCCGCCGCAATCGAAAGCCATAAATTTCTAGTGTCGTTAGATCCCATATATTCTCCTACGCTCCACAAGCTGCATTCAGACAAATCCCATATTGAGACTTGAGCCAAATGGGGTTCACGCCAACTTTGTCGTTTCGTTCGTCATTAACAGTAGGTACTTTTTGATTATGTTCACTATCTGATCCAGCAGCTTCCACTTCCTTCTGAGATGACAACATATTGATGTTGATCGGGCGAGTGGTTGCATACCAGATATCCGAGCCTTTCGGTGATTTTTCCGAAGTGACACCGTGAATGCGAATACCTAATTTGTTATAGCTAAGCTGCGCATTTTCCTTGTCCGTGTTGTTACGGAAATAAACCAGATTCGAGCGGTGTCTGAAAGTTTCAAACGCATAGTTACGAGAAGCAATGGAATTCAAAATACCGGAGTGAATAGCACCAAAGAATCCCAATGAAAAAGTAATGAACGTCACAATAACGAAAATCACCGGGATGACTTCGATCATCGCGGATCCTTTTTCATTGCTCAGGAGGTTGCGTTTGGATTTCAACATCCATTATCCTCCATCGGTACATACTTATTCTTATAGCGGTCAGCCAAAATCGCAAAACGCGAGTCGAGGCCAATGATCGCGTCGTAACGTTTTTTAATTTGTAAATCCCAGCATTCCTGTTGAGTGGGTTCGCGAATTAAAAAGGCAGTGAGATTTGCCTTAGGTGCTTCGCCATCTTCTGTGGTAGATCCCAGGAAGGGAATACGCAAAGCCATTACGCGCGCACTGAAAAGCAGGCGAGCGCCGGTCTGAGGAATACGACCGTCTGAATACGGATAGTCTTTGGAAAAGTCCTGGCCACTGGCGCCACCACCACGAAGTTCAAGATCGGAAAGTTTAAACCATCCCGCTCCTGTTTTGGAGAAAAGTGGGCTTAAAGTTTTATTGGCCATTAGATTATCAAATTTATTTTTGCCCATTTCACTTTGCTTGTCCGGATCGATGTGACCAGCAACATAGGCACGAGAAGTCGAGAAGGTGATGTACTGAGCGATTTCAGCCATCGACAAAGTAAACGTCAATGCAAACATAACACTGCAAAGACCCGCGCAAAGGACCAATGAAAAAATAAAATCCACAGTGATAATACCGTGGGAATTATTAATAATCATGTGAGGGCTCTTTTGTGCTCTCATTGTTCCTCAGTTCGGAGGTCGGTTGGTGATGCTGCGGTCTCTTTGGTTAGGGTGTTGTTGACGAGCTTCCTTAGCCGGAGCCCAAACACCACTTTCCATCATCCCTGCAACTCGTTCCCATGGACCCGAAACCAGTTTCGATAAAAATTTTGAATCACGAAGAGCGTTCATGCTGGCTACAAAAATTCCAACCATCACAATCATCAGCAAAACTGCTTCGATTACGAACTGGCCTTTCTGATTTCCCAGCGATGAGTTCTTCATTTCACTGCGCTCCACTCAAGACGGGCCCCATTTTCTTTGAAGCCTTGTCCTGTATCCAATTGCCTTTCCACACGGGCAGCCAATCGCGGACCTGATCCACGAAATGCCTCAGAGGGGGCTGAAAGAAATGCTTTCAACCCGATCCCCAGAATTGCAATCATTAGCAGGACATACTCAATCGTCATGCGATCTCCGTCTTTGCTAAAGTGAAATTACTCAGCAGTTACGCCGCCGATATTTCCTTGAAGCTCAGCAATTTTTTCTTTTACTGTAGTTTGGATATCTTTTTTGAAGATCATCACAAGTCCAACAACAACTACGAGTAGCAAAATGTACTCAGTTGCACCTTGACCGCGTTTATTCTTCAAAAGATTCTTAGAAAAGTTCTTAAACTTTTTCATTGATGTTCCCCCTTGTACTTCCGTTATCGGCTCATTTGGGGATTGTCTTGAGAGTTTTCACTACACTTTGTGGGAAATTGGTCCTGTCTCAGAATGAGAAAAGGGAGGTACTGGACCTCCCTTTTTAAAAAACTGTGTGTCTAGATTATTTACACTCAGCTTTGTCGGAAAACGACTTGCCTAAATCTTTGCCATCGAATTTCGCAGACACTTTCTTTTCAGTCAGAGTCCCCTTGCGCACGATTTTGGAAGTTTTCTCGGCCCATTTTTCACAAGCCTCAGCCGAGTCTAGTTTTTTTGTCTCGTCAGTCGGGTTTTTACCATTGTAAGGCTTCAGCGCTTCAACTTCTTTACCTGGACAAGCTTTGCGATCAACGGAAATATTGCAATCACCGGCAAAAGCGGCCTGGGCCATCATTAAAGTTGCAACGGACATCATCACTGTGGTTTTAATCATTACAGTCTCCTGTTTATGCTGCAGAGGATTCTTGGTCCTCGTTATTGTTAAATTCATTTTCGTTATTTGATTTCTGTTTTTCGCCCACAAGCACATGAAGTTGCGACATCATGGTTCCAAGTTCTCCAGCCTGATTCTGCATATCTTCAGAGGCACTAGTGACATTACCCATAGAAGCCGCAACGCCCTGAAGGCTTTCGTCAATCGACGTCAGGGCTTGTTTCACTTGTTCAATGCCGTGTGATTGCTCCTGAGAGCCCTGTGCGACCTCTTGAATCAATTGGAACACGCGATTCGTATTTTCAACAATCGCTTTTAAGGATTTTTCGCTGTCAGCTGCCAAACCCACGCCTGTCTGGCTTTTCGTGTTGGCCTCATTGATCAGTCCTGAAATCTCTTTTGCAGCTTCAGCACTTTTTTGTGCAAGCGCACGAACTGCATCCGCAACAACTGCGAATCCTTTTCCTTGTTCGCCAGCGCGAGCCGCCTCAACAGCAGCATTCAATGCCAGAAGATTTGTCTGAAAAGCGATATCATCAATCATCACCAAGATCTCGGTGATCTTTTTCGAGTTTGTCGAAATTTCTGACATGACACTGATCAAGGAATGGATCTTTTCTTGGCCATATAAAACGGCTTCCTCACCATCTTTAGAGATTTTGGCAGCCTCTGTGGAGCTATCGGAATTCTTGCGAACTGTTTGTGTTAAGTCTTCCATGGTAGCCACGATTTCTTCGAGCGCCGCCGCTGTACTGGTCGTGTTACTTGAAATAGATTCGCTTGATTTCACCAGACCCTGTGTGCGGCTTTCCACGATTTGGGAGCTGGAATCCAATCCATCAGCGACATTTCTCAAAGAATTTTGCACGCTACGAATATTCAAAACACTGGTCAGTAAACCCAACAAGACAAAGAAACTTGTAACGCCGGCAATTGCATAAAACGTGATTTTGAAAAGTTTTGCGGCGGATTCAGCCTTTTCAACACCCATCATATAACTGGCGTCTGTTAGGGCTTTTAGCGATTTGTAAGCAGCTTCATAATGTTTAGCAGAGCTGTCTTGAAGAATCTTTTCTGCTGAAGCCGTGTCTTCTTTATCTAAGGCCGCCTTGAACTTGTCACTTTCGGTTTGATAGTTATCCCAGGAAGCGATGAACTCCTCATAGGATTTACGAAGAGAATCTGTAGTTAAAAGTGGTTCTAGTACTTTCGAATAAATCGTGATGTTACCCATTAAAGAATCCATCTCTTCGATGACTAATTTTCTTTCATCTGTGCTTTGGGTGGCGAGTAGATTGAACTCAAGCTTGCGGTATGTGACCACGTTGATATTAATGTCCGCCGTTTTACCCACGATCGGGAGCCAGGTTTCAGCAACTTCAGAGGTCACTGTGTTCTGGGATTTCAACTCAAAGAGTGAAAAGGCATTCGTCAGCACACAAATAAGGGTAAGTAGTGCGGTAATGAATAAAAATCGGCCTTTCAAAGAGAGCTTAGACATTTCGTCCTCCGAAGCTCTTTGTCGGCTTTTTAACAAGCAACCTTAGGTCCAGTTATCACATATCCAAAAAATTTGAATGGGGACACTATTGACCAAGGTCCTAAAGACCCCTAAATTGGCATTCAGGAGTCCCCTATGCAAAAACAGATGGTTCTATTGTACGTATTTTGTGTCGTTATATTCTTTGTAGTTAACGTCGTCGTATCTTAAATCCGACTAGTTTTTCATATTATAGATATCAGGATAGTTTCTGCCGATTTCCTCTGAATCCATTCCGTAACCAATCACATAGCGATCATCGATCGTTTTACCGATATAGTCAGCTTTGATGGGCAGTTCGCGACGAGCTGGTTTATCAAGCAACGTCACGATTTTCAAAGATGCTGGAGCAGATGCGAACAAACGGCTTCTTAGGAAGCTTAATGTGCGGCCTGTATCAATGATTTCTTCTACGATCAATACGTGTTTGCCAGCGATGTTCACGGAAATATCTTTAACGATTTTGATCGCGCCACCGCGCTCAACTGCTTGCACGTAAACGAAATCAACCTGCTGAGGAAGATCTACTTTTCTCATCAAGTCTGCCGTTAAATGCATGGAACCGCGTAAAGGGCAGATAAAGATAATTTCTTTCCCTTCGTAATCGCTTTCGATTTGTGAAGCCAGTTCAGAAACTAGCTCTGCGATTTCTTCTTTAGTGATGAAGGGAACCATTTGTTCTTTAAGTTGTGCCATGTTCTGCGCCTCTGATTTTACAAATCAATTGATGTAATGCCTGCTGCTTGCGCCATCTTCAGATAACGAAGAGCTTCGGGGTGTTGTGGGTCCCGAATGAGAATATTCTCCCACTGTTCAGTGGCTTCAGCAATGTTGTTTGAATTGTAGTAGATTGCCCCAAGCTTTAGGCGAGCTGGAATTAGGTGCGGGTACTCGCGGATAAGGCCTTTCAAATCTTTGATGGCTCTTTCCGACTGATTTAACTGCACGTTAACTTCAGCGATACGCAAAGTGATCTCTGCCTTGCGGCTGGACAGCTTTTGCGCCTTTAAAAGTTGTTCTAAAGCTTCGTTGTAGCGCTTGTATTGATAGTACAAGTCAGCCAATTCCTCGTGTTTGGAAGCAAGCTTTTCATCAACGAATGGATCTTGTTTGCCGGACTTTTTATCCAGCTGAGCCTGGGCATCCAGGAAAACCTGTTTTCCTTCGTCATATTTACCAAGGTCGTTCAGAATGATCGACAAACCCACGCTGGCATCAGTGTAAGTCGGATCAATTTCCAAAGCGCGCTTAAAAGTTTTGATCGCTTTGCTGAACTGGCCTTTGTCATAAGCAATCGTCGCCAGCATCTGATAAACCTCTGGATTGCGAGTGTTTTGCAGAAGCATTTGACTCAAAATGGGTTCAGCCATTTTGTAGTTCCCGTTGATAAAATATCCACGGGCTTCAGAGATCATATCGTCTTGAAGAGAAGAGATCACTTCATCTCCTTTTCAGCCTGTTTTAATTCAGAGCTGCCAGGGAAATCGCTGGAAAGAATCGCCATATATTTATTTGCTTTTGGATCGTCGCCGATCTTTTTCGCAGAAATGACAATGCGTGAAAGTGCGCGAGCATCAAAACCCAAGTTTTTATAATTTGAGTAAAGACCTTCATAGCGTTTCAAAGCGCTGTCATAGATCTCGCGGATGAAATAGAAGTTACCGATATAATCTTCTTTTTCAGCCAGCATTTTGATTGTTGCAGAACGCTTTTCCTTGGCCTCTGCCACGTATTCAGAGTTCGGATATTTCTTAATCAAATCGCTAAGATTGATAATCGTATCGTTCGCCAAAGTTAAATCGCGGTCGATAGAAGACGGCAGCTGATTATAGTAACTCATTCCCAAACGGAACTGAACATAGTCAGAGTTTGGAACTGTCGGATGAAGTTCTTTAAACATCTGATACGCCACTTGAGCTTCAGCAAAAGATTCCTGCTTATAGTAAACATCTGCGATCGCAAGTTCTGCTTTCGTCGCAAAGTTGCTGTAAGGGAATTTGTTTTTAACTTCGGTATAACGACGGATCGCTTCCTCGTAACGTTCTCCCTTATCGAATTCCTCAGCAATAGCGAAGGCACCGTCTGGAGTGTCAGAGTTTTTTTCCATTGTGGAGCATGCAGAAAGTAAAAATCCTGATGCGCAAATAAGTGTCATGACTCGGAGCGTTTTTAGCATGCCGTTATCATATTTTGGTCCAGAACCCACTGTCAATGAAGCGACTTATGGCGCACTGCTATCAGAGTCAATTGGTACGAAGAACAGCAGATTTTTTAACCCAACCCGTGATTGAGCCGGGATATGTGACTTGAACCCAGTCATTGTTTTCATTTTGAACAATAACTTCCATGCCACCATACAAATCCAAAAGAGCAACCTGATTGTCGCCCGGTGCAGATTGCAGGGACACTTTGTCATCCACAACTGTCGCGCGAATGATGGATTGGTCGTACATTTTTAAACCCAAAAGTGTGAGTGAAACCACGAAACCCAACGCTAAAAAAGTTCCAATCACTGGAAATCCTGGCAGAGCTTTTTCTTCTGCTAAAGCGCGGCGGCGCTGCCCCATAAATCCAATTAAAATCCATCCCGCCGCAAATAAGAAAAGTGCCGTCGTGATAAGATAAGCAATAATGGAAACAGGTGCTAAAAGTTTTGCGCGGACACTTTCATAAGTTTCGATTTGATGAGGGATTTCTTTGATTTCCATTTGTGTTAACGCAAACTTTAGTCCAGCTCGGGCTGATGTTAACTCGGGGTCACTATTGAGAGCTTTTCGAAATAGGCCAATCGCCAAGGGTTTTTTACCCAATTGAAACTGGGCTAAAGCCAAGTTTGTGAGTGTAGTTGCGTTATGAGGATCCTTTTCCAGGGCTTTGGCGAATGCGTCACGGGACTGCTCATACTCTTTCGCTGTGTAATGCTGAGTTCCTTGCTTAAAGAGCGCAGCAAAATCGGCGTCTTGAGTCCAAGCTAAAGTGGGCAAAACAAGAGTAAAAAAGAACACAATGAGTCGCGTTGTCATAGTCTCGAAGTTTAGCTGGGTGTCTTGTCTTAGTCCAGAGCGAAGAGTAAACTGGACGGGCATTTCAAATAACATGGGGATGAAGGATTTTATATCTCCGCGAAAGGTATTATGAGCTCTCTTGTAGGCCATCAGATTCAGCAATCCGAAAAAGTAAATTCTTTAATCAAAGATCTTGTCGGTGAAGTTACAAAATTAAATTCATCCCTTGAAGGCATTCGTGCCCCACAAGATGCAAATAAAGAAGCTGGAAAGCAAAAAATTGAACAAACTGGATTGTTGCGTGGTCGTCCATTGCATTACCAATACATGGGTTCAGGTGCAGGACGTGGTCCTTATGTGGAACTTGAAGACGGAAGCGTAAAACTGGATTTGATCAACGGCATCGGTATCCACTTGATGGGTCACGCACACCCTCGCGTGATGACAGCAGCGGTGCGTGGTTCTCTTGCAGACATTTTGAATCAAGGGAACTTGCAGCCGAACAATGAATATCGCTTGTTTACAGAGAAGCTGGTTCAAATCGCTTCTAAAAATTCACGTTTGAAGTATGCGTGGATTGCGACGTGCGGAACTATGGCGAATGAAAATGCGGTTAAAATTTCTCGTCAAAAAAATTCTCCAGCGCGTTTCATCATGTCATTCAAAGATGCATTCGCGGGTCGTTCAACGATGATGGCGGAAGTGACTGACAATCCGGCTTATAAACAGGGTTTGCCAGAATACCACGAAGTATTGCGCGTTCCGTTCTATGATAAGCGCGATCCAAAATCTGGCGAGAAAGCTTTGGCAGCAATGAAAGAACACGTGGCAAAACACGAAGGCAACATTTGTGCATTCGGTTTTGAGCCGATGTTGGGAGAGGGCGGTTACCAAGCGGCTCCTCGTGAATTCTTCGTGCCACTTTTGGAATACTGTAAGTCTAAAAATATCGCAGTATGGGCGGACGAAGTTCAAACGTTCACTCGCACAGGCGAATACTTTGCATTTGAAACTTTGGGCTTGGGTCAATACATCGACATCTGCACAATCGCGAAAACGGCACAAATTGGTGCGACTCTTTATACTGAAGAGTACAATCCAAAACCAGGCTTGATCGCTGGTACATTCTCTGGCGCTTCTCCTTGCTTGGCTGCGGGTGTTGAAATGTTGAATATGCTTTCTGAAGGCTTCCTGGGCCCACAGGGTCGCATTCAACAAATTCACAAACGCTTTATCGACGGTATCAACAAAATGAACGACACGACTTGCAAAGGCATTGCGACTGATGCAGGTGGTATGGGCTTGATGGTTGCTTTCACTCCGCATGACGGTAAGAAAGACAACGTAAATGCTTTCTTGAATAAACTTTATGCCAACGGCGTTATTGCATTCCCATGTGGTAAAGATCCAGTACGTGCGCGTTTCTTGATCCCGGCAATTATTCAAGATCAAGACATTGATATCGCATTGAAGGTGATTGAAAAAACACTTCTTGAAGGGGTGTAATTGGATTTCGTTGAGTCTTGCCGTCAGTTCATAGCTATCGACAGCACGCCCGCTCATGGCAACAAAGAGTTGGCGCGTTGGGCGGCTGCATTTTGCCGTCAGCGTGGATTGGTCGTTGAAGAGCAAGTTGAAGTTGTCGGGGACTTAGAGCAGATCAATATCATCGCTCGCCCGGCATCGTTATCAGAGCGCCCGGGCGCAGAGTTCCTGCTGCAAACGCATTTGGATACTGCAGACCCAGGGCCTTTTGCATTGTGGACTGAAACGGGGAGCAATCCCTATGATGCTCACATTATCGACGGTAAGATTTACGGTTTGGGTACAGCCGACGTGAAACTTGATTTCCTGTGCAAGCTGGAAGCAATGGCTTCCTTCACAGGATCTCGCAACTGGCGCTTGCCACCGGTTCTGGTGGGAACGTTTGGTGAAGAGACGGGAATGCAGGGTGCACTCAAATTAATTCGTAAAAACAAAGTCGCTGCAAACATGGCTTTGATTGGTGAACCCAGTGATTTGCAATTAGTTAACGCTGCCAAAGGTTTTGCGACTGTGGAAATCAGGGTTCCTTTTTCAGAAGAGGAAATTCGCTATCGTGATGAACACAATCTTCGGGAAAGTACATCAACGCAGTCGAAACTTTTCAGAGGCAAAGCCGCACACTCTTCGATGCCTCATTTGGGCGAAAGTGCGGTCACGAAAATGCTGGAGTATTTAACAATGCTTCCAGACACGGTGAACATCATGGAAATTGATGGCGGCATTAATTTTAATACAGTTCCAGGTAATGCATTTTTAGAGATCGATATGATCTCGACTGTAAAAACTCCGATTGCGACCAAGCTAGCGAATATTTATCGCGGTTTAAAGGAATTGGAAAAAGAGTTTTTAAAATACGAAGACAAAGATTTCTTCCCAAGTACGCCGACTTTGAACATCGGTTTGGTTCGCACCAATGAAAATGACGTGCAGATCTCGGGAAGCTGCAGACTGCCACCTATCATCACTCATGAGATTTATGAGAAATGGATGGAGCAACTGCGCGGTCTTTGTGAGCAAAACGGCGCGGTCTTCAGCGTGAATGATTATAAAAAACCATTCCGCACGGAAGTAAATTCTATTCTGGTTAAAGGTTGTCTGGATGAATTGCGTGCGCTGGGTTTAAAGGCCGAGCCGACGACACAACCGTCGACAAATGAAGCGAGTATTTTTTCGCGCATTGGTGTCGAATGTGCTTGTTTCGGTCCCGGCAAGCGAGAAGGTAACGTTCACACTCCTCAGGAACATGTGGCCATTGAGGATTTGTATAAGGCCACTGAATTTTACAAGAAAGTCATCGAAAGGTTTTGCTTATGAGTTTTCTGATAAGACCTGTTCGGCACGACGATTTGAACCAGTTGGTTGATTTAGCAAAACAATTCAATTTGCTGAATCTGCCAGGTGATAAAAAAGTTTTAAGTGAAAAGATTGATCGCAGTGAGCAGTCTTTCGCAGACAAACTGGTTAAAACTAAAGCCGAATATCTATTTGTAGTTGAAGACATTGAAGAGAAACAAATTGTGGGAAGCTCCTTGATCCTTGCCAAACATGGTAACGACGAAGTGCCTCACAGTTATTTCAAGATTATCAAACGCGATCACTTTTCCCAGGATTTGGGAATCGGGTTCATCCATCAAGTATTGCGCTTCCAGCTGGATTTTGACGGTCCAACTGAAATCGGAGGACTTCTTGTCGACAGATCCTATCGCCGTCGTCCGGAAAAATTGGGTAAGCAAATCAGTCTTTCCCGTTTCTTGTATATGGCGATTCATCCTGACAAGTTCGAAGAGCGCGTTTTGTGTGAACTGACGCCGCCACTGACTGATGAAGGTCGAAGTGAGTTTTGGGAGGCCTTGGGTCGTCGTTTCACGGGTCTGCCTTACCAGGAAGCGGATGCTTTAAGTCAGTCGCATAAAGAGTTTATCGAAAGTCTTTTTCCGCAAGACGATATTTATATGGCTCTTTTGGATTCGAAAGCCCGTTTGGTATTGGGTCGCGTGGGTGAGGCAACGAAGCCAGCGCAGCATCTTTTGGAAAGCATCGGGTTTAATTACCTGGATGAGGTTGATCCATTTGATGGTGGACCTCACTATGGCGCACAAACAGCGGATATACTGCCCATTAGACAGGGCAAACGCTTGATCGTTGCGAATGGAAAAGATTGTACCTTTAAAGAACAGTATTTAGTTGCCACCACCGGAGACGAATTCAGAGCCACGATGTGTTCTGTTGATATTCGTGACGGTGAAGTGATTCTTCCCGCAAAAGCGCAGCAGATTTTAGGCGTGGAAGTTGGCGAAGAAGTTTTTGCAGCTCCTTTTCACTACAACAGAGGAAGTTAACAGATGAGCACCACCATTTTTCCTATCAGTTACAAAGGTGATTTTATCAACGGTCGATTCGTTCCGGTTACTAAAGGTGACGGTGAAGTTAAAAACTTAAGTCCGGCCGACTTGAATGACTTGATCATGACGGTGCCATTTAAGCATGACCATATGGACGAAGCTTGTGTCGCAGCTAAAAAAGCCTATCCAAAATGGGCGACACTTTCGATGGATGAAAGAAAAACTTATTTGCTGCGCCTAAAAGAGATGTTTGATTCTCATGCAGAACAGTTTGCGCAGATTATTTCTCGCGATACGGGTAAGCCAGCGTGGGAAGCGATGACCGAAGCGAAAGCTTTAGGTGCAAAGATTGATATCACCTTGAATCAATCAACAAAGTTGGTTGCCGATGAAAGAATTCCAAACGCCTTGCCGCAAGTTGAGGGGGTTATTCGTCATCGCTCTCGTGGTGTGATGGCTGTTGTGGGTCCTTTCAACTTCCCAGCACATTTGCCAAATGGTCATATCATTCCTGCATTGATCGTGGGTAACACGGTCGTATTTAAACCTTCCGAGCAAACTCCGGCTGTGGGTCAATTCATGGCAGAGATGTTTGAAAAAGCTCAGTTCCCTCCTGGCGTATTTAATATGGTTCAGGGTGATGGAGCTGGTGGTGGTCGCTTGGTGGCAAATGAACACGTGGATGGTGTCTTGTTCACTGGTTCTTACGAAGTCGGTTTGAAAATCAAACAAGAGACTTTAAATCACTATTGGAAAATTCTTGCTCTTGAAATGGGTGGTAAGAATGCGACAGTGGTTTGGGAAGATGCGGACATGGATAAAGCGGTTTATGAATCGCTTGTCGGCGCGTATATGACTGCGGGCCAACGTTGTTCTTGTACAAGTCGAATCATTGTTCATCCAAAAATCGCTGATGAGTTTACTGAAAGATTCTATCAAGCAGCTAAAAAACTTTCGATTGGCCACTGGACTGAAAATACATTCATGGGCCCATTGATTACGTCAGCGTCTGTGGAGAAATACATCCGCTTCCAGGAAATCGCAAATCGCGAAAACTGTGAAAGCTTGATGCGTGGTAAATCTTTGGATCTGAAAAACAAAGGTTACTATGTGACTCCGTCGATTCACCTGGTGAAAAAGTTTGATCCAAACTCTGTATATCAAAAATCAGAAATCTTCGGACCAAACGTGGCGATTTACACGACAGGCGACTGGGATCATGCGATGGAGATCGTGAACTCCACTGGCTATGGCCTGGTCATGGCGTTGTTCTCTAAAAACAAAGAGCTTTACGAAGATGCTTTGTTTAAAGCACGCGTGGGCTTGCTGAATTGGAATCGCACGACGAACGGTGCAAGCTCTCGTTTGCCATTTGGTGGTATGGGTAAATCTGGTAACGACAGAGCTTCCGCGCACTATGCGATTCAATATTGCACAGTGCCTGTGGCAAGTCTTGAGGACCCAACTCCATTTGATCCAACTAAAATTCTTCCTGGTATGAATTTGGATATGAAGTAATGAAAAAAACAGTTGTTGTTCTTGTTAGTGCATTTGTTGCTTTAGTGGTTGCGGTTGGCGTGTGCGTAGGCTTTTTAGGCTACCAATACGCCAGCACGGCTCCAAGTAGCGTGGCCCAAGATGTGGTTTATGAAGTTGTGCCGGGTAAGGCATTTAACACCATCGCCAAAGATCTTGAAAACAAGGGCTTGGTTCGTAATGCCTTTTTCTTTTCTATGTATGCGCGTTTTAAAAACGAACGTTCAAAAGTGAAAGTGGGCGAATACTTATTAAGAACCAACATGACTCCGAATGAAGTGCTGGACGTGATTACATCCGGAAAAAGCATTGCGCGTGCCTTTACGGTCAGCGAAGGCCTTAGTATTTATGAAATCTCAGAACTTTATGAAAAAGAAGGCTTCGGAACAGCAGCTGAATTTATGCGCCTGGTGCGCGATCCCGCTTTTATACAGTCAGTTTTGGGTGAAAAGCAGGAAAGCCTTGAGGGCTATTTGTTTCCCGAAACATACATGCTAACGAAGTTCACGGATACCAAAGGACTTCTGCAGGCGATGGTGAAAAGATTTTTGTACGTATATAACGAAATCCAACCGCAATCGCAATTGCAGGGCTGGAGTCGTCATCAGATCGTGACGCTTGCAAGTATTGTGGAAAAGGAAACGGGCGCTCCGGAAGAACGTCCTCGTATTTCCTCGGTCTTTCATAATCGTATTCAAAAGAATATGAAGTTACAGACGGATCCGACGATCATTTACGGCAAAGCTGAAACTTTGGGAAAAATCGTGATTAATATCACTCGCGCGGACCTGTCGACGCCGACTCGTTATAATACCTACGTGATTTCTGGTCTGCCTCCGGGTCCTATAGCAAATCCGGGCCGTGAAGCTTTGTTAGCTGCGATGAATCCTGCGAAAACAGAATATCTGTTTTTTGTAAGCCAAAATGATGGCACTCACGTGTTTTCAGAAAATTACCAAGCTCATGAAGCCGCGGTTAAGCGCTTCCAGGTGAATGCAAAAGCCCGTGAGGGGAAATCTTGGAGAGACCTTAAGAAGTCGACAAAGTAATTTACTTCGTTACGCTTTCTTCAGGTGAGCTCACTTTATCAAAACCGTGAGTCGTTGAATTGTATTTAAAGATATTTAGTCTTGGCACCATCTGATCATCAAATGTCGGTGCCACGATTTCTGAAGTTCCGTCACCATCAACATCCGTCAAAGCCAGATTCGTTGAATTTCCTTTTAAAGAAAAATATCCATCTCGTGACTCTGCCAATGGGAGTTTTGCCATAAGAGTCATGCCATCAGCTGCTTCCAGGTTATAGACTTCGAGCTCTAGAAAGCTTTTGCTTTGAATTTTCAAAACAGTGACTTTGGGGCCCTGGGGAGTCAACGAACCACTCACTTTTGCAATGACCACGCGACTTTCCGGGGAGAAAAGATCCTTCACTGAAGTACGCAGGTTTGGAATCACGGCAATAGTGGTCACAATCATTGCGACAATGGCCAAGCTGACCATCAGGATGATTTCTTTTTTGCTGAAAGTAGAATCTGTTTTGGAAGTCATAGAAAAAAGTTTGCCATAAAGTCATTGAAGTAAAAACAAGAAAAGACTTAAGATCTTGGAGATTCTTAATGCGGAGGGTTTGATGGCAAAGCTTATCGTTTCAAAATTCGGTGGAACCTCCATGGGAGATGCCGAGTGCATGCTCCGAAGCGCCGAAGTCGCTTTTCGACAAAATTCCAGCATGGTTGTGGTTTCTGCCACGTCGGGAACCACCAACGATCTGATCAATCTGGGAACTCAGGCAGAAAAAGGTCACTGGCCCGAGTGCGAAGCGCTTTTAACGAAAATGAAAGATCGCCACAGAAAAATCGCATCTGATCTGAATTCCAACAGTGAATCCTGTAAAAAGCTTGAAACCCTGTTCGAAGAAATGCAATCCCTAGCCAAAGGTGTCCATTTGCTAAGAGATTGCTCTGTGAAAGCCATGGATGCATTGATGAGCCTGGGGGAGCGTATGTCTTCGGTTCTATTCACTGACGCTATGGCGACGGTGTTAAAGAATCATGGCTCGGCAAAATCAGCTCAGCTTTTGGATGCACGCGATGTTTTGAAAACGGATGATTCTTTCGGCAAGGCGAAACCACTAACCACTGTGGTGGCAAGTCATTGCCAGCGTCATTTGCCAAAAATTCGCGACATGAAGACGGTGGTGGTTACTCAAGGATATATTGGCAGCACCGAAGAAGGCATGACAACGACGTTAGGTCGTGGGGGCAGTGATTACTCTGCCGCCATTTTGGCCGAAGGAATCGCGGCCGACGTTCTGGAAATTTGGACAGATGTGGCGGGTATTGCGACAACGGATCCACGTTTGTGTCCAAAGGCGAAACCTATTGCCGAAATTTCTTTTAAAGAAGCTTCTGAGCTTGCAACATTTGGAGCAAAGGTTTTGCATCCTGCGACTTTGCTTCCCGCGATTCGTAAAAACATTCCAGTATTCGTGGGCTCCAGCTTTGATGCTGAAGCCAAGGGAACTTGGGTTCGCAAGGAAGTGGAACAACACCCACTGATTCGTGCGATGGCCCTTCGTAAAAAACAGATTCTGGTGACATTATCCACGCCTGAAATGCTTCATGCCCATGGTTTCTTGTTCCAGATTTTTAAAATCTTTAATGATCACAAAGTCAGTATCGATGCCATCACGACATCTGAAATTTCAGTGAGCGTGACATTGGATGACTCGACTTTGTTGAATAAAAAATTGATCGCGGATCTTTCTGAGATTGCAGACGTTCAAGTCGAAGAAAATCTAAGTCTGGTATCGTTGATTGGTAATAATATCAATCACACCTCAGGTTTGGGTAAAGATATTTTTGATACTATTTCCGACATCAACGTGCGTATGATTTGTCTGGGCGCAAGCAAGCATAACTTCTGCTTTTTGGTGAATGAAGAACAGGGTGCAGAAACAATTCAACGTCTGCACAAAAAGTTCGTGGAGCTTGCATGATCAAAGAAGATTTTTACCAGCTTTTGTCCTCCAGAAAATCCATTCGTAAATTCAAACCAGATGCGGTACCAAAAGAAGTTTTAGACCGTGTCCTGGCGGCTGCGATGGAAGCTCCGTCAGGAAAAAACCGTCAGAACTGGCGTTTTTTTGTCGTTACCGGAAAAAAACGTGATGAATACATTCAGTATTCTCAAAAATCGTGGCTGGGAATCAAAGACGTTCTTCAGCAACGTTTGAAGCCGTCTTTATATGCGTTCACCGAACGATTCTTTTTTACCTTAGGGGACGCTCCGGTTTTGGTGTTCGCCTATTCTCACAATGATTCAGAAGAGCGTTATCACACGAGTATCGGTTCTGTTTATATGGCTGTGGAAAATTTGAATCTTGCCTGCCTGGTGGAAGGACTAGGTTGTTGCACGATGGGAGCACCACTAGAAATAAAAGAAGAAGTGGATAAGTTTTTAGGTGTGGATAAACTTCCGGAATACCAACGAGGCGAACTGGAACTTCTTTGTGGAGTCGTAATTGGATATCCGGATCACAATCCTCCCAAAGCTCCTCGACAAACCGAAGGCCGAGTTTTCTGGTTGAGTTGAATCGACTTTGTTAGGATGCCTAAACCAAAATAATTTTACATAAAGCTAAATTGTTTACAGAAACTTCCACTATCCTCCGATGAATTGACAATTGTTAAATTCCCAGGAGTACGTTGTGAAGAGTTTCAGTCTGTATGCGAAAGTTTGGTCAGTCGTGGGCGTGTTGATTGCCGGAAGTGCGATCATCGCTTATATCGGAATTTCCAAACTTGAATCATTCGATCGCGAGGTCGACGACATCGTCAGCGAAACTGCTGTCAAAGTTGAAATTGCAAACGAGCTTCGTGCTTCATTGTTCAAGCAGCTTTATTTGCAACAGACCTATATCTTGGCGAACACTCCCGCAGAAATGTCGAAAATCTCCTCTGAAATTAAAAAGACGGAAGAGGACTTGGCGCAAGAAATTTCCGGTTACAAAGAATTTCACCTGACTGAAGATGCGCAGATTTTGAAATCCTTTGAAGAGACATATAAAGATTGGTTGCAACTTTCCCGGGAAGTCCGCGAACACGCAGCTGGCAGTAACGATGCTAAAGCTGTGGAGCTGTTTCAGGGCAAGGGTCACAAAATCCGAGATGAAATTTTGGACTATTCGGACAAGCTTGCGCAGTTTAACCGCGTAAAAATGAGTAAAGCCGCAGAAACAGTCCGTGCTGATTACAATATGTCGCACTCATTGATCGTGTTGGTAAGTTCATTGATTGGCCTCTTAAGTATTTTAATCTCCGTTCTGGTTTTAACTCGTTTAAAAAAATCTATCAGTCTGGTGATTTCAAATCTGTCGGACAATTCTCGAAATGTGGCGTTGGCGTCTCATCAAATAGCATCTTCGTCAGAAGAGTTAGCCCAAGCGGCTAGCGAGCAAGCCAACTCATTAGAGGAGGCTGTCGGCACTCTTGAAAAAGTGAATGAAGTGCTTGGCTCGACTTTAAAAAATACCCACGAGGCAGCAACGTTGGCCGATGACACTTGTCAGGCGGCTCTGTCTGGTGAAAATGAAATCCGCGAGCTGAGCCTTTCCATTCGTGAAATTTCAGAGGACTCGATTAAAATCACAGAGATTACCCATGTGATCGATGACATTGCTTTTCAAATTAATATTCTTGCATTAAATGCCGCTGTCGAAGCAGCTCGCGCCGGCGAGCAAGGCAAGGGCTTCGCGGTGGTTGCAGAAGCCGTACGAGAGCTTGCACAAAAAAGTGCCTCGGCTGCCAGTGACATTTCCACTTTGATCAAAGGAAGTAACGACAAAATTTCTGAAAAATCCAAGCAGGTGGATCACAGTGTTTTTGCCCTTAAGAATATTGTAGAGTCCGCTAAAAAGGTGGCGGTACTTAACTCCGAGATCGCTGCAGTTTTCGACAGCCAGTCGGAAGGATTAAGCCAGGTGAACAAAGCGATGCTGCAAATCGACCAGGCGACGCAAATGAATGCCGCAACTTCTGAAGAGGCGGCGGCAGCGGCGGAGGAATTAGCCAATCAGTCGGACTCGATGAACGAGACGATTATCTCTTTAGAAGTGACTATAAATGGGTTCGCAAAACAGGCGGAAGAGTCGCATTCCTTGGAGGCAACTCCTCAAATGTTATTCAGATCGAATAGGTTCGCTTTGAAGGCATAAACCTATGAAATAACGACATTTTTTTAAAACAAAAAGTACCTTTTTGGACGTATTTTTGATATACCGCATCCCTTATGAATCCACTTCACGCCCTTAAGACGAATCCGTTTGTCCTTGCGCCTATGGCCGGGATCACAGATCACGCATTTCGTACATTCATGAAAAAGCTCGACGCCAGTGTTGTCGTTACCGAGCTTGTGAGTGCCTCGGGCATTGAATATAAATCTGAAAAGACATTGAAGCTGATGAGCTTTGACGAAACTCAAAGACCCATCGGCGTGCAACTTTTTGGTGAAGACCCAGAAATTCTGGCGCGTGGGGCTCAGTTTGCAGAAGCCGACGGTTGTGATTTCATCGATTTGAATTTCGGTTGCCCTGTTCCCAAAGTCGTAAAAAAGGGCGCAGGCTCGGCAATGATGAAAGACCCTGTGCAAATGCAAAAGGTTTTGTCTGCGGTTAAAGCCGCGGTGAAGATTCCTGTGACGATTAAAATCCGTACGGGTTGGGACTCAACGACTCGCAATGCTTCCGAAATTTGCAATATCGCATACAACGAGGGCATGGAGTGGGTCGCAATTCACGGCCGCACTCGTAATCAAGGTTACTCTGGGTTTGCGGACTGGGATTTTATTTCTGAAGTTAAGGCCAACGCAAAACTACCTATTCTTGGAAACGGAGACATCCTCACACCAAGACAAGCTGTTTTGAGGCTGGAGCAGTCGGGCTGTGATGGGGTGATGATCGGCCGGGGTTGTCTAAAAAATCCATTCATCTTTATGGATGCCTTGTCCTTATGGCGTGGCGAGTCTGTAAAAGACGTTAAAAGAGACTACGTTAGCTTGTTCAATAGCCTGAAAAATGAGGTTGTTGCGCATTGTGATGAACACATCACTGGTATTCAGTTGAGAAAGTTTGCAGCTTGGTTCTCGACAGGGTATCCTGGAGCGGCACAATTCAGGAAGAATCTTTTCCAATCCAAAAGCAATGAAGAGATCATGACCCTTGCTAACGAATTTTTCGCTGGTATCGGTTCTGTTGAGCAAGAAGATCAGTCTAAGGATGAGTTCCTTATGGGTGGCCATGGTTAGTGCGCTAACCAAATCCTGATATGTATTTTTTAAATTTTTGATTTAGTTTTTACAGTTTCAATTTAATGAAGGGTTAAATATGATTCAAGATCCGAAGAAGATTAGAAATATCGCGATCATCGCGCACGTCGACCACGGTAAAACAACTCTGGTAGACCACTTGATTAAACAAGCCGGTACATTCCGTGACAATGAGCACGTTGATGATCGTTTGATGGACTCCATGGATCTTGAAAGAGAACGTGGTATCACGATCGCGGCAAAGAACGCGTCTTTCGTTTACAAAGATATCAAAGTTAACATCGTAGATACACCGGGACATAGCGACTTCGGTGGTGAAGTTGAACGTATCCTGAACATGGTTGATGGTTGTATCCTTCTTTGCGACGCCTCTGAAGGTCCACTTCCACAAACTCGTTTCGTATTGAAAAAAGCTCTAGAGCAAAACTTGAAAGTTATCGTTTGTATCAACAAGATCGACCGTTCAGACGCTCGTATCCAAGAAGTACACAACGAACTTTTCGATTTGTTCATCGATCTTGAAGCTACGGAAGAGCAATGTGACTTCCACACTGTTTACGCTATTGCGCGTGAAGGTATGGCGACTTTGGATCCAGCGGTTAACACTGGTACTCTAGAAGTTCTTTACGATGCTATCGTAAATCTAGTTCCTCCTCCAAAAATTGATGAAGAAGCTCCATTGCAAGTAATGGTTTCCAACATCTCTTATAACGATTACGTGGGTCGTTTGGCGATCGGTCGTATGCGTGCAGGCACAATCAAAGTTGGTGACGAAGTTCTTTGTATTCAAGCGAATGCTCAGAAAAAAGTTAAAGTCTCTGCTTTGTACCAATACAAAGTGAACTCGCAAGTTCCAGCTCAAGAAGTTGGCGCAGGTGACATCGTTGTTATCGCGGGTATGGAAGACTTCACTATCGGTGATACTATCACTTCTGCTACGGACCCTCGTCCACTTCCGCGTATTCGCGTAGACGAGCCGACAGTAGGGATGATCTTCTCAGTAAATAACGGTCCTTTCGCAGGTATGGAAGGTAAGAACGTTACTTCTCGTAAGATCCTTGAGCGCCTTGAAAGAGAATTATTGTACAACGTTGCGATCCGTGTAGAAAAAACGGCGAACACTGACGCTTTCAAAGTTGTCGGTCGTGGTGAGTTGCAATTGGGCGTATTGATCGAACAAATGCGCCGTGAAAACTTCGAGCTTCTGGTTTCCAAACCGACAGTTATCTTTAAGGAAGAAAACGGTCAAAGAATGGAACCAATGGAGATCGCGGTTATCGATATCGAAGACTCTTACGTTGGTGCGGTTACTGAGAAACTTGGTAAACGTAAAGGTGTAATGACGAACATGGTTCAAAAAGGATCTGGTCGTACTCGTCTTGAATTCCGTATCCCTTCACGTGGTTTGATCGGTTACCGTTCTGAGTTCCTGACAGATACTCGTGGAACTGGTTTGCTTAATACGCAATTCGACGGTTGGGACCAGTACAAAGGTGAAATCGAACACCGTATGAATGGTGCGATGATTTCTGACCGTAAAGGTCAAGCGACAGCATTCGCTATCTGGAATCTTCAAGAGCGCGGTATTATGTACGTTACTCATGGTCAAGATGTGTACGAAGGCATGATCGTAGGTGAGCATGCTAAGGACAATGATCTAGAAGTAAACATCACTCGCGAGAAGAAATTGTCAAACGTACGTGCTTCGGGTTCTGATGAAGCTATCCGTCTAGTTCCAGTTCGTCCAATGACGTTGGAAAAAGCAATGGAATGGATCAAAGACTCTGAGTTGATCGAAGTGACACCGAAGAACATCCGTCTTCGTTGCCGCGAAACAGATCCAAACAAACGTGCAAGAGCAGCGAAGGAATAATGAACTCGAACGTCGCCATTGAAATCAAAGATTTAACCAAAAAGTACGACGACAAAGTCGCCGTTGATGGAATAGATCTGGAGATTTACAAGGGCGAATGTTTCGGTCTCTTAGGTCCGAACGGGGCTGGCAAAACAACAGCAATGAAGATGATGTATTGCTCGGCCCTCGTAACAAGCGGGGAGCTCTATGTACTAGGGCTCAACGTTAAAAAGAACTTCCGTGAAATCAAATCCAGAATCGGCGTTGTACCTCAAGAGGACGGCCTCGATCCCGACTTTACAGTCCTGGAAAATCTCTCAGTCTATGCCAGCTATCACAATATCAACCCTGCTGAAGCCGATTTACGTGCTCAGGCCTTGTTGCGTTTGATGAAGCTTGAAGAATACCAGGATCGCTCCGTGGAAACGTTAAGTGGCGGTATGAAGCGCCGTTTGGCGATTGCGCGTGGCTTGATCAACTCTCCTGAAGTGATCTTCCTGGACGAACCGACAACGGGTCTGGATCCGCAGGCACGTATCTGGATTTGGGATTTCTTTAAGCATTTAAAATCTGAAAAAAGCACTTTGGTTCTGACGACTCACTACATGGAAGAAGCCGAGCAGATGTGTGATCGTGTTGCGATCATCGATGGCGGTAAAATCCTGACGATCGGTAAACCACGCGATTTGATCCGTGATCTGATTGGTAAAGAAGTGGTCGAGTTCGACACTAATCCGGTGGATTTGAACTATTACCTGGGCCGATTGCGTGCCGAAGGCTTTGCTTATCAAGTTATCAAAGACACAGTGTCTGTACTGGTTAAAGAAAATCAGGAAGGCCGTCGTGTTGTGGATCTTATTGCCTCTGACAAAATCTTTATTCGTAAACCGACATTGAACGACGTGTTCCTAAAACTTGCGGGACATCAATTGAGGGACGAATAATGAAGTTAAAGCAGCTTCTTTCAATTCCTAAGTTTAATGACGGAGCTTTGAAAGTTTGGCAGCGTAATTTTCTGTATTTTAAAAAGACCATGATGGTGTCTTTATTCTGGATTGTATTGGAACCGGTTATTTACCTGGGAGCGATCGGTTTCGGTCTGGGCTCGTTCGTAAATAATATGGGCGGTATGTCCTATATCGAATATTTTTTTCCAGCACTTTTGTGTACGACGGCGATGTTGGTTTCTTTCTTTGAAGGAACTTACGGTAACTATACCAAACTTACTCATCAAAAAACATATGCGACGATCATGTTGACCCGTGTGGGTCCTGAAGAAATTGTAGCAGGCGAGTTGATGTGGGCAGCGACTAAAGGATTCTTTGGCGTTATCGGTGTTACGATTGTTGCCGTATTCTTTGGATTGATTGATTCATATAAAATATTACTGACATTGCCGGTCCTGTTTTTGATTGCGGCTTTGTTTTCTTGTATCGGGATGATCTTTACTTCGATTGCCCGTAACTATGATTCTTTTATTTATTCAACATCAGGTCTGATTGTGCCTATGAGCTTGCTAAGCGGAACTTATTTCCCATTGGAACAATTACCATCGGGAATGCGTTATTTGGCGTATTTGTTTCCGCTGACTCACGGTGTGGCTGCGGTTCGTGGGATTTTACATGACGGCAACTTGGTTAAAATTGCCGTGCATATCTTGATCTTGTTGGTGCTGACGTGGATATTTATGAATATCTCGTTCCACCGCATTCGTAACAAACTTCTGAAATAATCTAGTTATCCAAATTATGTTCGGGCTTGATGTCCAGCTCGGAAGAATCAATGTCGCTGTTTTCATCGCGGATCTCTTGTTCTAAGCGATCAATCTCGTCATTGCTAAGTGAATTGACCTGCTCAGCCGACATTCCCTTCAAACCCGGAATTTCATCCATGGGCGGGGGAGCAGGGCTTAGGAAAGATTGAATTCTTTCCATCGCTACTTCGTATTCGGCCTGATCAATGCTGTGGAATTGATACAGATTTTGAACGATCTGACTCATGCGTTTGCGTGCAAATCCCGTCAGTTCTTTTTTGTAGTAGGACTGAGAATACTTAATCGGGCTTGGCAGAACCATCGCCATGAAAGCACTTTCCACCACATCAAGCTCTGCTGGGGATTTTTTGAAATAGAATTGAGCCGCTTGTTTGATTCCGTAAATGTTTTTACCGAATTCAACTACGTTTAGGTACTTTTCCAGAATTTCTTTTTTTGTCAGAGTCTTTTCGATGCGATCAGTGATAATTGCTTCCAGGGCTTTTCTAAAGAAAGTTCTGTCAGCATTCAGGAACATGTTCTTGGCAAGCTGCTGAGTGATTGTGGAGCCCCCGCGTTTGTAGACACCGGTTTCCCAGCCTTGGCGGAAGTTCTTTTCAATCGTTCCCCACTCAAAACCGTGATGCTTATAGAAGTTCCCATCTTCGGTCATGATGATGGTTCTTTGCAGGTACGAGGAAATCTGTTTCAAAGGAACATAGTTTTTAGATGTCGGGCACAGATCGACTTTATACATCGTCGTGATAATGCAGCCCTTGATTTCTTTTTCGTTGGGAAGAGTCGACCAGATAAAGGCCGCAGCAGAAATCATGATCGCAACAATAATGGCAAAAAATAATCCAGCAGCCTTCATCTATTTCAACATCCCCTGATCTTTAACCCATTGAATACTGTTGTGAATGGCTTGGCGAGCTGGGCGAGGTTTGAAATCCAACTCGCGCTGAGCTTTTGATGAATCAAACCAGTGGTACATAGTTGCCGTATATGCATTTTCTTTACTAAGTGGACCTTTAAGTCCCATTTTTTCCATAAAGTCGCCAATGGTTCCCACAATGTGCAGAACTTGATCCGGCATTTGCTTATTAGGAGCAGAAACTCCAGCTTCCTCGGCGATCATGCGGAAAAGATCTTTGATCAGAATATTTTCGCCAGACAGGATATAGCGCTCTCCAGTTTTACCGATTTTCCAAGCGCTTAGAATTCCTTGAATCACGTCTTCGACAGCAACGACATTAACGCCACCGGAAGTGTAGAACTTTAGTTTTCCTTGGGCGACTTTCAGCATCATCTTGCGGCTGCCTTTTTTTGCGTCGCCAAATCCATAGATGGTCGCTGGATTTAAAATGACGGCATCCACTTCGCCTTTGTCGCAGGCTTGTTTCACCAGAAGTTCGGCATCGTGTTTGGTTTCAAAGTAGCCCAGATTCAAATCGTGGATATTGAAAGCGGAAGTTTCGTTAAGGATTTCCTGGGGATTGTGTCCAGCCCCTACTGCTACAACCGATGATAAGTGAACCAGACGGCGAACTTTACGTTCCCGGCAAACTTCAAGAACGTTGGCTGTGCCTTGCACGTTTACTTTTTCCATCAAAGGGCGATCGGCGGCTTTGTAAGCCACCACTCCTGCTAAATGGAAAACGGTGTCGATATCTACAAAAGCTTCCAACAGAGAAACAACATCAGTGACATCACCATAGCGGTATTGGCAGTTTACACCTTTTAGTTCCGACAGGTCACTGTTCTTACGAACCAGTGCGAAGACTTCGTGACCTTGATCAACCAGGGCCCGAGTCAGCCAGCTACCCAAAAATCCATTCGCTCCGGTGACTAATACTTTCATGTTGCTTCTGCCTCGTTGTCAGTTTCGTCAAAACGTTCCATTACTTTTTGGCACAACCGGGCCATCAAAATACCAAGAATCATTCCTAAGACCGCGCCGGCTAAGACATCGGTGGGAAAGTGCACACCGTTATAAACGCGGCTGTAACCAACGATGACTGCTAATGCAAACATCGGAGCTGCGGCGACGGGAAAGATCACAGAAGTGAAGGTCGCGAAGTTAAACATATTCGTGGCGTGATTTGAAACAAAACTATAACCACCGAATGGAGCGCGCACCGTAACTTCTAAACCCTGAGTTTCAGCAGGCCGGGGTCTTTGTACCGTTTTCTTAAACGCCCAATTACCAACAGCATCGGACAATGAAACACTCAAGACTGCCATAATAAAAATCGTGCAGCCTTTTTTCCAACCGCGGCGCCAAATGAAGAGTCCGATAATCAACGGAATCATGATCAGCTTCACCGGATTCTTTTTATGAAGGTCAGTAATAAATGGAAAAAACACGTCTGCCCAAGGAGCAGTCCAATCTGAATTGATCAGGAGGAAAAGACGTTTATCGAGGTTCAAAATAAAATCGAGCATGATAGGGATCTTAACTTAGTTTTTTGCTCGCAGAAAGTCTAGGTCTTCCAATGGTCACAGTGCCTCGTTCAACTCGCTATGGCATCATTGTGTTTATGGACATTGCGACATTATTAGGCCTTCTTATCGGCTTTGGTGGGATCATTTTTGGAAACCTGATTGAAGGTGGCCACATGAGCTCGCTGATGCAGCTCACAGCATTTATCATCGTTTTCACCGGCACTGCTGGAGCGGTGATGGTTTCTAGTTCTGAACATGCTCTTAAGACAGGTTTGGATCTTGCAAAAAAAGCATTCAAACGTCACGAAAGTGAAGCGCACCGCAAGATGGAAGACATCGTGGAGTACGCAAGAATTGCAAAAAAAGAATCCATTCTTTCACTCGAGCCAAGAATCGGCAAAATCGGCGATCCCTTAATGCAAAATGTTTTGCGCAATGTGGTTGATGGCGTTGATGAGTCAATCATCCGCGATATTTTTGAGACTCAAATTTACACAGAAGAAGACGAGCTTCTTTCTGGTGCAAAGATCTGGGCTGATGCCGGTGGCTTTGCTCCGACGATTGGTATCATTGGTGCGGTATTAGGATTGATCCACGTAATGGGTAATCTAACTGATACAAGTAAACTGGGTGCAGGTATCGCAGTTGCGTTCGTAGCGACTGTTTACGGCGTTGCCTCGGCGAACCTTTTGTTCTTACCCATGGGGAACAAAATCAAAAAACGTGTTGAAGATATGACTCGTGAAAAGATGATGGTGCTTGAGGGCGGATTGATGATCGCCAAAGGTGCGAACCATATCGTGATCGAACAAAAATTAAGGTCGTACCTGCCTCATGCAAGCAAAGCGTAGACACAGAAGACACGAAGAACATGTGAATCATGAAAGATGGTTGGTCTCTTATGCAGACTTTATCACTCTCCTATTCGCCTTCTTTGTGGTGATGTACGCGACCTCTACGGCCAATGAAAATAAGCAAAAAGATTTCGAACAATCTATCAAACTGAATTTCCATTTGGTGGGTAAGGGTGGCTCGGATCAAAATGCGGAAACGATTGACTCTGCCATTGCGGAATTGGAAATCCCGGTCGGTAACTTTCCGAAAAAAGGGGGGCCTGCGGAAGCAGCTGACTATGTCGAGCGTGCTTTGGGTAAGGCCATGAGCAAGGATGATAAAAAGAAAGATATCCAGGATGTCTATCATGACTCCGTCGGCGTCCGTGTGTCTTTGACTGCTTCAAGTTTCTTTACGCCTGGTTCTGCAAAGCTTCGTCTGTCGTCATTGCCAGCACTGGATAAAGTCGCAGAGATCCTATCTGCGAATGATAAAAGAATTATCGTTGAAGGTCATACCGATGATACTCCGATCGCTGATCCGCAGTATCCAAGTAACTGGGAGCTCGCTGGGGATCGTTCTGCAGCAGTTGTTCGCTATTTCGTAAAGTACCATAAGCTGAACCCAAAACGCTTCGTTTCAATTTCTTATGGTGATCAAAAGCCAATCGTTCCCAATGATACGGAAGAGCACAAGGCGATGAACCGCCGAATTGAAATCCTGATCGTCACCGACAACAACAAGGTTGGCATCTAATTTACAAATAAAAAAGCCAAGGTTTTGAGGCCTTGGCTTTGGGGTTTTAAAGAGGGTGGTTGTGGTCTATACGCAGTCTTTAAGTTTTCTCAAGATTTCGATCGCCTTTTCTCTCGAAACTTTTTGCGATTCCATTACAGAATCAACAAGAATTTCAGACGGAAGCTTGTTGCTGTTCGAAGACAATTCTGTAAATTTCGCCAAAACACGAGCGTAAGATGAACGCTCTGCTCCTTGGAATTGAGTCAAAATTTGAGTACCAAGGCGTACTGATTTATCGAAAGCTTCAATAGCAATTGCATTTTGCTCTTTAGTTAGTTCGCGAGATTCAGCAGCTTTTAAAAGGTGCATTTTTCCAAGCATATTCGCCAAACCAGAAGCAGAATCAGATACTTCTTTTGCTTCAGCTCCATCAGTGATTTTTTCAGATGCTTTTTTTGCGGCTACGATTGATACCAAATTCTTCATAACTTCGGATTTCATTTTAGGATCACCGAAACCAAACTCTTTAGTACCGTATTTTAGTGCGTTATCAACGATTTGAGTTTCATTTTTAGAGATATCTCTCAAAGATTGTTCTAGATATTTCTTTTCGGCATTTTTGCCCGATGCATTTTTTAGATTACCGTTGGAATCCAAGAAGTATTCTTGGCTTGTTTTATCAAACTTTGCCAATCTTTCAGTTGTCGTCATTTTCCCTGGAGCCGCGAATGCAGTTGCAGAGAACGCTAGTGTCATACCGATAATAAATGCCTTTTTCATGAAGTCTCCTCTTTTAAAATTCGTTTCTTATATAACTCTATTAAGCAAAACCTTTACCAACCCAAAAACTCGTATATTTCATCTGGCTGCGATTTCGTGTTTAACCTCTGAAATCAGTGACCTTTTCTGCGCTCGTCGTTATCCTTCCGATAACTCAGTCTCATTTTGAGACATTTTTAGTTCCCTTGGGCTGAAGCCGTCATGTTTTGAGTGGCTTTTTCTACAGCTTTATCAAATCTCTGTTGATCCTTGCTCATCTGTTCAAGATTGTTGATCTTGTCCCAGCTCACCGCATTTGCGATGGATCCATAGGATTTCATTTCCACGGACAAGCCTTGGAGGGCTTCGAGTACGCTCACCACCAAGTTTGTTTGAGCTTTCGTCAAAGTGAACTTTTTAGTCTCGTGCTTTTCTTCTTTTGCGGGAGCGGAGTCCTCATCCAAGCTCGCAAAAGGATCTGCTTCAGCGGGCTTACCGGAGTTTGGAACGGCAACTCCCAATGTCTCAGCAACCTTCGTCAGGGATTGATTGATCTTTTCTCCCTGAGCTTCAAGTTGAGAGTTCTGTAAACTTGATTGAATGCGTTCGCGACCATTGATTGTAACAATTTTGATTTGCTTGATCAGGCGGTTCATCGTCGCAAATTCTGCTTCTACCTGTTTTAGCAGAGCGTCTGTCGGCGCCTTATCCATGTTGTTTTCAAAATCCATTTTGTACTCTTTGGCCGGGTTCATGATGTCGTTTAGGATGGAAAGATACACTCTTTCCTCTTGGAAAATGGCATTCATCACGCCGTTGTACGACGGGCCCGTGTTGATCGCGATTTTGCCCGGGCGATAAAGATCACGCATCATGTTCACTACGATTTTGTCGTATTCAAGGCCGTAAGTATCAAAAGCCGATTTCATTTGCGCATAAGTGTTTTGCTTCCACCATGATGCGAATGGAACTTGATCTTTACTTCCAATAACTGAGGGACGAGTTTCTGCTAGCAAGTATTCAACCCAGCCATTGTAAGTGATATTTTTTCCGTTGGCTTTCGCGATTTTGACCGGCCATGCATATGGCATTGGAGCACTATTTTTAAAGCGGTCCATATTCATATTGCTGCACTCATCGAACTTTTGACCGGGAATGCCGATGCTAGGAGCAAGGAAGACCGAAGGGAATCCCACAGAGTTGCGAACTGCTAGTTCACCTTTTTCGATATCAGGTCCACAAGCCATTTGCATGATCAAATTATCTGAGATTTGCGGAGTAGAGAAAATACCCACGCGACGGTAAAAGTTTGTGTCCTTAACCTTTTCATAAGTGGCAGGGCTCGACACATAAGTTGCCGCCCACGCAGCACCCGTGTTCATTTGTGGATTCGGATTGCCTAACATTGAGCGAACCTGGCTCAAAAGATTTTGATAAACATTCACTGTATAAGCAGAGACGCGAAGTTCGTTGTTAAGCATCGTCAAAGTTTGCGCTGCTTTAGTCAGATCTTTTTCGCCAAGACCATTTACGATTGCCGTGAATTTCTTTTGTTGATCAGCCGTCAACTGTTTGAACTGTGGGGATTGCAAAAGAAGTGAGGCTGCAGCGGCAGCGTCTTCCATTGTGTAAGCCTGTTGGTGCTGCACGAACATTGGATCCGTGTGGAAAGCATCGTCAGAAGCTTTCATGTCACCAGCACGAACTCCGAACAAAGGTGCTTTGTAAGTGATGTTGGCAGGTCTGTCGCCATAACGATGGTCACGGACTTGAGATACGAAGTCGCCATAGAAATTCTCTGCAGATTTATAGCCTTGAGTCAGCTGGAACAAAGCACTTTGCCAGTTGGCGCTAGCCTCTTGAACAGACGCCATATTAGCGCTTCTCCAAGCGATCATTTTATCTTTAAATGTTTTTAGTTTCGTTTGCAGTGGCACTTCATAGGTAGCAAGCCACTGAGACTTCTTCATCGCATTTATTTCTTGCTCAAGTTCATTGGAATAACCATAAAGCTCGTGAGCGTCGACAACGTTTCTCCAAGTGTAAGTTACAGCACGCATGAAAAGTTGATCGAGTGCCACGAATGTCGCAAGTTTCAAACCTTTAGTTAGCAAGAAACGAAGACCTTTTACTTGCATAGAGCCTGGGATCAACCAAGCAACGATATCCACGCCAGTCCAACGGATCAAAGCACCTTGAACCGCTTGTTTTGTCAGAAGATTAACGGCACCTTTTTCCAAAGTTGCAGCCACCGCAGAAGAGATAAGCATGGATGTGATATTGGGAGCCATTTCCCAAAGTTTTCTGTGGATAACCAGGTACTCGTAGGCTTTGGAGCATGGATCTTTATCCACACCTTTATCCAGATCTTGCTGGGTAACTTTTTTGCCCATCCAAACTTTTGCACACATTTTTACGTTAGGATCAGCCACCAGTTGTGAAGCTAAACCTTGCACTGTCGCACCGACAACCATTCCCAGGTAAGGAATCATCACGTGGTAGCGTGGGTTTTTCATATACATCGCCATTACATTGGAAGCTGCACCTTGCGAGTACATGAATAGTTGAAAACCAATAATACCCATTGGTGAAAAGGAGTGAGTGATATGCTGATCAATTGCGACAGGGTTTTGAGAGTAATTAACTACAAGCTCTCCCATCATAACCAAGCCCATTGCAGAGAAGAACATGACTGATTCTGGAGCCAAGTTTTTCAGTGAATGAGAAAACGCCGCTTTATTAGCGCTCCAAACGCCACCCATTTCTTTTAAAAGACGGCGTTCGAGGTTTTTGGGATCGTATTGACGAAGTACTTTTTCATCGGCAAACGGAATTTCCATAACAGGAATGTTGGTCTTCTTATCAAAAACGCGTGTGATTTTGTTATCATAATCAACTTTTACGGAATAACCGATCGATTCAAGCATCGCTTTATCTTGAGTGGCTCTTTGGTCCTCAGATTTAGTGATCGAGGCTGCGAGTGCAGGAGATAGTGAAGAAAAGCCTACTACCAAAGCGGTTAGGAAGCTGATCGTTCTTTTATATGTTAAAGACGCCTTAAACATAGGATCTCCTCAAAAGGCAATTTGCCTTACTCAAGAGATTAGCAAGTCAGGGGCCTGTCATTAGCGATATAAAGGAACTGGAGCGCCTCAAAGTGAGACGGGACCGTATTCGGTCACTGGCCTGTCTATAATAATGACGGTTATGTGCCAGGTCCTGTTTACGGGAGCACCGCGTCCGTAAACAGGACCTGGCACCTAAAAGGGAAGAATCAGTGATAGACCCCACTGGTCAACAGTGTCTTTGCGCTCGGCTTCGGCGCGGATTTCTATATTCCCAGAGGAGAAAGACCCAGCAACCAGGTGATTCCAATGAAACTCACCCTGAGTCGTTGAGTAAAGATATTCCGATTGAAACAAAGTTCTAAATTGATCCACCCATTTCATCATGAACATCGATTTCGCCCCCAAATAGGGTTGCGCGATGTCAGTTAGGTAGGAATTTTCACTCATGGCGAACAAAGACCAACGAGTCGCTTTCATCAAAGGTAAATCAAAGCTCGCACCGATGCCGCCGTTTACATAGGGATTTAATTTTGGCTCGGTACCCACTTCAACGGACCATGAAATCGGTTTTTCTAACTGAGTCCACGGTGATGTCGAAAGAATGCTTAAGAAAACAAACTGATTCAAATCCCAATTCTGTCTTGTCGGCGTATAGCGAACATCAAAGACAAAGAAATTGAGTTGCGAAAATGGCGCAAGTCCACTGTCATCGGAAAGCAAATCATGAAATCCACGACGGAATTTAAATTGATAGTAGTCTTGCTGATCATTTTGCCCATATCCCAGGTAAAATGCTGCAGTCGCAGGACTTAGCAGGGGAGATTTCGGCGGTGTGATCGTTACTGGTTCTGTGATCGCTCCCAATTTCGCGCGTGCAACCGAGAGTTTATACTTTTCATCGTTGTATTCTTTTTGATCGCGATACTCACGAATTGAAAGATAGCTAAGGGCTGCCTCAAGTGTTTCCGCTTTTTCTTTCTTGGAAAGTCCCAAGTAGTTTTTATTAGTATCCTGTTCTTTTAATAAGACAGAACGAAGCGCAGGTCGTTCGGAAAAGTTAAGCTTTGCATAGCGCGCGCGCCATTCAGTTTGCAGGGAAGTACGAAGTTTTTCTCCACCGATCAGTCCCGCATTAGCAACGACTTTAAGAGTATCGAGAGGTATGGCAATATCATGAAATTGTGAAGTGAGATCGCTGCCTGGCGAAGCTACTTCAATAAGCTCCAACATCTGTGAAGAACAATTTTCATCGGCAAAGAAGTAGGGCGCATAGCTGCCTTCAAGTTCTAACAGATGGTCGATCATCAATTCAACTTGTTGGGGTGTCAGGTTCAGTTTGTATTCCCAAAGATCGCGTCCCTCGAGGTTTGAATACTCTTGAATCTTTTGATGATAGGGAAGCATAGAGTAACTGCCAGGATAATATCCAAAAAGCCCTTTAAGAGCGTAAAGCGCTCCGCCGTCAGTCCCTGTGTAGGCGGCATAATTGATTCCATAATCCAGAAGGTCCAGTTGCCCGGTATTCTTCGGATTATGCAGACGTAAAAATGTATGACCAAAACTTGAAGGGGCACTGGATAAATCAGAAGCAGCAAAAATCAGATAAGCTTCAGTAGCTCCCAATTGCGCTTTCCAAGATTTTCTTTCAGGACATTCTTCGACATCGTCGGATTTAATATCTAACACGGATTTAAGCCAAGAAGTGCGAGCCAGATAACGGCACTGAGATTTTGATGTCTTTGCATCCAAAAGCAAATCAAGTGTCGCCAGAAGTTCAGCACGAGGATTCTTATGCCCATCGGGCGCAATAAAGAAGTTCCCAAGAATCGGGGATTTAAAATTTCCAGAGAGAGTTTTGCGGTAATGACCAAGCTTTAACCAAGCGGAAGACTCATCAAGCTTTTTCGCCAGAGCTTGCTCTTTGTAAGACGCAGTTTCCTGCGATGAAAAGCCCCACACAAAGAGTGGGGCCGTCATCAATAAAACAGTAACTAGAAAATTAAGAACCATGGCAAAGGTTTTGAAGATCCTTTTGACCAGCAAGTTCGTTGTTCAAGTTAGAAACCATTTCAGCTGCAGAAGTGTTAGATGCCGGAATGATGTTTGTGTAGGAACCTTGGGTGAAAGTACCGAATGCAGATTGCGCTTCAGTGTTTTTGCAGCCTTTCATTTCAGCCAAAGTTGCAAGAAGTTGACCATGACCTTGAGCCATTTCACGAGAAAGCTCTTTTTGATTCACTTCAACGAAGTATTGAACTTCTTTATCGTTCATAACGATACCGCTTGAAGAGCAACCAGAAGTACCAGAAGTGATACCAAAGAATGATGACAAGAACGATCCGTTGGTCGTTAATGCCAAAAGTTGCAAGCCTTTGGAGTTTTTAGAAATGATCATAGAGCCCAAACCGCAACCAGCATCACCGGCAAATGCCTGAGCGGAAAACATAAATAGAACTGCAAAAAGAACCTTTTTCATCGAATCCTCCTGTTGTGTACAAACATGCTGACTCACAGTCTGTTTTCCAGCAAACTTTAATTGTGAAAGGCTAGGGCTAAATCATGTCAGTTGTTGAAGTAACCAAAGAGACATTTAAGCAAGTTGTTGAAGAAAACCAGATTGTTATCGTGGACTTCTGGGCGGTCTGGTGTGGTCCTTGTAAAAGATTTGCGCCTATTTTCGACGCCGTAGCAGCTAAACATCCAGGTGTTAAGTTCATCAAGATCAATACGGATGATGAGCCAGAAATTGCGGCAAGTTTCGAAGTGCGTTCAATTCCCACATTAGCTGTCATCAAAGAACAGTCCATTATCTTCGTCCAGCCGGGTGCCGTAAACGAAGACGTTCTGGAGCAAATTGTTCAAAGAGCCAAAGAGATAGACATGTCTCAGGTTGAAAAAGAATAAGTTCGTTCAACTAAGCAGCTCCATTTTTTGTCACGAATTGAATTCTTAGACAACATCGCGGAATTGCACATTCTTTCCACAATCAAAATTAAGATAGCAAGCTCGCACGATTAGCTCGCGCGAGCGTTTTGCGGCGTACACCTTGCTCTTCTAGTTTTCTGAAAAACTAAAACGAGAGAGGTCGTATGACTAACGTATTTTCGAAACTCACACTAACAGTTCTGGCATTTGGTATCGCATTTCAAGCACAAACAGCTAAGGCAGCTGATCGCGGGACCGTGATCGCTGCGACGATTGGTGGCGCCATTATCGGTGGTTTGATTGGTGCGAACATCGCTCAAGACTTTGATGATGATGACAATCGCCAATCCCAGCGCATGTGGTATAAAGCCTTAAACAATGACTTCCGAGACACTCCCTATGCCTGGGATGGACAAGGACATCGTGGGCGCATCGTCTTTACGGGCGAGGGATATTTTGATGGTTACTATTGCCGTATCTATCGCAGTGAAGTTTGGAATCGCAGAACTGATACGCCGATGATCACGCGCGGATATGTGTGCCGTGCCGGTGATGGCTCATGGTTCAAAAGAGAAGAATCAGACATCGCACAGTCTCGTCCAAATCGTCCTGATCGTGGTCAACGCTTCGATCCTCCTCGTCCAGAGAGGCAAGATGATCGCAGGGATGATCGTCGTCAGCCACCAAGATTTGGTGGTCGCCAACAGCAACAATCGGGTATGGGCATGGGCCCAGGTCGTGGAATGGGCGGAGGAATGCAACAAGGTAGCACAAGTTCCGGGACTGTGATCACTAACGGAGATGCTTTACCAATCGGAGTTCAATAGTTCTCGGAATAATTTGGACATAAAAAAACCCGCTCTTTTGAAGCGGGTTCTTTAATTCGTGATGTAGTAACGACTACTCTCTTACGATTTTTACTGACTTGATGATCATTGGCTCAACTGGACGATCCATTGGGCCTACTTTCGTGTTTTCGATAGCGTGAACAACGTCCAAGCCCTCAACAACTTCACCGAATACTACGTGACGGCCATCCAACCAAGGAGTTGGAACGGTCGTAACGAAGAATTGGGAACCGTTCGTGTTAGGACCCGCGTTCGCCATAGAAAGCATGCCTGGCTTAGAGTGCTTCGGTTGACCTGGAAGGAATTCGTCGTCGAAACGGTAACCCGGACCACCAGTACCAGTTCCAAGTGGGCAACCACCTTGAATCATGAAATCTTTGATCACACGGTGGAAAGACAAGCCATCATAGAAAGGCTTTTTAACTTTTGAACCCGTTTTAGGATCAGTCCATTCTTTAGAGCCTTCAGCAAGACCCGCAAAGTTTTCAACTGTTTTAGGTGCAGTTTCAGTCAAAAGTTTAACTTTGAAATTGCCTTTAGTTGTTTCGAAAAGTGCAAACATCGGTTTTCCCTTCTTAGTAGCAGTATCTTCTTTAGCTTTTTTGGAATCAGCTTTTGATTTCTTCGCTGGTTTCTCAGCTTTTACGTCAGCTGTTTTTTCAACTGCCGGGTCTGCTGATTTTTCAGTCGTCGTTTCTGCGGCATCCGCACGGAAACTGAAAGCAGCAAGCAAGAAAGCGAAAAGGTAGATCCAAAATACCTTTTTAATATCGATATTCTTCGACATTTGAATACTCCTGATTTGTTAGAACCTTAACTTTTAGTGAGGGCCACGACGAGGGTCAAGCGCCTTCAAGGAGACGAGATTTTCCGAAATCCGCTGCGAAATATCTTCGAGAAGCTTCGAAGGCGAAGTATTAAACGCCACAGCAAGATCATGAAAGGACTCGTGATTTAAAGACACTTCCGCCGTCGACTCTGACGCTATCAGCTGGAGCATCTGTTCGATTTGACGCATATAGATGTAGTTCTTCACAAGACTCGGGTATTGTGACGACTCCACGGACAAGAATCCTTCCGTCGAAGAATTTGGCGGAGCAAGCTTTTGATTCAGTAAAACAGTTTGAATCGCAAGCTCGATGTCGACCATTCCGCCTTCGCTGTACTTCAGATTCAAGGTCGGAGACTTGTTAATAAGTTCCTGACGGATGCGATTCAGTTCAGACAGTTGCGGAGCCGATAAGCCCCGATCGATATAACAATTCACCAAAGATGGTCCCGTAAAGTTTACCCAACGAGATTTCAAATAGGCCTGACGTTCCCAAACTTCAGATTCGTTACTCAGGTAACTTTGTAAATCTGAGAGCGGGATAACAATCGGACCTGCTTTACCAGAAGGTCGCAATCTCATATCGATGGAATAGATATTCCCGCCGCGATGAGATTCAGTCATGCGCGAAATAAATCGTTTCGCCAATTTGAAATCATTATCAGATGGTTCGCCAGTAATCACGAACAGGAAATCCAAATCAGATTTGAATCCCAATTCTTTGCCACCCCATTTGCCCAGCGCAAGGATCTCGACTGAACACGGATAGTCTTTCTTTAAAGCCGTCAGCAAAGCTGAAGCAATTGAATCCGCAGTGAAAGTCAAATTCTGCAAAAGTGTATCCAGGTCACGGTCTTCCAAGTACTGACTGCCATTGATCAGTTCCGATAAAAGTTTTTTCTCGGCCAGTTCTTCCAACAAGCGATCCAAATCTTCTGACAATTCATTTTGAGCCCGAAACACAAATGAATCCAAAAGTTCGGGGCGACTGCAAAGAATGCGCGACAAATAAGGAGAGTGCGCAAACAACCACGCCAATTTTTTCAAAAGTTCATTCTCGCGCAGAAGAAGAGTAAAGAAGCTTGCCTTGGCGCGAGTGCTGCGGATGAAATCTTTTAGAAACGACAAAGCTCGGCGGCTATCGCCACCTTGAGCCTGTAGGATATTTACGAACTCCTGCAGGAAAGATTTACGAGCCGTTTCATCACGGCCTTTATTACGTGAAAGTACTTCCTGCTCGATAATCTCATTCCAAAGTTCTTTGATATCGCCTTCCGGCAATCCCAAGGTGCTCAGTTCATTTTCCAAAGAAACTGCCTTAGGAGATTCCCCCAACAATGTTTTTACGATCTGATCACAATGCTGCATTTCCGAAGATAAAGTTTTAAGTGCAGTTGTCACAAACTCTGGGTGAGTGTCATTTAAACGTAATAAGTGAGTTTGCTCGTCATTCAAGGCTTGAACGTAATTCTCAAGTCCACGCAGATTGCGATAATGTGCTACTAAGAAATCAGATTCGTCCTGAGGCAAGATGGCTTTCGCGGAAAGAAGTTTCAAAGCTTGGATCGTTCCCCGCGTTTGTAACGAAGGATCTTTGCCACCGTGAACTACTAAAAGAGCGTGGCAGAAAAGTTCCAAATCCCGGATACCACCAACCCCCATTTTTAGATCAATGACGTCCGCATTTGCGGGAGTGTGATAGGCATTTTGAATTTTTCCGCGCAGATGCTTTAAATCTTCAAACAGCGTGAAATCCAAATGTCTGCGGAAAGAAAACTTTTTAGCAAAAGCTTCCACTTGTTGAATAATTCCAGGATGACCAGTGATGGCGCGCAAACGAACAAAGGCCAGCCTCTCCCACGTTTCTCCATAGTTTCCATAGTAATCGCGGAAATGCTCGACCGTGGGAATCAACGGTCCATGACGACCACCGGGGCGTAAATCAAAATCCACACGAAAAACAAAACCTTCGGCAGTTCTTTCGCTTAGTAACTTCTGAAACTGGCGTAAGCCGCGCAAATGTTTGTCATTGTCAGAATCAGACACAAATAAGACGTCGACATCAGAGCTTAAATTCAGCTCCTCAGAGCCCAATTTGCCTAAAGCAAAAAGAGCGATATCGTTTTCCGGAAAGCACTGCTTAAAAGCTTCTGTTAAAAGCTCATCGGCAGCAGTACTCCAGTCATGACATAATTGAATTGAATCTTGGGAACTATTTTTGGCAGAGTCAGCGCAGCGGGACCAGATCCCGTTGCGCTTGATTCTTAGAGAAGATTCTAACGAAGAATTACTCAAGGTTTACGGACCACTTCGGTTTGAAGTAGTTGTAATTGTCATTTGTTACGCGGCGTTCTTCAGTTCCATCAACTGTGGAAAGATAGATTTGATTCTTTCCTGTACGGTTGCTGGAGTACATAACAAAGCGGCCGTCTGGAGAGAATGAAGGGTCTTCATTCGATGACATTTTGCCGTTTGATTTTTTAGCCGAAGTCAGACGAATCATGTCGGAACCATCTGCATTCATCACGAAGATATCAAAGTTGTTATCGCTTTGACCTGCAAACGCGATTTTCTTGCAATCAGGAGACCAAGATGGCGAAGAGTTAAAAACGCCTGCGAAAGTCAGACGTTTTACGTTTCCACCGTTTGCATCCATTGTGTAAATCATCGGTTTACCAGCGCGGTCTGAAGAAAAAGCAACTTTATTTGCATCACCCGGGCAGACAACCGGTTCAACGTTCATCGCACCAGCAGGACCGTTGGTGATTTTACCGTTCAAAGTTCCATCGTAAGACATTTTATAAATGTCAGGGCTGTTTCCTTGAGAAATCGTCAAAAAGATTGTTTTACCATCCGGAGAGAAAGAAGCACCCGAGTTGATACCTTGACGATATGAAATCAAGGAACGTTTTCCTGATTTCAAATCCAACAGCAACATGTCGGCATTTCTAAATTTCGAACCAACGCGCTTAACATAGGATGTATAAGCTACTTTTGAACCATCAGGAGACCATGCCGGGGAGATCGCCACACTGGAGTGTTTGGAAATCTGCATGGAATTCGCGCTATCCCAGTCCATAATGTAAACTTCACGAGCCTGGCCACCAGCTTTGTCTGAAGTCAGAACCACGCGGGACAAGAACATGCCATCTGTACCAGTCAAAGCCTTCATCACGTCATTCGCGAACGTATGACCGATACGACGAGCACTCGATACAGGGCCTTTATATTTTTTGCCTGCGATCAAAGTCGCTTTGCTGACAGAGTAAAGATAAGTTTCCAAAGTCACTTCATTGCCCGCAATTGAAAAGCCCGCGCGGATCAGGAAGTCAGCACCAATTGCTGACCAGCTTTGAAACTTGAAACCACCCGGATTGCCCGGAGCTGGCGTCAGACCTGTTTTGCTGGGGTCTTCAAGGAAGGCTTTTGAATCAATAAACTGGAAATATGAAGAAACTGAAAGGTCATTATTCACGACATTAAAGATTTCAGCCCCTGTTGCCTGATAGTGAGAAGCAGTTGTTGGAGTGCCGAAGTACTGCAACGCGGGGAAAGCGAGCATACTTTTCTTGGTGCGGGCCTCGCCCAGCTTGATATAAATGCCATTGTCCTGAGCCATGCTGACTTGAGACAACGAAATAACTGCGAGTAATACACATAGAAGTCGGATCATAGTTTCTCCTTACTCTGGGAAGCCGATTAAAATCCCATCCACACTAACAAGTGATACAAATTTTTCGGGTGGTGCTGGGAATGGTGCTGATTTATCAAGTGCTTCTAGCACCTTCTCATCATAATCAGGATTTCCACTCGATTTCACAATTTTACGATCTAAAATATTTCCGCGTGAATCAATATAAACGCGCGCTTGCGCCTTCAAATCACGTTTTGCCAACCAGTCCGGCAATGTCCAGTGCTGTTTGATATGACGATCTAAATCCGCGCCGTAAGTGTCATGCTGCAATTTAGATAATCCCGTCAATGCAGTTCCCGGAGAAATTTGATTTCCTTTGATTGGAGCAGCTCCCACCGTGGATTTCCCAGTGCCAGCTGGAGGAGTCGGCTTTTTAGCGTCTTCCTCTTTTAACTTTTCGATGGCGGCCATGGCTTTAAGTTTTTCCAAAGCGTCTTGCTGTTTGGATTTAACTTTTTCTAAGTTTACGCCGTCATCTTTTTTTGCCGTTTTAGTGGGAAGTTTAACTTCAGGCTTGGTTTCAACTTTAGGTTCTGGCTTTTTTTCCGCAGGCTTTTCCACAACGGGGGAAGGTTCGGGTTTTTTCTCTGCCGGCTTGGCATTTTCTTTCGCTTCTGGTTTTGGCGGCAGATTATTGGGATCTAATTTATCGGGAAGACCCACAATATCTACGCGAACAGCTTGAGTAAAATCAATAGACTCAGGCGTAAAGAACGCTGCCTTCACAATGAAAAATAGAACTAAACCGACGTGGAATCCAATAGAGATCACCAGGCCGCGATTTAGAGAGTCAATCTGAGGTTTATCGTTTAATGCGCTCACTTGTCTTTTGGTACTGTCACTAAGCCGATGTTAAAGATCCCTGCAGCGCGAATTTCTGCCATAGCTTCCGCGACGAAGCCATAGTCCACCTTACGGTCTGCCTGGATGAATATTTGTTTGTTCTTTTTGTTTTCAAAAATGGCTTTAAGCTTTGTTTTAAGATCTGCCATTTGAATACGTGTTTTCGCGATGGTCATTTTTTGATCGTGACCAATCACCAAGACAAAAGGTTCTTCATTCATCTCCACGCCAGAAGCCGAAGTTTTTGGCAGGTCGACGTCGATCCCTTGTTGCATCAGGGGAGTCGTCACCATGAACATGATCAGAAGAACCAGCATGACGTCCACTAAAGGCGTCACGTTGATTTCACTTAATGTCGCGCGACTTTTTTTGCCGCCGCCACCACTGCCCATTCCCATGATTTAGTTTCCTTGAAAGAAGTTACGTTTAACGATGTTCAGGAAGTCTGCACCGAAGTTATTCAATGTAATTTCTTGTTTGCGAATGCGGGAAATAAAGTTGTTGTACAAAACCACGGCTGGAATCGCGGCTGCAAGACCAATCGCTGTAGAGATCAAGGCTTCCGAAATACCAGGAGCCACGACCGCCAAACTTGCAGAACCTGTCTGACCGATTTTATGGAAGGATTGCATGATCCCCCAAACCGTACCAAACAAACCGATGAAAGGACCAGTACTGCCGGTAGTTGCCAGAACTGTCAGGCGAGATTCAATTTTTGCGATCTCGTTTTCAGTGGCTTTATTAATGATACGTTCCAAGTTGTCGATGCCAGACAAAATAGGCTTATCATTTTCAGTGCGTGCCAAAAGGGGAGATTCAGAAATTTTTTTCATCTCCAAATAAGCTGCTTTAAAAACGCGTGCTACGGATGAGTCTTTGTATTGATCAATATCTTCATACAAAGAATCCAATGAATTTACTTTCCAGAATTTATTTAGAAACAAATCATCTGCCGTACGCATGTTTTTGAAGGCTTGGTATTTGGTATAACCAATGGCCCAGCAAAAGATCGACATGACGATGAGGATAACCAAAGTCAGTTGAACGACTGGACTCGCTTGTGCGATTGCATCCCAAGAGTTTGTATTAACGGAAACAGAAGGTGCGGCTTCGGCTGCCTGGACTAAAAGTGGAAACATAGATGAACCTCCATGTTCCACACTATAAGCAAAAGGTCCTGAGATCAACCCACGATGTCCCTATGGCGCAGGACCATCGTCGTGATATAAGCAAACTACTTTGCTGAAGTCGTCGCTAACCAAGAAGTGATCTGGTTGATGTCATTCGCGACGTATCCATCAGCTTTAATTTCAACGGCCTTTTTGAATTCTTCCTCGTTTTCCACAACCAGGAAGATTTTTTTCTTACGACGGCGCATTTCAGCAAGGACGTTATCATTAAATGCCGGGCGATTCTGAATTTTGAAAGGAGCAATAAAAACATCTCCTTTAAATTGTGTCGAAGGCAAAACCCACAAAGAATCAAAACTCATCAGGCGCATCAAATCCGGTTTGCTTGTTCCGTAAAGCCAAGTCGGCTGCAGGCTTTTGATGGCGTTTGTAATCACGTTCGCATCACTTTGAATTAGCGTGCGATCGTTGGAATTATAATCCTGGACTGCATTTGCGACCAATGAGTCGACGTCGGTTACGTTATCCACGACATTCAAAATGAAACGAGTTTTAGGGAATTTTTCGTACAATTCTTTTAGTGCGGGAGTGCTTTTATAGAACTCATTGATCTGTTCCCACGAAAAGTTGCTAAGCTTGCTGCCCAACATGATCTGAGCTTTAGGGTTGGCTTCTTGTTCCGCCATCTTTGCATTCAGGAATTCTACGTCACGGCTTGGGGGAAGAATGAATGGCACGCGATTATTGGAAATTCTCACATCCGCCCAGATGATAACGTCAGGACGAGCATCAATGGCTTCTGCCATTTTGGCCAAAGTATGAGCTTTTACGGCCACATACGGAGTTTGACCTTCCAAATAAGGAGTTTTGTATTCCTGAAAGGTTTGGCCCATGCCCCAAATACGGGTCATGATGATAACGAAACCTACCAGAGCCAAGGATGCTAATGTCGCTAAAAGTACTCGCATATGCGGGTGGGTATAACATCCTAAAGTCTCGAAATCAGCACATTTTTTCAAAACTCCCAGAAAGATTCCTGTCAAAATCTTAAATACGCTAAAATTAGGCGTATTTCACCTTGTTTTTCAATTAGCTTTCTATTAGATAACAGGGACGTAATCGTCAGGTGCACTATGAACAAGATCAATCGGAAATTAGAATACGCATTGATGGCTCTTAAATATATGAGCCAAAAAATCCCCGGAGAGCTGACTTCTGCAAAAGAAGTTTCGGATGCTTTCCATACTCCTTTTGATGCGACGGCTCGTGTGATGCAACAAATGGCACAAAAAGGCGGCTTTCTTCGCGCTGAATACGGTGCGAGCGGTGGATATCAGATCACCAAAGACCTGGCGAAAGTTTCTATTCATGACTTGGTTGAGGTGATTGAAGGTCCGACGGCATTGGTAAAATGCCTGCATAAGGAAGTTCCTTGTGAAATTCAAGGGACTTGCAACATCGTTTCTCCGGTTACGACATTAAATAATAAGCTCACTGACTTTTATAAATCCGTCAGTTTGAAAGATCTCTTGGTTGAAAGAACGGCAATGCCTAAAAAATCTTCTGAGGCGGTGATTCATGGATAACAACAAGAATAATCCGTCCCAAAATATGCATGATACGTATGAATACAAATACGGTTTCACGACTGATATTGAAATGGATCAAGCCCCGTTGGGTTTGACTGAAGAAATCATCAGATTGATTTCCGGTAAAAAGAACGAACCAGAGTGGATGCTTGAGTATCGTTTGAAAGCATATCGCCACTGGTTGACTCTGACCGAGCCAACTTGGGCGCATGTTTCTTATCCGCCAATTGATTTCCAGTCGATTCGTTATTATTCAGCTCCAAAGAAAAAATCCGACGCTGATAAGCCTAAGTCTATGGATGATCTTGATCCTGAATTGGTGAAGACTTTCGAAAAACTGGGCATTCCTTTGTCTGAACAAAAACGTATCTCTGGTATCGCCGTTGACGTGGTTTTTGACTCCGTTTCTGTTGGTACAACTCACAATGAAGTTTTGGAAAAAGCGGGAGTTATTTTCTGCTCTATTTCTGAAGCGGTTGCGAAACATCCAGAGCTTGTTAAAAAATATTTGGGCTCTGTGGTTCCATACACAGACAATTTCTATGCGGCACTGAACGCAGCTGTCTTTACCGATGGTTCTTTCTGTTACATCCCGAAAGGGGTGCGTTGCCCGATCGATCTTTCTACATATTTCCGTATCAACGCTAAAGACACAGGTCAGTTCGAAAGAACATTGTTGGTATGTGATGACGGTGGATACGTGAACTACCTTGAGGGCTGTACAGCTCCCCAGCGTGATGAAAACCAACTTCACGCGGCCGTGGTTGAGCTTGTGGCTTTGGACAATGCGGAGATCAAATACTCCACAGTTCAAAACTGGTATACAGGTGATAAAGAAGGCAAGGGCGGCATTTATAACTTCGTTACGAAACGTGGTAAAGCTGCCGGCAAAAACTCTAAAATCTCTTGGACACAAGTTGAATCTGGCTCTGCAATCACTTGGAAATATCCATCTTGTATCTTGCAAGGCGATGGTTCCGAAGGTGCTTTCTATTCAGTGGCGCTGACTCATGATCTGATGCAGGCAGACACTGGTACTAAGATGATTCACATTGGTAAGAACACCAAATCGACAATCATCTCTAAAGGTATTTCTACGGATAAGTCCTCAAATGCTTACCGTGGTCAGGTGAAAATCATGCCTTCTGCAGAAAACGCACGTAACTATTCTCAGTGTGATTCCATGCTGGTGGGTGATAAGTGCTCTGCAAGTACGTTCCCTTATATTGAAGTAAAAAACAAAACAGCAACGATTGAGCACGAAGCGACCACTTCACGCATCAGTGAAGATCAGATCTTCTATTTGCAATCTCGTGGCTTGGACATGGAAAAAACAATTTCAATGCTGGTAAATGGTTTCTGTAAGGAAGTTTTCAAAGAGCTTCCTTTGGAGTTCGCTGTGGAAGCCGTGAAGTTGATTGAAATGAAATTGGAAAATTCAGTAGGTTAATTATGTTGGAAATTAAGAATTTACACGCACGTGTTGAAGAAAAAGAAATTCTAAAAGGCTTGAACCTGACAGTTAAAGCAGGCGAAGTTCATGCGATTATGGGACCGAATGGTTCTGGCAAATCCACTTTGTCTAAAGTCCTTGCGGGTCACCCGGCATACGAAGTGACTTCGGGCGAAGTTAAATACGAAATCAATTTCATGATGCAAAATCTTTTGGAGCTGGCTCCAGATGAAAGAGCTAAAGAAGGCATCTTTCTGGCATTCCAATACCCGATTGAAGTTCCAGGCGTTTCTAACTTCACATTCTTGCACACGGCTTTTAACTCTGTCTTGCAACATCAAGGTTCTGAACCAATGCCAGAGGGCGAGTTCCGTGAATTCCTGGTGCAAAAGTTGAAACTCGTGTCGATGAAACCTGAGTACTTGGATCGTCCAGTGAACACAGGTTTTTCTGGTGGTGAGAAAAAGAAAAACGAAATCTTGCAGATGGCTGTTTTGTCTCCGCGTTTGGCGCTTTTAGATGAAACAGATTCTGGTCTGGATATCGACGCTCTTCGCGTGGTTTCAGACGGTGTGAACAAGCTTCGTCGTAAAGACAACGCGATCATCCTGGTCACTCACTATCAGCGTTTGCTAGATTATATTAAACCTGACTACGTACACGTACTTCTTGGTGGAAAAATTGTTGAAACAGGTGACTCTTCTTTGGCTTTGAAGCTTGAAGAAAAAGGTTACGACTGGTTGATCAACTAAGGACAGGGCTATGAATTTACTTTCGACTTACGAAAAATTCAGTCAAGCACACCCGGCGAAAGGCGCATTGGCAGCTTTCCGTCAGGCGGGCTATGACTATGCCCTGAAAAAGGGTCTTCCGACCCGCAAGGATGAAGAATGGCACTATACAAGTGTTAAAGTTCTTGCGGATAACAGCTTCCTACCAAGTGCTTTGAATGCGGTGGCTCCAAGCCACGACACGATGGTGGAGATTAAAAAGGCCATCAATCCTGGATTTACGAACTTGGTCTTTTTTAATGGCGCCTTCAATAAGACTTTGTCTTCTGATTTGCCTGCGGGTCTTACCATGCGCGAGCTTGGTGAGTATCCTGAACAATTTGATGATACGTTCGATGCTTTAAATGGTGCTTATGCGGAAACTCCGTATATGGTTCACTTGGCAAAAGAAACGTCTGTGGAAAAACCTGTGAATTTCGTGTTCTTTACATCGAATGAGGCGGGTTCTGCTGTGATGGTAAATCCACGCATTCGTTTCGAAGTCGGCGCACGGGCTTCTTTGAAAGTTCTTGAAAGTCATTATGGAATGACGGGAGCATCTTACTTTGCGAATTCAGTATTTGATTTGCAGGTGGGCGACAGCGCGAAAGTTATTTATGTTCGCGTACAAGCAGATAGCTTGAATGCCGTAAATATTGGTCGCACAAGAATCAATCTTGGTAAACATGCAAACCTTGAAAGCCTGGCTTTTTCAACGGGTGCTCAGCTTTCTCGTCATAACTTAGATTTAGTTTTGAAAGAAAAAGGCTCAACGTCTGAAGTCCTTGGCATCTATGCGGTTCAAGGAACTCAGCACGTGGATAACACGACTTTGATTGATCACGCGGTTGGGGAGTGTGTGACTCACCAATTGTATAAAGGGATTCTGGATGGATCTGGTCGCTCTGCTTTCTGCGGTAAGATCTTAATTCAAAAAGACGCTCAAAAAGCGGATTCATCACAATTGAATAACAATCTTCTTTTAAGCAACAAAGCCGAAGCAGACAGCAAGCCTTCAATTGAAGTGCATGCCGATGACGTGAAAGCGGGCCACGGTTCCACTGTGGGTCAGTTGAATAAAGAAGAGCTGTTCTATTTGCTATCGCGTGCGATTTCGAAAGATAAAGCGATTGCGATGCTAAGTTACGGTTACTTGTCGGAAGTTCTTTATAAAATCTCTGACGACAGTATTCAAAAATGGTTAACAAAACATTTGGATGAAGCGTTTGCGCGCTTGCATCTGAACTAAGAAGGTAAAATGAGTAATTTGAACGAGCTTTTTGCAGAAATTCGTAAAGAGTTTCCTGCCTTGACCCAAAAGGTCCATGGCAAAAAGCTTTCTTACTTAGATAGTGGTGCCACGACGCTGAAACCAAAATCAGTGATCGATCGTATTGCGCACTTCTATCTGTACGAAGCTTCAAATGTTCACCGTGGTGCACACTATTTGGCAGACATTGCGACTCAAGGCTTTGAGGGTGCTCGTCATAAAATCGCGAGTTTCTTGGGGGCCGAACAAGTTGAAGAGATTATTTTTGTTCGTGGTACGACCGAAGGTGTGAATTTCGTGGCAAATACTTGGGGTTTAACGAACCTTAAGGCGGGCGATGAAATTTTGATCACCGAGATGGAACATCACGGGAATATCGTTCCTTGGCAAATGATCGCTGAAAAGGTTGGCGCGAAAGTTATCGCTGCTGGCATTTTGGATAACGGCGAATTGAACATGGAAGATTTCAAACAGAAGCTTTCCAGCAAAACGAAAATGGTGGCGTTTACTGCAAGTTCCAATGTTTTAGGAACGAACACGAACGTTGCGGAAATCACCAAGCTTGCACACGCGGCGGGTGCCAAGGTTTTAGTGGATGGCGCGCAGATCGTTTCGCAATTGAAAGTGAACGTAAAAGCTTGGGATGTGGATTTCTTTGTGTTTTCCGCGCACAAACTTTTCGGTCCATTTGGTTTCGGGGCGGTTTACGGTAAGAAAGCTATTTTGGAAACTCTGCCTCCGTATCAAGGTGGCGGTTCCATGATTTCAAAAGTGACGATCGAAAAGACGACTTACAATGACGTTCCGACGCGCTTTGAGGCGGGAACTCCTCACATCGAGGGTGCCATTGGAACAGCGGCTGCGATTGAATTTGTCGAGAAAATTGGTTTCGATAATATCCACTCCTACGAGATGGATTTGTTGAAGTACGCGACGGGGAAAATGCTAGAAATTCCGGATTTAAAAATCTACGGAACGGCAGCAGACAAGGGACCTCTAATTTCTTTTAATCTGAAAGGCGCTCACCACTCTGACGTTGGTCAGATTCTGGATCAAGAGGGTGTTGCAGTTCGAGCCGGTCACCATTGCACTCAGCCGTTAATGGCAAGATTGGGTGTGCCAGGGACAGTTCGAGCTTCTTTTTCAGTGTATAATAATCGTGAAGATGTTGATGCTTTAGTTAAAGCCGTGGTGAAGGCCCGGGAGTTATTGTTATGAGTACGCAAGATGTATTGATCAGAATTCAAGCCACCCCAAATCCAAACGCATGGAAATTCGTTTTGGATCGCCCTGTGTTGGCAGAAGGTAAAGCGACTTACACGGACATGAAGGAAGCGGAACAAAGCCCTCTGGCATCAAGTTTGTTCCAAGTGGAAGGTGTTCGTCAGGCCCACTTTTTTCAAAATGTGATCACGATCACTCACAGCTTTGATGCGGATCCAGAAGAGATCCAAAAGAATGTATGTGCCGTGATTCAAACTCGAATGCCTATTCACAACCCCAACGTGACCCAAGCAGATGAAAAGAAAATGCGTCGTGCAGGATTGCCGCCGGAAGTTCAACGTATCGAAGAGATCTTAGACGAGACAGTTCGCCCAGGTTTACAAGGCGACGGTGGAGACTTAGACGTTGTAAAATACGAAGACAATAAATTGTACGTGTTTTACCAAGGTGCCTGTGGAACATGCCCAAGCGCCACTTCTGGAACATTGATGGCGATTGAAGGGATTCTTCGTGATCAATTCAATCCAACAATCGAAGTCATCCCCCTTTAGGTGCCAGGTCTTATTTACGGACTCAGCGCTTCTAGACTGAAAAACCCACTTTAACAAAGTGGGTTTTTTATTGCCTCAACTTGATATGTGTTTCCTCACTCGTGGAATTTCGAGAATGTCATGGAAACTGATTGAGCTAACACCCTTTGTCTACTCTCTCAACACTGCAAATCCGCAGGCTCCCCCTAAATCTGTTTTTGGTCGGCACAGGAGTTGAATAGACAGTGAGTGGGGGTTCGCAAATGTCTCGTTATCATAATCAAATTATCGTAGGCGTTGTGTTTTCTATGTTCATCGGTTTGATCGCCATTGCTGAATTAAGCAATCGCAAGCCGGCTCCAAAACCTATCTCTGTTATAGATGATTCCAAAGGTGGATTCAGTCTGGCGCAGGTTTTGGTGGAGCAAGAACTTACGAATCGTTCCTTGCCAAATGCAAAAAGACTTCAAAATAAAGAGCTAGTTCTTGCTCAAGTTTCAAGACTTTCTCAATCTGATATCAAGCTTCTGCAAAGAAAAGCTGCGAACCAATCAGTTTCTGCGGAAGAAAGAAAAGTTTGCGTTTATCTATTAGAACAAGCGGGACACCCGGTTGATCAAGCTGTTGCGAAAAAAGTAGCTCAGGCGCCAGTGGCGGCTCCAAAAACTTTCAAGGCAGCACCAGTAGTGGCAGCACACAAAGTCGTAAGCAAGCCTGCGCCTAAGGCAAATGCGAAAGTCGCACGCCAGGTGGTAGATAAATCCAGAAAGCTTGTGAAGAAAGACGGCAGACGTTTGCCAGCTTCTTCTCGTACAGTGGCTCTTGCGAACCGCTAGTTAGTATAAGTCGAATCCTGCCATACCTTTTTCTTGTGTCTGTTGGTCTGCGATGGACACAAGAATTCGCTTCACCTTCTCAAAGCCCTCCGTGCTGACATTGATTAAATAAGCATCCAGGTAAGCTTGGGGAGAGGTGTGCTCTTTCACCTTATTAATACCGATAACCGGGGCTTTTTTCCCATTCAGCTCAACAGTGATATCTGAAATTTTCAATTCTGGAGCGATCAAAACGGGCTGATCTTTTTCGGGACTGCCCAAGGCTTTAAATTTCTGCAAAGACATGGGTCTAAAAAAGATCATCATCCCAGGATAGGTCGGAGCCATTTCCCAGGCCTTCATACCATAAAGTTCCAAACCATCAATTTGCACATTTAAATGCGTACCGTGTTGTGGGTTGAAATTCCAATGCCAGTATTCCAGGAATTTATCTTTATAGGACTTGCAGATGAAAATGGATGGATAGATCTTTTTGGGAATTGAGATTTCGAACTTACCATCTACATCAGTTTGAGTCGCATGCCGAGTCTCAAAGTTCTCGTCGTAAAAGCGGACATCGCCACCAGCCAGAGGTTGGCCGTTAAAATCGCACAATTGCCCAGTAACAGTGATATTTTCCATCGCTAGCTTATATAGTTGGGTCGGACTGATTTGTATAGGGAGCAGTGTGAATAATGCGTTTCAGAAGTGTCTCAAAATGAGATTGGGAGAAATAAAAAAAGAGTCCGTCGGCAACTCTGAACTAAACCTGTTTTAGCTAAGGTGGGTGACCATGATAGCGACTTTAGGCTTCTCAGTACGAGCTGAGCTTGCACACCATTGCCAGGGACAGTCCCCAAAAATATGCTTGTAAGGTTTAATTTCGATGAGCTTTACGCCTTCGAACCCTCTGAAAACTATTCTAGCAGGAAGTATAGTTTCGTCAATCAAACCGGACTCTAACTTTTCGGTAAGGCTCCGATATATTGCTTATGACGCCTCAAAAACTTGATTTTATTTTTCCGTTCGTGGTTTTTTTCTATGGACTCCTCATGGTGTTTGTGCTGGAAAATCGTACACTGGTAAGAATCGGTGAAGAGCGCATGGGTGAGGCGTTTCAGAACCTTATGAAGCACAAGAAATTGGGCTGGGTGTGTTTCTTCGTCGGCGGTCTTTGGGCCGCGCAAAATGTCTGGTACTCGTCACTCTGAGTATTGACTCCTCCCGGGGCTGGCTATAGCTTCTTGCCCCATGTCCGACTCTCCAAATCAACCACTTCGCAAGACTGATGCTTACGCGCAACTCTCGTTGGATGCGGCTTCTGCGCCGGTGAAATCTAATGAGCCTGTGGTGCTTTCTGTTGAGCAATTGAATGTGCAAATCAAGCAATTGATCGAAGGTCAACTGGGTATGGTTTGGGTGCGCGGGGAGCTTTCCAATTTCAAAGCTCACACTTCCGGGCATTTCTATTTCAGCGTTAAGGATTCAAAATCGCAAATCACTGCGGTCATGTTTCGCGGCAACAACTCGCGCCTAAGATTTAAACCTTCTGATGGTATGGAAGTCATGGTGCGTGGCCGGGTTACAGTGTACGAGCCTCGCGGCAACTATCAGTTGATGGTTGATATGATGGAGCCAGTGGGCGCGGGGGCTTTACAAAAAGCGTTCGAGCAACTTAAGCACAAACTTCGTGCTGAAGGCCTGTTCGATGCTGCGAAGAAAAGACCTATTCCTACATTCCCAAGACATATCGCGATTGTGACCTCTCCAACCGGGGCGGCGATTCGTGATATTTTGAATGTTCTTTCCCGTCGTGCAAAATCCATTCAGGTGACCATCGTTCCAACGATCGTTCAAGGTGAGGCCGCAGCTCCGCAATTGCGTGAGGCTTTTAAAAAAGCGGTCGCACTTCCTGACGTGGATGCTGTGATCGTGGGGCGCGGTGGTGGTTCCATCGAAGACATGTGGTGCTTTAATGATGAAGGCTTGGCTCGCTTGATTGCTGCCAGTGCCGTTCCGGTCATCTCTGCTGTGGGCCATGAAATCGATTTTACCATTGCCGACTTCGTTGCAGACTTGCGTGCGCCAACTCCCTCGGCTGCTGCGGAACTTGTCGCTAAAAGTTCTTCGGAGCTTGTGAACAAAGTCACTTCGTTAGAACGCATGTTGAAATTGTCTTTCGATAGAAAGATGAAATTCTTGCGCGAAAAATCCCTGGGATTGTCGAAGCGCCTGGTGGATCCGAAACGTCGCCTGGAAGATTTGGAGCTTCGTAATGACGACCTGCTGACTCGCTTGGAGCTCGCAGTCAATCGCCTGATCAGTCAAAAGAGCCACCGTGTGGAGTTGATGACTCAAAAACTGGGCACTCCACAAAATCACATTGATCGTCGCAAAAAGGAATTAACGTTCCTGCAGGCGCGTTCTGAAAAAGCATTGATGTTCGCATTAGAGCGCAAAAAATCCCGCATGGATCGTATGATGGCGATGCTTGATAGCATGAGCCCTTTGCGTGTCGTTGATCGCGGGTACTCAATCGTAACCAAAGATTCAAAAGTTATTAAATCAGCAAGCCAGGTTAAAGTGGGCGATAGCATCGACATTCGCCTGGCTCAGGGTTCACTCACTGCCACTGTAAGTGGTGTGAAGGAGGAATAATGGATTTCGAAAAGAAATTGGGACGTCTGGAAGAGATCGTCCAAAAAATGGAAAAAGGTGATTTGGCTTTGGAAGATTCCTTAAAGCTTTTCGAAGAGGGCGTAAAGCTTTCTCGTGAATGTCACCAACGTCTGTCTGAAGCCGAAACAAAAGTAAAACTTTTGATGTCTGTGGGCGCTGACGGCAAGCCTGTAACTACCGATTTCACGCCGGAGGAATAGTTTTGGATTTGGCGATTCAGCTTGATCAGGAAATGTCCTTGAAGGTGCAAACTGTGAATCAGTTTGTGGAAAAGTATTTGTCTGAAATGGAACTTCCCCAGGGACCTGCTATTGCTGAACTTCGTAAGTCCATGCTGTACTCTGCAACCAATGGCGGAAAGCGTTTTCGCCCAGTTCTGTCTGTGTTGATCGCAGAGATGTTGGGTTCGTCTGCAGAAAAGGTTTTGCCTTTCGCAACCGCCGTTGAGTTGATTCATACCTATTCTTTGATTCATGATGATCTTCCGTGCATGGATAACGATGACATGCGCCGTGGAAAGCCAACAAATCACAAGGTCTTCGGTGAGGACTTTGCCTTGTTGGCAGGGGATGCTCTGTTAACAGAAGCGTTTCTGATTATCGCGAAACATTATTCTGATAATGGTTTCCTGGTGGGTCGCTTGGTGCAGCTTCTTTCCGAGGCAGCAGGTATTCGCGGTATGGTCGGTGGTCAAGCCATTGATCTGCGTGCAGGTGAAAAACAACTTTCTCAAGACGAGCTGACTCATTTGCATTTGCTTAAAACGGGCGCGTTGATTCGCGTTGCTGTTGAAGGTGCTGCAATTATCGCGGGCGCAAAAGTTCAGGATGTGGAAGCACTTAAAAAATTCGGTGAAGGTTTGGGCCTTGCGTTCCAAGTAGCTGACGATGTTTTGGATCACGGCGAAAAAGATCAAGGCGTGCGCAGTTTCACTGGCATTATCGGTCTGGAAAATACAAAAACATACCTAAACCAAATCAGTAAAAATACGATGGCAGAGCTTCATAAAGTTTCCGCCGATGCGGTGATGTTGGAATACCTAGTAAACTTCAACATCGCGAGAAAACACTAAAAGCAGCTTAAGCTGCTTTTGTTTTAATGGCGACGCTGTATTTTAGTGCCGATAGAATTTCGATCAATTTGTCGATGGTCATGTGGCCTACTTGGCCAGAAAATATTTTAGAAACACGGTCCTGAGAAAGGCCGGGCACAAGAGCCGCGAGTTTTCTCTGACTTATTTTATTTTCAGCGCAGTGTTTTCGAACGGTATCAACCAATTCCTTTTTAATTTTAAATACCTGGTAATCAATGCCCCAGCTAGCCGCTAGTTCTTCGATTGACAGGGGCTTTAATTTTGCGCCTTTCATAAATTTATCCTCGCGATTCTGGAAATTATAAGTTCTTTATCTTTTTGAAGTAGCTTCTGTGATTTTTTGTGAAACGCGTATACAAAAACTAAGTACTTCCCCTGAAAAACTGTAGAGATGGCTCGCCAGTTCCCGTGATTGTCTTTCACCTTAAATTCAACAATTCGAGTATTCTTATTAAGTCGAATTATCTTTAAATCGGTTGGGGGAAGTCTTCGACCACTTAAAAACTCAACTATTAAAGAAAACAGATCCTCTTTCGTGCTGTTCGGGAAAGCCAAAAGTTCCTTTTTAAAAGAGTCCATCTGAACAATTTGGAGTGATTGTAAATTTACTATCATTATGATGCCTTGTCAATAGGTTGTAAATTTGTGAAGCAATTTGAGGGCTTAAGTCTTTTGACTCTGTGGTGGCTTTAAATTAGTTTTGATCCGAGGGACGTAAGTTATGACCGACAAGAAGCGCTTGGATATTTATGTGTTTGAAAAGGGTTTGGCCCAATCACGCACTCATGCTCAAGAATTGATTGAGGCGGGGCAGGTATTCCTTGATAACAACGGCCAGAAAAAAATCCTTAAAAAATCGAATTTGCCTGTCACTCTGGAAATGGAAAATCATATTTTCGTGGAACAAGGACCCGCCAACCGCTTTGTTTCTCGTGGGGGATTAAAGCTTGAGGGGGCCTTAAAGCAAGTGGGCCTTAATATTCAGGGCTTCGATGTTCTGGATGTGGGGATTTCCACGGGTGGCTTTACGGATTGTGCTTTGCAATCGGGTGCTCACTTTGTTTTAGGCGTCGATGTCGGTCATGGACAGGTCAGTGCCAGTCTTTTGAATAACCCCAAGCTTAAGGTTATTGAGGGCATCAATGCTCGTGCCTTGTCCAAAGAGCCCTCTGTGGTTGAGGCTACTCCAAAAGATGGGTTTGATCTCATTGTCATGGACGTATCTTTCATTTCAATTGAAATGATTATCCCGGAATTGGCTCGTTTCCTAAAACATTCGGGCCAGTTGTTAAGTCTTGTAAAGCCACAGTTTGAGGTCGGCGTTGACGGGCTCTCAAAGGGTGGTATTGTCAAAGACTCTTCGTTGTATTTGAAAGTCGAAGAAAAGATCAAGGCGGTCTGCCAAAACAGCGGCTTTGATGTAAAGGACTATTTTGCTTCTTCCATTGAGGGAAAGGACGGCAATCATGAGTTTTTTGTTTTCGCGAAAAAGCACTAGCCTGCTTTTAACATTGGTTTTCCTGGCGGGTTGTCAATCATTCAAGACCCGTGAAGATATTCGCAATGCAACTAAACCAGCACCGACTCCGGGTTCTAAAACTACATCCACTACTCCGACGTCGCCTCGTCAAACTGAAGAAGCAGCGACGCCTTATCAGCCTGACATCCAAGTAGAGGAACCAACAACTCCACCACCGGCACCTGTGATTCCGGCGATGCCTAAGATCGCTTTCATCTTGGGAGGCGGGGGAGCTAAGACTTATGCACATATTGGATTCTTGCACGAACTGACTCGCGCGAAAGTTCCTGTGTATGCAATCGGTGGGATCGAATTTGCGTCTCCGATGGCGGCACTGTATGCGAATCGCGAACAGGCCAACGACGTTGAATGGCAAATGTTCAAAATGAAAGATGACGAGATCATCAAAAAATCATTGTTGGGCAATGTGAATAAAAACGGCGACATCACTGTGATGCGCGAATTTTACAACACAGCTTTTAAAAATCAAAAAGCCGAAGACTATCGCATTCCGTTTGCGTGCCCTTCTTACAATTTGAAGAAGAATCAGTCCTTGATGATGAACCGTGGGGGCATGGAACAGTTGATGTCCATGTGTATGGCATATCCTCCTTTCTTTAAGCCTTTTCAGGGTAACATCGCGGCGGTTCGCGAGGTTTCTGGTTTGGCTAGATATCTGCGCCAAAAGGGTGCGAACTTTGTGGTCTTCGTAAACGTTCTTCAGGGCCCGGGCGGCAGCAAACCGTTCACTTTGGATGCCTCGGCAACGGACAACGTATTATGGAGTGAGATCGCAGGACTGTATAATAAGCCTTTTGCGGGAGTTGATACTGTTATTACCCTTGAGACGGGTGACTATGGTATTATGGACTTCGATAAGCGCCGTGAGATCATGAACAAAGGTGCTGACTCCGCAAACCGCCAATTGAAAACTTTGACACGTAAATGGGGACTTTAAAAAGTTCAGGAGACCGGAATGAGAAAACCAACTTTTGATATGAACATTTTTGCAGAAAGAAGAAAGAAACTGGGTCAACAGATCCCAGGTTCCGCATTGGTGGTTGCTTCTCACCCCGAGTTGATCCGCAATCACGATGTGCATTTCCCGTATCGTCAAGATTCTAATATGTTTTACCTTACTGGTTGGGAAGAACCAGATTCCATTTTGATCGTGCGTCCTGGTCAAACTCCAGAATCTGTGATGTTCGTGCGTCGTCGTGACCGCGAAAGAGAAACTTGGGACGGATTCCGTTACGGCCCAGAGGGTTGCGAACAAGAATTCAAAATCGACAAATGCTATCCAATTGATGAATTTGAAAAAATGGCTCCGCAATTGTTGTCTGCTGTTGATTCAATTTATTATCGCCAGTTCAAAAACAAAGAAGTCGATGAAAAGATGGAACATGTGTTGAACACGGTAAAACAAATGCGTGGTCGTACGGGCTATGGTTTGCTAAGCGTGCATGATGCTGACACTTTGATTGGTGAAATGCGTTTGGTGAAGTCTGAGTACGAATTGACTCAGCTTCGCGAAGCTTGCGAAATTTCTGCTCAAGCTCACTTGGCAGCGATGCGCTTTACTCGCCCGGGTGTGACTGAGCGCCAGGTACAAGGCGTGTTAGCTCATAACTTCTACATGAGAGATTCTGCGCGTGAAGGTTACGGCTTTATCGTGGCTTCTGGTAATGCAGCGACAACTCTTCACTACAACTTCAATGACCAAGTATGCAAAGACGGTGATTTGCTATTGATTGATGCTGGTGCGGAGTACAACTACTACACCGGTGACATCACAAGAACTTTCCCAGTAAACGGCAAATTCACTGACGAGCAGGGCCGCGTGTACGAAGCTGTGTTGAAAGTTCAAAAAGCGATCGTTGATTTCGTAAAGCCGGGAATCGTGTTTAAAGACTTGCATGACATGGGTACTTCGATGCTGACAGATGCAATGCTTGAGCTGGGTTTATTATCAGGTCGTAAAGACGATTTGATCCAATCCCTGGCGCAAAAGAAATACTATCCGCACGGTATTGGTCACTGGTTGGGTCTTGATGTGCATGATGCGGGTTTGTACTTCAAAAAAGGTGAGCCACGCCCGATCGAAGCCAACATGTGCTTCACGATCGAGCCAGGATTGTACATCCCAGCCGACGACACCTCGGCACCTCAAAAATATCGTGGTATCGGTATCCGTATCGAAGACAACATCCGCGTAACTTCAAACGGCGTCGAAAACATGACCACATCCGTACCAAAAGAAATCTCCGACATCGAAAAAGTAGTCGGTAAACCCTAAAAGGTACGCCGTACCTTTTGGGGGTGCGGTGTGTTGATTGAGTATGAAAAAGCCCTGGTTCATCGCCAGGGCTTTTTTTATTTGGATTTCTTCTTTTTGGCGGATTCCTTGGATTTTTCTTCTTTCGCGTATTCATTGGCTTTGCGATTTTCTTCCTTTTGATTGGAGAGAATATCTAAAGCTTGCAAGCGGATGTTGGCGATTTCCTCGCAGGTTTTTATGCGTTCTTTGTCTTGGCAGGAGACGTATACTTTCTTACGAATATGATTCCAGCCTTGATACCATTCCGACGCTTCTAAAAGTTGTTTTTTAGAAACAGGATTCAGTCCTGGTATTCCAGAGAGATATGGCAATAGCTTTTCTAAATAGAATTCCTTTTGCACGGACTGCAAATCGTGAAACTCATCGTATGACGACATCCAGAACGGAGGCTCTGACATATTGATTTCATCGCTGGGTGGGGCCGGAACCACGGAGGAAGCCATGTCGACTTCCTCAGCCAGACTTGAAATTGAAATGAATACGAGAGCTAATACGATCAATGAATTGCGAAACATTATCTGGCTCCTGACGCCGTTTTTTGAACGGAAGCCACTTGTCTTTGATTGCCAGAGCTTCTAAGAGCATCTTCAATGGCCACCAAAGACTGTTCGTAATTTCCAGAGCCGCGTCTGACAACACTGAATGTTTTTCTGCTGTCGCAATCGTTTTTGTCAGACATTTGCGTATCGTCGGAGCCGTATGCACCGAAGGCATTATTGCGATTAGTGAAACCATAAGAGCCCGTGAAAAAGTCAAAACGGTTGCGGCCGCGAATTGCTCCACCCGTATCTTGAACAATCAAATAGCCAGGATGAACCATTGTTCTTCCATTCGGTAAGTGAATGGTTTTTCCCTTCAATGAAGGCATCTGGATAATATCCCCCATACTATAATAGCGTGGATCTGCGGCAACAGAGATGAATGGAACCAAGCAGTTGCCACTCGCCCCAAAAGCGGTGTCACAGCTGCCTAAATTGATTTTCTTCCCCGTATAGGTCAGAAGTTTTCCGTTCGGCATAGTACCCGAGCCCTGCAGGCGAACCTGCTTGCGAAAGCGTGCGCAGGGTTTACTGCCCTTGCAGTAGTCACTCATCTTAGGAACGAAGTAAGTCGTCGTTGTCGCGACATTATTTGGACAAAGACTGGAGAAGCCAACTTCCGAAATCGCGATGACACCGAAGAAGAACATTACTTTTTTGAAGGCATTTCCGTGAGTAGCCGATGTGTTTGTCATACGGGAACACATAGCAAAAAGAGGGCCCCTCTTATAAAGAAATTAGGGGTCCTATGATGTAGATAGACTAATCACTGTATGTAACCTTCAACACAATCTCAAAATGAAACTAAGGTGCCAGGTCCTATTTCTTGTCCTGCCATGACAAGAAATAGGACCTGGCACCTTTTTAGATAAAGCGATGGTGAAGCCAGCCTTTGTCGGCGGCGTTTTGTGCAAGCTCTGCTTCCGTTTTAAAGATCTTATCGTCACGGGAGGCGGCACTGACTGCCAGGCGCAGGTGAGTGGCGCTTTCAAGCAGGTTGAAATCCCCCATGGTGTTTCCGCTTGCTAGGAAGGGAAGCTTGCCACCCGTTTTTGCGAGCAACGCATCAACTTTACCTTGGCGGTAAGTGATTACACCTTTTTGTTGATCAGTGATGATGTCATTTTGAACGTCTGTTTCAACACCAATGATACTGTCGTGATCAAGGCCGACCAGATCCGCGCCAGCCTCGACCGCCCATTTTACTGAAGCAGTGATGACGTAGACCTGCACGCCTTTTGACAAAAGGAGTTGGATCAATTTCTTTTGTTCTGAAAAAACCGGAATAGGAGCTGCGTCTTTAACTCCAGCCTTAGCCCACTCACGAACCTGTGTTAAAGATTTTCCCTGACAGATCTGCGCCAGCCACAAATAGGCTTTGCGTGGATCTGCGGCTTTCATGGTTTCATAGTGCTCCCATGGGGACGGAGGAAGCTGCACCAGCTTGTTGTCGATTTGATAGTGGAAAAAGGTTTCCCCTAAATCGATATCCCACAAAGTGCCATCGGCGTCGAAAGCAGCGATCGGTTGATCTTGCTCTTTCAATACCTGGTCGAGCGTGTTGTTAATCGCAGTCCAAATGTCAGAGGAATAATCTTTGTATTTCATCGGGTCTTAGTATGAAATAGATACGTTCAAATGACAAGGGAGCTACAGGCCATGAGTCTTTTCTGTCGCGTTATTCAGGCTGACGATTTACAAAACATTCTTGATCTCGAAAATCGCAAAATGACGGAACAATATCCGGATGAGATGGAAAGAATGATGGCTGTTTGGAATTCCAAGCATCGCATTGAAGCCTTGAATCATTATATTCCGTTAGGTTGGAGCTTCTTGGCCGAGGACCCGGAAACAAAAGCTCTGCTGGGCTATTTTATCGCTCAGCCGCTGTTGTTTTTTGATGGCCAAACACAAACTTTATGGGTCGAGCATGTGCAGTTTGAAACTTTGCAGGCCCGCGACGAACTTTGTGAACTGGCGTATAAGCTAGGCCGTGAAAAACATCTGCAAAGAGTTTACTTCCCGTCAGATAATGGTGTTCCAAACTCTGTAAAAGGATTTAAGCCTGCTCCGTGGGAGCCAGGCACACTAGCGGTGAAAACAACCAAATAGGATAAGGGTATGAAGAATTTTTCCTTCGTGAATCGTATTCAGAATTTGTCCAAAATGAAATCTCAGGAATTTGATTTAATCATCATCGGTGGTGGGATCAATGGAGCCGGCGTTGCGCGTGATGCCTGTGCCCGCGGGATGTCGGTCGCTTTGGTTGAAACTCGGGATTTTGCTTCAGGAACATCTTCTCGTTCCAGCAAAATGGTTCACGGTGGAATTCGTTATCTGGAAAACATGGATTTCAAATTGGTTTATGAGGCGTTGAACGAGCGCAATAAGCTTTTTGAAATGGCTCCGCACCTGGTTCATCCCCTTCGTTTCATGCTGCCGCTTTATAAAGAAAGTCGCGTGGGCATGTTCAAGATGGGTCTTGGCATGTGGCTTTACGATATTTTGGCTTTATTCCAATCACCAGAAATGCATGAACGTCTTGATAGTAAAGAATCCATGGAGCGCATGACAGCTCTACGAGAAAAGGATTTGTTGGGATCTTACGTTTATTCAGATGGCTATATGGATGATGATCGCCTGGTATATGAAACGTTGCGCTCAGCAAATGAAATGGGCATGGTTGCTGCCAATTATGTCAGTGCTACGGGTGCTGAATTTGGTGCTGATGGAAAAATCTCCTCTGTTCACTGCGAAGATCAATTAAGCAAAGAAAAGTTTACGATTCGTGGTCGTCATGTGATTAGCTCCGTAGGTCCGTGGACAGATCAATTGGGCGACAAGCTTTTCAAAGACTGGAAGAAAATTCTTCGCCCTACAAAAGGTATTCATTTGACGTTGCCACAACATCGCCTGCCACTCACCAGTGCGGTGGTGATGGGTGCTGAAAAAGGTAATCGTATTGTCTTCGGAATTCCACGTCATGACATGATCATCATCGGTACGACAGATACGGATTTTAAAGAATCACCAGAGAATGTCGGCGTAACTCCTGAAGACGTTAAGTATCTTTTGGATATTACTTCCCACTATTTCCCAGGGGCGAATTTGACTCCGCACGATGTGATTTCCAGTTATGCGGGTGTTCGTCCGTTGGTGAATGACGGCTCTTCATCAGAGGGAAAAACCAGTCGTGAGCATACGATTATCGATGATCCTCGGGGTGTGACATTTGTGGCGGGCGGCAAGTACACGACTTACCGCTTGATGTGCCAACAAACGGTTTCCCACGCACTTAAAAGTTTTCCTGTGGAAGATCGCGCGCGATTCGCCAAGAAAGATACGGCGGTGGCATTTAATAAGTACACGACTGAGAGCGCATTCCACGATGCGCAAGTTCTGGCAGGCGCGTGGGCTCAGGAGTACGGGCGTCCTGTTGCAGATGTTGCCGCATTGGCACAAAGATATGGTAGGGAAGCCGAAGTTATTCTCTCCAAATATGATCATCGCTATTCTTACTGGCAACTCGAAGCAGCGCAGGCCATCGACAACACGATGTGCTTAAATCTCAGCGACTTCTTCTCTCGACGCGTGCATTTGTTCCTTGCAGATCGCAATCACGGATTGAAGCATCTCGACGAAATTGCGCAGGTTTTCCAAGAGAAATTGAGTTGGTCTGAGAAGCGCATGCACGACGAGAAACACGCTCTGTCAGAGTATATGGGTCATGAATTGGAGTGGAAAAAACACTTCTAACCGAGTCTTCACTCTGGTCTTGCTGGAGTAGCGCGTCAAAAGAACTCGATGAAGGGCCTAAATATCAGTATTGACTCTGGTTTTCAATCTCCCTAGACTTGTAGTCGAAATGACACAATGAAATTTTCTTGAGAGAGATTCTGCATGAGTTTTTTTGATAAAGTACAAGACTATTTTTCTAATGATATCGCAATCGACTTGGGCACAGCGAACACTCTTGTGTACGTTAAAGGCCGCGGAATCATTCTTGATGAACCTTCTGTCGTAGCAGTTCAAAAGAACTATCGCGGAATGCAAAACCGCGTTCTTGCTGTGGGTAAAGAAGCAAAGGACATGTTGGGAAGAACTCCTGGTTCTATCGTAGCAATTCGTCCGATCAAAGACGGTGTTATCGCTGACTTTGAAGTAACACAATCCATGCTTAAATATTTCATCGGTAAATCTTTGGGCGAGAAAAAATCTTTCATCCGTCCTCGTATCATCATCTGCGTTCCTTACGGAATCACTCAGGTGGAAAAGCGCGCGGTTAAAGAAGCAGCTCAATCAGCTGGTGCTCGCGAAGTTTATTTGATCGAAGAACCAATGGCAGCAGCAATCGGTGCAGGTCTTCCAATCACTGAACCATCGGGCAACATGGTTGTCGACATGGGTGGTGGTACTACTGGTGTCGCGGTTATTTCTTTGGGCGGTATTGTTTACTGTAAATCTATCAAAGTTGCGGGCGATAAATTTGATGAAGCAATCATCAATTACGTACGCCGTCAGTTCAATTTGTTGATCGGTGAAAGAACTGCTGAATTAATTAAAATCCAAATCGGTAACGCTTATCCATTCGAAGACGAAAAAACGATGGAAATCAAAGGTCGTGACCTCGTAGCTGGTGCTCCGAAAACTATCGAGATCACAAGCTCTCAAGTGAACGATGCCTTGATGGATCCTTTGTCTGAAGTGGTTGATGCTGTTCGTACGGCACTTGAAAAAACTCCGCCAGAGCTTGCTTCTGATATCGTAGATAACGGAATCGTTCTCACAGGTGGTGGTGCCTTGCTTGCGAACCTGGACGTTTTGCTAAGAGAACGTACGGGATTGCCAGTTTCTATCGCTGAAGACCCATTGAGCTGCGTAGTTATGGGTTCAGGCAAAGTTCTAGACCAACTGGATCTTCTCAGACAGCTGACAGTCGACTAACATAAGGGTCACTCTACTTATATATTAGGAAGTGCATGACCGAAGCCGACATAAAATCGATCGCCTTGTTTTTCTACTTTGCTTTACTAGATGACAGAAGGGCGATCGAAGCTTCAACTCAGGCACTAGCCCTTTGTCGAGATAAAAAGCAACGCAACCCTGAGCTTTCCACTCCTGTCGCCCTTGTCGCGGCAACTAAGATTACCTGGGATAAATTCAAAGTACGCGTAACTCGCGGTCGTCCAAATACCACAGTTGAATCCGGTTGGCTGGTTCCTGAAGGTGTTGATTTGGGCCCATGGCGTGAATTCCAGAAAACAGCTTCTGAAGACGAGCTGTTAACCGTGATTTGGTCAAAAATTTTAAAAATAGAAGATAACGATATTTCAGAGGGCTTGGGAATCACTCAAGGCACGATTCGTTATCGCCTGGGCCGAGCTTTGCGAAAACTCGGAACAATGACTCAAGGTGTGGGTAAGTTAAAGCATGGCACAGCAGGAAGGTAAAATTCCTCTTTCAAAAAAAGGCAAAAGGGAGATGTCTCCTTTTATCGGCCATGAGCTACTTTACGATTATCTGTCGGGGATTCTCGATGATGAAAGAAAGTCAGCGGTGGAAGATCACGTGAAGTTTTCGCGTGATGCTCAACTGGATTTGAATAAGATCCAGAACGGCGAAATTTACGCAAAACAATTGGCTGACACCATTGTGTCTCAACCGATCATTGAGCAAATCAATACGCCTTCGACTTATCTGACCGTTCTAATGCAAAAATCCAATTTCGATCGCTGGCCGCAAGGATTGAAGTGGGGATTGGAAGCTTTGGTTGTCGTAGCCGTGATTGTGACTTTACTGACGGTAGCTCCGTGGCAAAAAGTTTTGCAAATCGGTATGAGCGGTAACACCAAAGAAGTCGTTCTGGCTGAAGTTGCGAAAACTGAAAAAGTTGCGCAAGTTGAAGACAAACCACAATTCGTGGATGAAGAACCTAAAACTGAAAAGCCGTTGCAAACTCCTAAACCTTTGCCGACGGTGGATGTGAAAGCGACCCCGGCAGCGACAGCGGTAGCCGCGAAACCTTCGGCGACTCCGGCAGTATCTGTGGCGGCGAAAGTTGCAGCAGCAACACCTGCGAAAAAAGAGGCTGATGAAGAAAACGATTCTGAAGGAGCAACTTCGGGTGGTTTCCTTTACCGGGGCGAAATTGCCGTCACGAATCTTTCTGTAGTTGGCCCTAAAATCACAGAAAAAGTTAAAGAGCTTGGCGGTCGTAAAGCCGGTGGCGTGGAATTAGGTTGGCAGAAATCTCCAACATCTACGTACTATCACTTCACTTTGCCTGAAGCTAAATACCAAGATCTGACGACGTTCCTCGGCACATACGGCAAAGTTCATGTGAACAAGGAAAAGCATCCCCGTGTAATGCCTGATGGAATCATCCGTCTGATCATCACTGTGGATGAAGATAAAAAGTGAAAACGCTAAGACGGAAACCTAAGAGATCCCTGCGCACGATTTTGATCGTGTGGTCACTTTTGTTTTCCGTCGTTCCTTTGGCTTTCGTAACTCTATATTCGATGAAGAAATACGAAAGAGCCATCGATCATGAATTGACTCAAAGGCTTAAAGGGAATGCTCGTGAAGTGGAAATCATGTTGAATGATTACCGCACATCATTGCAGCAACGTCGTGAACGCTATCTTCGCGATCCAAGTTTGACTTACCATTTATCCATGGGAGACGGAAACACTGTTCGTAATGTCGCAAGTACCTGGATTCGTTCAGACGATACTTCCAGCCTGACATTCTTTAACCGTGAAGGCCGCATGCTTGCTTCGGTCTTTAAAGACAATAAAGGTGCCGTACGCAGCTTTATGCCCGGCCAGGATGCGGTCTTTTTATCAGCGAAATACATGGCAGAGGTTAAAGAAAATCAGGAAGTGGGAGTCGCTGAATACAGTGATGATCACAAAATGAATCTGATCCTGATCTCCCAAGTGAATAATGGCAGCGGAAGATTGATTGGTTATATGGAGCAGGTAATTGATTTGAATCAGGCTTACCTGACGAAAATCAAAAACCGTTTGAAGCTTGAGCTGATCTTATTTAAAGACAACGGCGACATGGTTGCCGCGAGCCACGCGGATTTTTATCTTTATAAAAAAGACTTTTTTAAGAACTACTTTCATCCACAAAAAGATCTGTTTTTTGACTTGAACGTTCGCTCGGCACCGTACGGATTCCTGGTATATCCTTTGGATTGGGGTATTTCAAAATTTTATGTGGCATTGGGGGCTTCAAAAAGCGAATCAGCAGCCGTCCTTCGCAATGTGAATATCGCATTTATGACGGTCGTTGGTGCGGTGGTGATGCTTTTGATTCTGACGATTTTAGTAACATCCAGCTGGGTTTTGAAGCCGCTGTATGATCTGGTCGATGCCTTGCAGTCTTTCGAATCTCAAGAGCAGGCGGTCACCATTCCAGTTAAGAACGATACGGAAATTGGATTATTGACTGAAAGTTTCAATGAAATGAGTAAGAAGATCTGGACGGCGCGTTCTGACCTTAGAAAAAAAATCACGGAGCTTGAATCTGCTAACCGCGAGCTGAAAGAAACCCAAACCAAGCTGGTTCACTCGGCAAAAATGGTTTCATTGGGTCAGCTGGTTGCGGGTGTGGCGCACGAGTTGAATAATCCGATTGGCTTTATCTATTCGAACATGACTTATCTGCGTGATTACAGCGACAAGCTGATCAGGCTGGTTGAGTCGGCAGAAAAAGATGTAACCAAACTTCCGGCCTTAAAAGAAGAGTACGAATTCGAGTATATCGTTAAAGACATGCCGAAATTGATTTCTTCTTGTCAGGACGGTGCTCGTCGCACGCGCGACATCGTCTTGGGCTTAAGAAACTTCTCTCGACTTGAGGAAGCTAAGCTGCAAGAAATCGATTTGCATCAAAGCTTGGATACGACTTTGAATCTGTTGCAGGGGGAGATCAAAGGACGCGTGGAAATCCATCGTCAATACGAACCGACGCCACACATTCACTGTTATGCGAGTCAGATCAATCAAGTCTTTATGAACATCCTTTCGAACGCTGTGCAGGCGATCGAGGGTTCGGGCCATATTTGGATTTCAACCTTGCCTTTGAAGGACTATAAGCCGAACAAAGACAGCAAGCTGAATAAATCGGGTTGGGTGCAAATCTCAATTCAAGACAGTGGGAAAGGCATGAGTGCCGAAACGATCGATAAGATTTTCGATCCTTTTTTCACGACCAAAGGCGTGGGTCAGGGAACTGGATTAGGTCTTAGTATTTCCTATGGAATCGTGCAAAATCACGGTGGGGAAGTTCAGGTTCGTTCTGAAGTGGGCGTTGGCACCGAATTTATTGTCATCCTACCGATCTTCCCTCCGGTCCAAGAGAAAAATACGCAACTATTGTCCTAAAAATCCCGGCTTAGGACTGAACGAGGCTTGCTTCCTTTAGAGATGTCTCATTTAGCCGATAATAATAGTGATGGCGGAGCAGAAATCCTCGAATGACAACAACAAGCTTTTGGCGATCCTCTTGTTTTTAGGGGCTGGCATTCTTGTATTGATGTCATTAGGAAACGACAATCCAAAATCCGGTGGCCAAGCGGGTGTAAAAAAAACTGAAAAGTTTGAAAAGGCCGTGAACAAACATCTGATGCTTACAAATGAAAAAATGGAATTCGAACGTCGTCGTTTAGAAATTGAAAATGCCGCGGGTTCTGATTTCAATTCCACTAAAGCGCAAACGACTTACAATCCCCAAGATTCTGGTTTGGATCTTTCAAACGATTCTCGGGCTGCAGAAGTTGCAAACATTTTGGGGCGTGGCGAGCGTAAAGAGGGCGAGCCGTTAAATCCAAACGATGTGATTCAAAAAGAACTTTTCAATGCGCAACAAGAAGTCGAGTATTCTGAGGCCTACAAAAAAGAATACGCTCGTCAGTTCGTGGAAAATGCACGCCGAGGCGGGTACAAGGTTTACCTTGATGAAAACTACCGGGTGAAGCAAGTCGTCCCACTGAATCGTCAGCCGGGTAGCACGGATATCTTTAACTCCCACGGCGATGCCATTCGCTAATCAAGTGCGCGGTCCTTTGAGTCTTTTGAAAAATCCATTATCAGCCATACTATAATAATCCCGCTCGCTGAAAATAATGTGATCTAAAAGTGGAATTTGAAACAGCTTGCCGCAGTTATGCATTTTTCTGGTGGTAATCAGATCCTGATCAGAAGGTTGAACACTGGAGCTGGGGTGGTTGTGTGCCATCATAAAAAAACTGGCATTTTTTAAAATCAGAAAACGAAAGATATCCCGGGGGTGGGTCGGACAATGATCCGCCGTCCCCCTAAAAATCATTTCCGTCGCGATAACTTGTAGTTGCGGACTTAATGCGATGACCCACAATTCTTCGGCATAGGGGTTTATGATCGTTTTCAAGGTTTCAAAAGCTTGGGCACTGCTGGTGAGTTCTGTCATGCATTGGGAACATTGCAAAAAGCGTAGCCGTGCGGACTCAACCCACCGATCAGGGGCGGACGGAAGGTGGACGCCCGTCTTGAAACGCACGGGCATGACTTGCGCCTGACAAATCCTCGACATAGAATTGGGAGGAATAAGGGGTATTTATGATCAAGAATTTGCTACTTGGTGCAATGGCTGTTTCTTTGTTGGCTCTAACGAGCTGTGGTCCTAAGGCGTTCACAAAAGGTGATTACGATGACGTGAACAGAGAGAATTTGTTAAACGACCAATGGTCTGAAACAGATATGCAGAAAGCTGTTCAGGATCTTGTGAACAGTGCCCTTCAATCACCAGCAATCACTCAATCTAAAAAAATGCCAATCGTGATCGTCACGGGTTTGCAAAACAAAACCAGCGAACACATCGACACTCAAAGCATCATGGATATGATTCGTGTTGATTTGATGAAATCTGGCAAAGTAGCTTTCATCGATAAAGAAGCTCGTGGTGATATCGCTGACGAATACAATTACCAAAATTCTGGTATGACAAGTGCTGAAACTAAAAAAGGCCCAGGCGGCCAAATCGGCGCAGACTTTATCATCAACGGTCGTTTGGATTCAATCGTTCAAGAGGTTGGTAAAGACAAATCCGTATACTACAAACTGACTTTGAATCTGACGAACTTGAAAACAAGCATGATCACTTGGTCAGATCAAAAACAAATCCGCAAAGTATTTAAGAAAAAATCTATCGGTCTATAATGATTAAATCGACTAAAAGACTCACAGGATATGTGGGTCTTTTTTTTCTTCTGCTAATTACCGGGTGCGCATCTTATCAAAGTAAGGTGGATAAAGCCCGTACCTCACTTATCGCTCGCAATTACGACGCTGCACTTAAAGATCTTGAGCCCTTGGCGAACAAAGCGGATGGCGATCAATTAGTTTATCTTTTAGATTATGGCGTGGCATTGCAAGTCGCTGGAAAGGTCGGCGACAGCAATAAAACTTTTTTGCGTGCAGATAAACTTAGCGAAGAAGTCGATTATCAATCCGTCAGCCGTGTGACTGGATCATTGTTGTTGAACCAGGGAATGGTTCAATACAAAGGCGACACTTTCGAAAAGATTTTCATCAATGCGTATCTTGCGATGAATTTCCTGGAGATCGGCAAACTTGATGACGCCTTGGTTGAAGCCCGTCGAATCAATGAGAAATATCAAAAATATCGCCTTGATGAAAAACAGAAGTTTGAACTGAATCCCTTCAGTAAATATCTTTCCGCTTTAATCTGGGAAGCCAGTCGCGACTATGACGATGCTTATATCGCCTATCAAGAAGCCTATAAGTTAGATCCCAATATTCCACAAATTGGCGAAGACCTGATTCGCTCTGCTAAAAACGCCCGTCGGCCCGATACCTATAAGGATTGGAAAAAAAAGTTTCCGGAAGTGAAAGAAAATCCTGATTGGTACAACAAATCCATGGGCGAGTTGATTATTATTTACCAACAAGGCTGGGGTCCTAGAAAATATGCAGCGAAGAATGAGTATCGCCTGCCAGCTCTGTATCCGACTCCGAGTGAAACCAAGCTTGCCCGGCTGACAATTGATGGGGGAGCAACGGTCGTCAGTCATCCAATTTACGATGTTCAAGAAGCTGCCATCAAAACTTTGCAGGAAGACTATGGTGTCTTGATTGCAAAACGACTTGCGGGCATTGCCACGAAAGCAGTGGCGGCAGATCAAGTGCGCCAACAGAATAAATTGCTGGGTGATTTAACTTATTTGGCATTAAATATTGCCGACCAAGCGGATCTTCGCCAATGGTCGATGCTGCCTCAGACAATCCAAATCATCCGAGTTCCTCTAAGTGCAGGGGAGTATAAATTTAATTTAGAAGGTTTGAGTCTATCAGGCGCACCAACCGGCGAAGCTTTATATAATCAGACGGTCACAATCAAGTCAGGCCAAAAGAAATTTATAGTTTGGCGTTCCCTTAAATAGGAACGTTGGCAAATTCCTTTTTCCGGCGTTCTGTTTTACGGCGATTTTTCAGAGGCCGCGAATTTTGGGCAAAAAAAAGGCCCAGCGTTAGCTGAGCCCTTTCGGTGCTAGTTCTGTCGAGACAGAATTAGTTGTTCAAACCAAGAGATGAACCCGGAAGATTCGGAGTTTCTTCGTCTTGTTGAAGACCTGGAAGAACAGTCGCTTTTTCAGCAGCTACTTTAGCAGTAGTGTCTGTGTTGTAGCGAGTTGCTGCAGTAGCAACACGGTTTTCCAAGTTTTGTTTCATTTCCGCAGACGCATTTTCAACAACTGTGTTTACTTGTTGCTTAGTCATGTAGTCTTGAGGGAATGCACCAAGTTTAGCAAGGTAGCCAGAGATGCTGCCGTTGCCGTTTTGGATGATTTCACGAAGTGTGAAAAGAGGAGCGTATTGAGATGCTTTCTTTTCAGCTTCAAAGATGATCTGAGTCAAAGTTGCAGCAGTGATATCGTTTTTTGATTTATTATCGATAACCATTACTTCTTCGTTTGTACGAATCATTTTAGCGATGTCGTCCAAAGTCACGTAGCAGCTTTGTTGTGTGTCATAAAGTTTACGATTCTGATAACGCTTGATGATTTTAACTTTAGAATTTGGCTTAGATGTCATTGTTTCGTTTTGGTTGATCAAAACTGCCTCCCAATTTGAAAATTACCCAAAATATCCAATGAGATATGTGCTAAAGTATTCAGCACGTCCCCCTGTCGATGGGCGCAACCTATCCCCGGTGCCATGCCTTGTCAAGCGGTCCTCAAATCAAAAGAAAAGACTCTAGGCGTTAATTTCAATCGATTTGAGAATCTCGGCCAGTCCAAACCCTTGTTTGTTTTTTTCCGCAGAATTCTCAGACCTTCGTCTAAAGTTTTCATTTGAAGTCGCCGAAACGTCATTAGGGTCGATTACGTTGCGGGTGGTAATTTAATGAAAAATGAGAAAAATCAAGAGTTTAAGTCATCTGGAGTTCTGACTTTGTTGGGTCTCGTTGGCTTCTCGGCAACCATCATTGCCTCCCCCTGGAACCAGTCCGCACAAGACTCTGAGACCAAAGCCGCCCTGCAGAAAGCGGAGGTCGTGGGTTACCAAGTTGTACAGATTTATCGCGAAGCGACAAAGGTTTCTGCGGCGCCGAAAGTGGCCTCTGGAGGCCGTTCTCCAGCCTCAATTTCACCTAAAGTTGACGGAATCGACAGCCTTCGTTCGACCGGAACCATGGGCACTGACCCGTGGGGTCAGCCATATCATTATCGTGTGCTTCCAAACGCAGAGAAGAACTCCAACATCCGCATTGTTGTGTGGTCATCGGGTCCCAACATCAAAGTCGAAAGCAAAGATTTGGAAAATGAGGATACGAAGATTTCAGGACAACCCAACTTTAGTGGAGACGATGTGGGCGTGGTCTTGAGTATGTCTCAAAATTAGATTTCCTGGCCCTGTCCTTGGGTCAAGTTATTGTGGCCTCTCGTCAAGGTTTTCTTACAGAGCACCGAACAGCCTAGTGACCAAGGAGATCCAATGCTTCTTCAAACTAGGACCGGAATTATCGCAGTACTTCTTCTCTCGCTGACTGCATGCGCGACATCCACGTCACATGATTCTGACAAAGCGCCTTACTACGAGGCTTCTTTCAATGATCACAACCGTGCTCCTGCATCTCTGACTCCTCAACCGATTTCATCAAAAGATGGCCAAGCAACTCTTGATCCACTTTATTTGCGTACTCAAGCGGACTACTACTTCGCAATGGGTGAGGCGTATGCTTTGGAGGGTAACCCAAACAAAGCGATCGAGTCGTTTAAGCTGACTCTGGTCTACGATCAAAACTCTCCAGCGGTGAACATGCGTTTGGCGGCAGAGTATTTAAAATTGGGCATGATCTCTGAATCTTTGTCACAAGCTGAAGAAGCAACTAAGAAAGATCCAAAAAACATCGACGCTCACTTGTTGTTGGGTGGTTTGTACTCTTCGATGAAAGCCTATCCTAAAGCGATGGATCAATACCAGGTTGTGATGAAGCTTTCTCCGACGAACACAGAAGCTCCACTTTACATTGGCGCTTTGTATTCTGAGCAAAAGCAATCTGACAAAGCCGTGAAGTATTTCGAATCATTGTTGAAAAATCCTGAATACACAACTCCGTACCTAGTGCACTACTACATCGGTCGCGTACGTATGGAGCAACCAGAAGCGAAATACCAAAAAGCAGCGGAAGCATCCTTCAAAACAGCTTTAAAATTGAAACCTGATTTTGCTGATGGTGTTTTGACTTTGGGTGCATTTTACTCAAAACAAAAACAAGAAGAAAAAGCATTGTCTTTGTACCGTGCTTATCAAAAAGAACAATCTCCATCTCCAAAAATTGCGGATGTTCTTGCGCAAACTTATATTGAGCAAGGCAAGTACGACTTGGCTTACGATCAATTGGAAGTTTTGGAAGCAAACACAGACGAGCCATTGAACATCAAAATGAAAATGGCGTTGATCTTGATTGAACAAAAACGCTATGACGTAGCGGTAGAGAAGCTGGAGCAAATCCTTAAGGATGCGCCAGATTCAGATAAGATCCGTTTTTACCTGGCAGCAGTTTACGAAGAAACCCGCCAGTCTGAAAAAGCGATCCGTGAATTTAAAAAGATTCCAACTTCCAGTACATATTATGGTGAGTCGACTGTTCATGCGGCGTACTTGCTAAAAGGTGTGGGTCGTTTGGATGAAGCGATCGAACTTGTCTCTAAAGGTTTGAAAGAGCGTGCGGATCAACCACAAGTGTATGCAATGTATGCTTCCTTGCTGGACGAAAAGAACGATTTCAAAGGTGCTGCGAAGGTTTTGGAGCAAGGCCTTGAGAAATTCCCGGAGAACGCTCAATTGAGATTCTATTTCGGTACTATCAATGACCGTATGGGTAACAAAGATATCGTGGTATCTGAGATGAAAAAAGTTTTGGAATTGGATCCAAACCACGTGCAAGGCATGAACTATCTGGCTTTCACTTGGGCAGAGATGAACCAAAATCTTGAAGATGCTGAAAAGCTGGCTCGTCGTGCGATGGAGCTAGAGCCGCAAGATGGTTATGTTTTGGATACATTGGGTTGGATTTTGTACAAACAAAATAAAACAGTTGAATCAATCAAGTTCCTGGAAGCAGCTCACAAGTTCCAAGGTACGGTGAGTGTGATCGCAGAACACTTGGGTGACGCTTACTATAAGCAATCCATGGTTGATAAAGCTAAAAAGATGTACCGTAAGGCGGCGGACCTGGAAACTGACAAACGTAAAGTTCAGGAAATCCGCGCTAAGATCACTGCGATTGAAAAACAAGAAATGGGTTCTCCAAGATTGCCAGCTTCTGTTGAAACACCTGTGGCAGCAGATCACACGGCAAAATAATTCCTTGGTCGGAAAAATTGGAAACTCGCTACTTAAAGCCCACTGTCTGGTGGGCTTTTTTATTTTTTCTCGAAAGCGTTCTTGTTTTTCATCTCTATATATAGATAGAAGCAGGTGAAAAACATAAACGGCAATGCCAGAATTAAGCCGAGGCCGCGCAGATATGTAGCAATCACTAGCGCAACACTGATCGCGACCGTTGCCGCCAGAAAAGGACGCAGATTTTTGATCGCGGCGATAACAGTGCGGTCCATGGCTTTTGCGATACCCATATTGGTTTCAAGTTGCAGATTCAAACCGTGGGATAAGATGAAATAAAAGAATACTCCCATGGCCATCAATCCAAATCCTGCCGGCAGAGATTGAATCAGCGGTTGAGGACTGTGGATTACTCCAAACGCTGAACCCATTAAAATTCCAGTGGGCATCAAGATGACCGCCGTGATCAGCCACGACACCCAATCTTTTTGCAGATGGGTGAAGTCTCTTTCCCAGCGTCCTTTTTGTAAACGCAAATTCGCGAGTTCTTGAAAAATCAAAAGGCCCACAGCAATCAATAGGGCACCGATCGTGGGAACAATCTGTGAAAAGAAAGTAAAGAGTGTGGCAAGGACTCCTAAGATAAGGCTGTCCTTCCAATTCTTGCGAAACATGATCAATGCTTGTTTAACTGAATGCATTTTCATATGCTAAGGGAATGAAAAATCTTTGGCGACAATTAATATCATTGATGCAGGGTCTTTTTCTTCTTGGCGGAGCAGTTCTTGTGAGTGCTTGTGCAACCAAACCGGTGATTGAGGCGCCATTGCAGCAAGCGGAATGGGAAACCAAAGCTTTGATTCGCGACATGAAGGAAAACAAATCCAATTCCGTTTCCATAGATATGATGGCCGTGAAAAACCAAAGAGTTCGTCTGGACATCACCGCCCTGATGGGTTTTCAGGTCGCATCTTTGGTTATGTCTCCCAAAGAAATCGCTTATGCCATCTATCCCAGAAAAGAATTTTATTATGGAAAGAACTCTGAAAAATCCATCGAGCGTATAATCGGTTTGAGTTTGCATCCAATGAATCTGGCTAATATCGCCTTTGATGAACCTGTACGTGGGCCAGGATGGGCGTGTGAGCACGATAGTTCTCAGATACTGTCGAAGTGTGAAAATAAGCAGCGTTCTATTCGAGTTGAATGGAAGGATCGCACAGAAGGTAAGAAGAAAGTTGTAATTACGGCACCGCAATTCGAAATGCAGTGGCTTTTTAAGGCTCCCCAGACCGAGGTCCAGTTCAAACCTGAGACGTTCACCTTGAAACAACCTGATGGTTTCAAGGCAATACAAATAAATTAAAAAACTCGTTAACCGTCTAGTATTGAGGCATAATCTTAGTCAGTAGGTGTGTCACAAATCACCGGGGAGAGTATTATGTCCTCTAAGATTGACCTTCACTCGCTGATCAGCAACTGGCAGAACTCCAGCGTCAATGCTAAAGAACATTGGAGCGGTACTTTCTCTGAGTACTTAGACCTGGTTAAAGCCAATCCGAAAATCACTAGGAATGCCTATCAACGCATGTATGACATGATCGTTGAAGAAGGTACCGAGACGTATCTTGATTTCAAAAAGGAAGTCGTTCGATACAAATTCTTTAGTGATCAATTCAACAACGGCAAAGATGCAGTCTTCGGACTGGATGTGCAGTTGATGAAACTCGTAAATATTTTGAAATCTGCTTCTTTGGGCTACGGCACAGAGAAACGTGTGATCCTATTGCACGGTCCGGTGGGAAGTGCGAAGTCCACGATCTGCCGCATGCTAAAAAAAGGGTTGGAGAGATACTCTCATCAACCTCAAGGTGCTTTGTACACTTTCGAATGGATTGACGAAAAGAATGAGCTTAATGGTTTGTTGGGTAAGGAAGTAAAAGTATTCCCGTCACCAATGAATGAAGAACCGTTGCTGTTGATTCCAGAAGAAATGCGTGGCGCTTTGTATGATCAAATCAACAAAGGCCAAGAAGGCAGTTACCGCGTTCACGTTGATGGAGAGCTAAGCCCGCCATCACGTTTTATCTTTAAGCATTTGATGGAACATTACGAGGGCGATTTGATGAGCGTGCTAAAACACGTTCGTGTGAAACGCTTATTTATTTCCGAAGCCGACCGTATCGGCATCGGTACTTTTCAACCTAAAGACGAAAAGAATCAGGACTCTACAGAGCTTACAGGTGACATCAATTACCGTAAGATCGCAGAGTACGGTTCTGACTCGGATCCACGTGCCTTTAACTTTGACGGGGAGTTCAACGTTGCCAACCGCGGGATGATTGAATTCGTCGAAGTTCTAAAACTTGACGTGGCTTTCTTGTATGACCTTTTGGGAGCATCACAAGAGCACAGAGTTAAGCCTAAAAAATTCGCACAGACTCATATCGATGAAGTGATCATCGGACACACGAATGAACCCGAGTATCGTCGTTTGCAAGACAACGAATTCATGGAAGCCCTTCGTGACCGTACGGTGAAAATCGACATTCCGTACATCACTCGCTGGAAAGACGAAATCAATATCTATAAACGTGATTTCAACTCCCAAAAGGTGCGTGGTATTTCCATTGCTCCACACACAGTTGAGATGGCAGCGATGTGGGCGATTCTGACTCGCTTGGAAAAGCCGAAGAAAGCAAACCTCACTCGTTTGCAAAAATTGAAACTATATAATGGCAAGACGCTTCCGAATTATACTGAGGACAACGTGCGTGAGCTTCGTAAAGAAACTCAGCGCGAGGGCCTTGAAGGTATCTCGGCTCGTTATATCCAGGATAAACTTTCCAATGCGTTGGTAAATGCGCAGCAATCCAATAAAGGTTCTGTAAATCCGTTCATGGTCTTTAAGGAATTGGAATCGGGTCTTAAGAGTCACTCCCTTCTTTCTAACGAAGAGCTGAAAGCTGAATACAAAGAGCTTTTGGGTGTCGTGATGCAAGAATACGAAGAGATTATCAAGGCCGAAGTGCAACGTGCGATCAGTGCTGACGAAAGCGCGATGGCAAGATTGTGCTCGAACTATATCGATAACGTAAAAGCATACACTCAGAAGGAGCGCGTCCGTAATCAGTTCACTGGTAACGACGAGGAGCCGGATGAGCGTTTAATGAGATCGATCGAAGATAAGATCGAAATCCCAGAATCCCGTAAAGATGATTTCCGTCGCGAGATCATGAATTACATAGGGGCTTTGGCTCTTGAAGGTAAGAAATTCAACTTCAAGATGAACGAGCGCTTGCACAAGGCGATCGAGCTTAAACTATTTGAAGATCAAAAAGACAGTATCAAGCTTACAACTCTTGTCAGCAATGCTGTTGATAAGGACACGCAAGAGAAGATTGATATCGTTAAAACCCGTCTTATTAAAGACTTCGGATACGATGAAATCTCTGCGACGGATGTTTTACATTACGTTGCAAGTATCTTCGCCCGAGGCGATGTAAAGAGTAGATAATGGGCATACGCGAAGATCAAAGCCGATTTAAAGACATCGTAAAGGGGAAGGTCAAAGAAGACCTTCGCAAATACGTGTCGCAAGGTGAAATGATCGGGAAGCGGGAAGACGAATACGTCAAGATCCCGCTTCCGCGCATTGATATTCCCAATTTCCGTTATGGTCCCAAGCAATCTGGTGGTGTTGGTCAAGGTGAAGGACAACCCGGTCAGGATGTCGGTGATCCAGGCGAAGGCGGACAAGGTCAAGCGGGTGAAGCACCCGGTGAACACATGGTGGAGGTTGAACTCTCCATGGAAGAGCTTGCAGATATTTTGGGCGAGAAACTGCAGCTGCCGCGCATTGAACCTAAAGGTCACAAAAATATTGATTCCTTAAAAACGAAATTCACAGGGATCGCTCCGGTGGGCCCCGAGGGACTTCGTCATTTTAAATCCTCTTATAAAAGCGCACTGAAACGTATGGTTGGTTCTGGAACTTATAATCCGGAAGAGCCGCTTGTGCTGCCGATTCGCCGAGACATGAAGTACAAGTCGTTCAAAAAGGTGAATCAACCCCAAACCCAAGCGGTCATTATCTATATGATGGACGTGTCGGGTTCGATGGGCGAGGAACAAAAGGAAATCGTCAGACTTGAAAGCTTCTGGATCAATACGTGGCTTAAGAAGCATTACAAGGGTCTTGAAACCCGATTTATTATTCACGATGCTGCGGCTAAGGAAGTTGATGAAGACACTTTCTATCGTACAAGTGAATCTGGCGGTACGCTGATCAGTTCTGCCTATAAACTCTGCCAGGAAATTATCCAGGCAGATTATCCAACCAATGAATGGAATATTTATCCTTTTCACTTTAGTGACGGAGATAACTGGAGTGGCGAGGACACGCGTCTTTGTGTGAAGATGCTGCAGGAGTTCTTCCTGCCTAACTGTAACGTCTTTGGATACGGCCAAGTCGAAAGTAAATACGGCAGTGGTCAGTTCTTAAAAGATTTGCAAAAGGAATTCGGCGAGGACGAACGAATCACTCTCAGCCAAATCGAAAGCAGAGACAAGATTCTGGATTCCATCAAAGACTTCCTCGGTAAAGGCCGCTAACCGACTTTGTGTCGCTTCGGGTCTTAGCAAGAAGGGCCATGCAGCCCTTTAGAGAGTGAAGGAACTACCATGGCAAATTTAACTCCCGAATTAGAAGCAGAACGAAAGCGTATTTGCCAGATCGCTAAGGATGCAGGACTAGACTGTTTCGAAACTGTCTTCGAATTGATTACATACGATCAAATTTCGCAGTTTGCTGCCTATGGTGGATTCCCGGTGAGATATCCTCACTGGAAATTCGGTATGGAGTACGAGCATCTTTCTAAAAGCTATGAATACGGCCTTTCTAAAATCTATGAAATGGTGATCAATACAGATCCTTGTTATGCGTACCTGATGGAAGGCAACGCGATGATGGATCAAAAGCTTGTGATGGCTCACGTTTATGGTCACTGTGATTTCTTTAAAAATAATGTGTGGTTTGGAAAAACAAATCGCAAAATGATGGACCAGATGGCGAATCATGCGACAAGAATTCGTCGTTACATGGATCGCTATGGACAAGACACGGTCGAAAATTTTATCGACGTATGTTTAAGTCTTGAAAACCTGATTGATCGTTACAGTCCCTATGTGGAAAAGTCTGTGGTCAAATCGGAAACACCTCCGCAGGAAAAAAACTATCTATTAAAAGTCGAGCGCGATTACATGCGCGACTATATCAATCCGCCCTCTTTCGTTCAGGAACAAAAGCGTAAAGCCGAGGAAGAAGCCGCGGCCCAAGCGCAACGCTTTCCTCGTGAACCAGAAAAAGATGTTCTGAAGTTTTTTATTCATCATGCTCCATTGGCTGACTGGCAGGTGGATGTACTGACAATTATTCGTGATGAAGCTTATTACTTCTCTCCGCAAGGTATGACGAAAACCATGAATGAGGGTTGGGCTTCATACTGGCATTCCAAATTGATGACGACGAAAATTTTGAATGATTCAGAGATCATCGATTTCGCCGATCACCATGCCGGCACGATGGCCATGGCTCCGAATGGCTATAATCCGTATAAAGTCGGTATTGAGCTTTTCCGTGATATCGAAGAGCGCTGGAACAAAGGTCAATTTGGTCGTGAGTTTGAAGAGTGTGATGACGTGAAAGAGCGTAAACACTGGGACAAGAAATTGAATTTGGGGCGCGATAAGATTTTTGAAGTTCGCAAAGTCTGCAACGACGTCACGTTTATTGACCAGTTTTTGACGGAAGACTTTTGCGTGCGCAATAAGCTCTTCGTGTATAAATTTAATAAAAAGACACAGAAGTTTGAAGTCGACACGAGTAACTTCAAAGCGATCAAGTCGCAGCTACTGTTTCATATGACCAATTTTGGTCAACCGATCATTCGCATTGAAGATGCCAACTTCGAAAATAGAGGTGAATTGTTGCTAAACCACCTTCACGAAGGCATCGACATGCAACCTGATTTCATGAGCGAGACTTTGAAAAACGTGTACAAACTTTGGAGTCGTCCGGTGAATATCGCGACGATTATGGATGAGACACCGCAACTTTTTAGATTTGACGGAAAGGAGTACACGCAGCATAAACTGAGCGAAGAGGGTCCGACACCGAACCCTGCAACTGAAGAAAGCTCTGGTTCTTAATGAAAAATACCCGTTTAGTTTATAGTACCGACCCTAAGGACAATATTATTTGTCCTCACTGCAAAGAACTAAAGAGCGAATGCAAATGTCGCCCTGAGGATAGCGCGGATCAAAAGTTCACTGTGATCTTTCGCCTGGAAAAGAATGGCCGAGGCGGAAAGACGGTAACTGTTCTGGATGGTTTGCCAAGAAACGAAGATTACCTAAAAACACTTGCGAAAGAATTGAAAGCCAAGTGTGGTGTAGGTGGATCGCATTCAATTGGCGAGAAATTCGGACTGGTTGAAATCCAAGGTGATAAGAGAGACGCGATCAAAAAAATTTTACAGGTCAAAGGCATACCATTTAAGGGTATGTAATTCTAGACTTAAGGTAACTTGTATTTTTGTTCGATAAAGATATCCTGTTTATATGCAGATGTACGGTAATAACTTGAACGTAGGGGTAAATTTGGCTGCGAAGAAAATCGTCATCGTTGATGACTATGAAGAAAGCTGCAAGCTTTTAGCGGAGATCTTAAGCTCCACTTACGAATGCAAGTATACTTCAGACAGTACTGCGGCGATGCAACTTATCAACGAGCAAAAGCCTGATCTGATTCTGCTGGATTATAAAATGCCAGGAAAATTGGGCGTCGATGTTTGCCGTGAAGTTCGCGAACAATCTGAAATCAAAAACACACCCATCATTTTCGTTTCCGGTGCGGCAACGATTGATGAACGTATTAAAGCGTTCGAAACTGGCGCTAACGATTTCATTTCCAAACCTTTCCACGTGAAAGAACTTATCCTTAGAATCAAAGCGCGCTTGGCAGAAAAAGAGCCAGAGGTTACTGCTGAATTGACGGCTGGTAACTTGCGCATGAACTTGTTGGCTCGCCAAATCTTCATCGATAACGAAGAGATTAACGTAACGCCAAAACAGTTTGATATCTTAAAGCTCTTGGTAGCTGATAAAAACAACCTGGTGACTCGCGAAAAATGTTTAAGCGAAATCTGGGGTGACTCCGATGTGACTTCACGTAACGTGGATTCACAAATCAACTACTTGAAGCGTAAAATCGCCACATTCAATGGCCGCATCGTTGCGGTTCCATCTTTGGGTTACCGTTTAGAGGCGTAAATCAAACTGACAAGTTGAAATTAAAAAGGCGGAATCACTTCCGCCTTTTTTTATTCGCAAATTCGATCTTCACTCGCTGACATTTTCAAGCAAACAAGGCCTTTTCTGCCGGCTTTGCCATCAACGCCATCGGGTACGTCACGCCCGCAGGGGGCAAAGATCGTGTCAGCCGCTGTTCCATCTCGAACGGATCCTCGTAAACCGCGCATACCCAGCATGCCAGCAATGTTGTCCCAGTTTAAAGTGAAGCCGGAGTTAGAATCGACCGTCAGTTGTAAACTTCCGGCATTGCCTCCGTCACCACCGCTTGTCCCCGCGCAACCAGGATGCACTCGCGGATCCGTTATTGCGCCATTCTTGCCCTGTCCGCCGTTTTCGCCGTTTAAAAGGACGTTAAGATTTCCGGTCGCATACTTTGCATCAATTTGAACGGCTCCGCCAGAACGGCCATTGGCTTCGCAGCCAGCCTGGGCATTAGGAGAGAAGTTTTGAATCGTTCCCCCTTCAGCAATCAATTCATCAACTTGGATAATTAAAGGATGCTCGCCGGTTGTGATGATTGCATTTTTTCGAATCGTTAAGCGGTGGGCTTTGATGGTTTCAGGCTTATCCAGCGTGCGAGCCTCGTTCCAAATCACGTTGTCGGCAGCTCCATATATTTTGACTTCAGGTGGCTTTTCATTCTTGTCTTTAACTTCTACAGCACAAGCCGCAGTAAGAAAGATCATTGGTATCATAATAAGTAGTTTCATAAAATTCTCCTTCGCGGGGGAGCTGAGTTGCAAAGGAGTTCACGAAGCTAAGAAGTGCTTTGGGCAATGTCGCAGCCGTATTCCGGATGCCTTAGGGACGACTCCTGTAATTTTAAGTGAAATCGGCGAAGTCGGTAATTTAATAACGTAAGTCTTGATTTGTTCTGATACCGTTGATTGTTTAAACTGGCAGATCACAATTCCAGAATGTTTGTAAATCATTCTGGAATTCCAAACGTACCTAAGTGGCTAAGACTATATATTCGGGTGGCAGCAATCGTGTATGTGCCGTTGATCCTTTTATGTGTACGCCTTCAAACGGAAGTTCTTCCCGATATCGGGGAGCCTTATGCCGCATTAATTGGTGTGGGTGTTCCGGCCTTGTTTTGTATTATGCCCTATTTATACGTTTCAGTTTCAAAATGCCCTAGTTGCACCAAGCACTTTTTCAAACCAAACCCCTTAGCCCCAGGTTTCGGCAGCGACGTCTCATGCAACCACTGCAAATACGAAGCTGTTGCGTAGCGCCTCTTCTTTGGGTTCACGACTCCGATAATTATGAAATAGTTTATCGAGGTCAGTAAGAATGATTGAAGGGCTAGTTTGTGGTGTGAATTAATTGACCTGAATAGTGCCTACGCGAAACCATTTGCTACTAAGCAAAATTCAGTTTGGTAGTGGGGTGCAAATGTTGAGGTTATTATTAGGTGCATTTTTGTTGTGTTCTTTTTCAAATGTAGAGGCAAGAAATTCTAGAGCCTTGGAAATTGGACCTGTTGTTTTTGAGCCCCCTAAAAAAGTTGTTCAGGAAGGCCCAATATCCATCAATCCGGGTTTCGAACGTGCTGGCGATCGCAATGAAGGTCTTGGCAACATAGCAATTGGTGCCACTGGAACTTTATCCACTGCGTGGACAATAACAGGTTCATCAACGACAGCCAAAATGAAATTTGCTGCAACAACATTGTCTGGCAGTGCAGGTTATAAAATTACTAAAGACGGTTGTAAAGGCGTAACTGTGGTCGCCGGGCAATCTTGCCCAATTGAGGTTACCTATAATTTCTCTTCCTCTGGTATGCAAAATACAGTTTTGAACACACCGTGGACAGTTGAGGATACGGAAACAAATCCCCCTACAACCTATTCAGGTACAGCGACAAAATCATATTCTGCGTATGTTGTTCCAGCAGCTCCCGAATACGAAGAAAATCCAGCAGTGCAGAATTGCCAAGGGGAATCTCCAGGATCGATTGTTCGTATAGATAGTTAATCCTTAGGAGAAGAGATAGCGATCGTGGGGACGGGACTCTTTTTATCCTATACCTCAGAGAACGCTAAAGAGTTTGTTACCACTGCTCCCAAAGCAAATCGCATAGCAAATTTTAATCCCGAGGGGATGTCAATTTCTGTGCTTCATTACTATGATCGTGTGAAGCTGCGAATATTCGAAGGAGTCGGTACATCTCGCTTCGCCAAGTACATAAATCTTGAAGGTCAACGAGTCGTTGCAAGTTCTAATGCTGATGAGCTTTACTATTTCGATTCGAATGGTCGACATATGACTACGCGGAATGCTCTTACCGGTGCAATTTTGCGAACTTTCAATTATTCCAATAACAAACTTTCTTCAATTGTTGATGCTTATGGAAATACAACGAAATTAAATAGAAGTTCCACGGGTGTTCTTACTTCCGTCACTGCGCCATTCGGTCAAATCACTACTGTTACGACGACTGCTGCAGGTCTGATTTCTTCAGTTAAAAATCCTATGGGTCAAACTTATACTTTGGCTTATAAAAGCGGAACAGAGCTTCTCGAAAAATTCACTAAACCCGGTGGCCAATATTCTACATTCAGTTATGATGTTAACGGCAAATTGACCAAAGATGCAGCGATTGCTGGCAATCGCTGGGATTTACTGCTCACATTGATGTCAGATCAAAGAACAATTGATAAAAGTTCTGCTCTTGCAAGAAAAGACACTTACTATTTTTGGGGAGAAAAAGGAGACTCTCATCGTTATGTCGATTATGCCTCAGGCGCGTGGTCAGATAGCGTTTCTCTATATAATAACGGTGGAAGTGTTTATAATGAGGAAGGAATCTCGGAAGAGGTTCGTTCCTTCCCCGATGCTCGGCTTGATGTCTTGTCTGATACTCCCATATATCATATAAAACAGTGGCGTGATGAAGAAACTAATAGTCTTCCTTATGTCATGACAACATTTCATAGAACGATTAGTGGAAGCTATGCCTTATTTGGTTTCGGAGCCATAACTGATTCTGCAAAAATCAATGATCGGACTATTTCTACGGATGTCTACACAGCTAATACCAAAACATTTCTGAAGACTTCTAATCAAGGTGCGACATCGACAAAAGTAATTGATCAGTTCGGTAAAGTCTCGCTGCTTAAAATTGGTAACGACACGCCATGGACTTACAATTATGATGGATTTGGACGGTTGTGGTCTAAGTCTCAGGGGGCTTATAACACGGAACAGTACGTTTATAATACTAATGGATACCTCCAAAGCGTAACAAATGCCCGGAACGAAGTTACTTCATATTCTTATGATCTTGCTGGAAGATTAACGCAGATTAAACTTCCGGATAATCGTTTAATTGGTATGACGTACGATGCAAATGGAAACAAGACGGGTATCATCCCTCCGTCAAAACCTCTGCACAAGTTTGTATTTAATGCGATGGAACTTATGAGTTCTTATCAGCCACCAGCTCTTACTGGTGTTACAGTTAAAGATACAACATATACGTACAATCAAGATAAACAGCTGACGCAGATTACTCGTCCCGATGCCAGAACTGTGAAATATATATATGACGCAAACATGGGCCGTATTGATCAAGTCCAGGTTGCACGCGGAAGTGATAATTATTTTTATAGAGACTGGTCCGATCGCATTGGGCAAATTGATTCTGCCGATGGAATACGCTCGGTTTACAGATACTTCGGAAAATCATTACGAACAGAGGAGCAACGACTAGCATCGAACGACGCACTTTTGGCGTCGGTTCAATATCTTTATGATAATGAATTCCGAGTTTCTGCTCGTGTGGTTAAGGGGAGTGGTTACACTTCAACGATCGGTATCACCTATAATGGAGACAGTGTCCCAACAAAAATTGGTAATATGACGTTGGCCTACAGTTATCCTTCAGGTCGTCTGGCGACGACTGCTTTGGATCGAATTACGGATTCCCGTACCTACGATGCACTCGGTAATTTGAAAAGTTACACTGCTATTTATACCCCACCAACTGGTGCCGCAACAACTTTGTATGCGTACTCTTTGACCAGAGATGCCGCGAGCAGAATTACGGGAAAGACTGAAACAATTGGTGGCGTGACGTCAACATACGTTTACAAATACGACGTCGCCGGCAGGCTAATCTCGGTAACAAAAGATGGAGCAACTAACAGTACTTTTAGTTATGATTCCAACGGTAATAAAACTAGCGGTACAATTAATGGTGTAGCGTTCACAGCGACCTATGATGATCAAGATCGTATCGCGAAGTGGAATTCAGCTGTCTACACACACAACGCTAATGGCGATAACACCGGAATTCAAGATGGCACTATTGCCAATACGTACACATATGATGCTTATAGCAGACTTTTGGCCTCGGTTGTTTCATCAAGTAACTACAAATACCAATACGATGGCAAAGGACGTCAGGTCAGAGTTTATTCAGGCACAACGGGCGCGACAGTTATGCGAAGAATCTATGAAGATGATCTTCGAATCGCTGCCGAATACAACGATGCGGGTGTGGTTTCAAAGGAATACGTTTACGGAACGAGTGTTAACTCACCAGACTACGTAATTATATCGGGTGTTAGATATAGATTTATCAAAGACCATTTGGGATCGCCTCGTTTAATTGTAAAGTCAACGGACGGAACAATCGCACAACGAATGGATTACAGCGTTTTTGGTCAAGTTACTATCAATACGAAGCCGGGTTTCCAAGCGTACGGATTTGGCGGTGGCCTGTTGATTAGTTCGGTTGGACTTACAAAGTTCGGTGCGCGATGGTATGATGCTAATTCAGGAAGATGGACCTCTAAAGATCCGGTTCGATTTGATGGCGGGGATATGAATCTTTATGGTTATGTAATTAACGATCCAATTAACCTAATTGATCCCACCGGATTAAAGTTTAACCCGCAGTCTGACGCCATCAACGAGGTATTGGCGGAGAGAATTCCCGAAGCGGCAAATTACTGGTTTTATGAGCGACCATGTGAGAAGAAGCGGGAGAAGCAGAGGTCGGCAGAAGAGTGGGATGCTTCAAACCCCATTAGAAGTACGCCAGTTAAACGCGTCTTGCCGCCGCCATTCGATCCCGTGCCAACTGTTGAATCGCCTAAAATGTGTAATGGAGTGAAATGTGGATAGAACGAAAATTTTATTGAAATGGATTATTCATATTACCAGAGCTGTGTTTTTCCTGGGGCTTTTACTGAATACATTCTCGCTAATAACTTATATTGTTCAGTTATTTGAAGATTTTAATCAGAATGAACATCTATATAAGACCATTTACACAATTTTGATCATTGCTCAAAATTTAATTCTTATAAAAGCATTATCCCATTCGCTGAAGATTGGAAGATTCTGGAATATTGATCGTAAAATTTCGGTTTCCTCAGTTCGGAGTGTCGCGAGGTGTCTTATGATTTTGATTTTCGTACAAGTCGTGAGTATTATTCTTCGATTCGTAACAAATATTGTCTACCAAAGGCCTTCTGATAACTACCTTACGGGAGATCATTGGTCCGCACCCGTGGTGGGTCATGTAGAACATAACATTAAGATAATATCCTTGATTTCTGATTTTATGGACCCCAGCCCTACTGGCTTAGGCGCGCTAATTTTGGCGTTATGTATGTTAATAGTTGCAGATCATCTAGATGGCGCGTTGGCGAGATGAATAAGAAATGTAAAAAAGGCGGAATCACTTCCGCCATTTTCTTACTTAACCAGGTTCTTTGCGTCTTTTTGGGCTTCGATAACTGCTTTGTGGAATTTATCGAAGGCCTCGGGGTTTACTTTGTAAATCGCTAAAGAGTGCTGGAACTAGTGCGGTCATCTGTGGAGCCGCGACAGCCGTGGCAATTACAGTAGTCAATATTTATGATGACAATGATCCTGTACAAGAGGCCATTGATAAACTTAAAAAGGACACGGAGGAGTAATGATGAAAACTATTTATCATAGTAAGCTGTTGGTTGCTGGAATGATTCTCATATCTCTTGCTCTGGTGTTGAGCGCTTGGATCGAGAGTAATTTAACTTATAAATTGGTACATTTATGTCTCGCCTCAGCATTTCTGTTTTTTTCGATATATTCACTTCGGTTTCCCGCTGTAAAAATTGAGGGCAATGCGATACACGTACGACAGTTTTTTTGCGTTGGATTTAAAACAGTGAATAGGTCCAATTTTTTTTTCATGCGAAAAAATTGGGAAATCGAGGCTTTCTATTTATGGTCCTGACGGCAGTCAAATCTTGAAGCTGGGAATATTTAGCGAGTATGATCTTGATCAAATAATCGAGGCTCTAAAATTGTCTACTCATCATTAAAAAAAGGCGTTCCCGATCATACATGGAGGCCCCTTGGAGTTTAGAAGAAAGAAATCTATTATTGTGATCATTATTGCTATTTTTGTGTTGGGAATGGTCATTTTTTTATGCAGAGATAAAATCTCCGAGATGGTTAACGATCGGGTGACGCCGTTGCAGGCTAGATAGCGGAATATATAATTAAAAAGGCGGAAGTGATTCCGCCTTTTTCTTATTTAACCAGGTTCTTTGCTTCCTTCTGAGCTTCGATAACTGCTTTGTGAAATTTTTCGAAGACCTCGGGGTTTACTTTGTAAATTGCCAAGGAGTGCTGGAACAAGTGAGTGTTGATTTCTGGATGCTCGTCGATGTTTTTCTTAACTCGTTTTAGCAAATCCGGATCTTGAGTTAACTTCTTAGAGAAATTTTCCATAAACGCTTCGTCTTGGAATTTTTCGTAGCTGGTGAAGCCGTGATCCTTTAGCTGCAGATCTTCGATGATGCCGTCACGGCCTTCTTTGATTTGCTTGTCGATCTCGACCACATATTCAGGGAATTGATACGTTTTTGCGGAATTTACAGCAGTCAAAAGTTTCATCGTGATTTCAGCACTTTTTTCAAGGCTGACTTGGCGAGGATTGCCGTCTTTATCCAGCAATAACAAGTTATTAAAAACATCCTCTGGAGATTCAGCATGCGCCGGAGGAGCCTCACTTAACGTCTTCATCACTTCTGCAGAAGAAATCAAAACCTCATAGCGCAGGCTGTTTTGCAATGCCTCTTTCGTGTCGAATGTAAGAACTTGTTCCTGCAAAGCCTTCAGGCGCATTTTATCGTCTTTTTTAAGTTTGCGGTGGTTCATGGCTTTCAATGTTTCCAGAGATTGCTCAAGCCAATTTGTGCCCATCATGTTTAGTAAGATCGGACCTTTACACTGAGCCACCATCAAAGAAACGCGCGCCAAGGCTTGCGCGTCTTTCATATTGCCGCTGTTGCGAACTTGTTTGTTGGTGATTTTGAAAACTTCATTCGCATCGTTCCAGTTGGCAACTGTCAAACCACTTGCGGAGTAAGCATTGCAACCTTGAATCGACAGATCAGACAGTTTCAAAAAGCTTTTTGCTGTTTGAGCGTTGCTGGAGGATTTTTTCATCACAGCTAACTGAGAGAAAAATTGGCGACTTCCCTGAGAAGGGATAATGATTTTATCCTGCTCAGGCAGCATCGAATTTAATTTTCCGGCAATCTCAATAAGGGATTTGCTGGTTTGTGGAGCCGTCAGATCTTTCTTTTGTGGAGAAAGAGTAATCGCTGTCGTCGCCTCGGGAGTAGGCGAGGCCGCAGGGGATGGGCTTTCGGTTGGTGAGGCTGCTAGTGCCAGGGAAACAAGTAGATGAAGCATAACCCTCCTAGAGTTTCATTTTTCGAGCGGTCTTTGTGAGCTTCTGTACGGCCCACAGGATATCTTTATCGTAGGCGAACACGCGATCAACATCTTTCAAATCAATCCATGCGACTCCACGATGATAGTCTGCATCCTGAACGGCTCGCACTTCGTGCCATGGCTCATTCAAGGTTGCGAGGTAAAACACTGTGTCGCACGGTTGATTTTTTCCATTCCACGTGAAGTCATATTTTCTTCTGAATTCAGTCTCGGGAAATACTTTGATCTGATAATCAGTTTCTTCTTTGGCTTCACGCATAGCTGTGGTGGCTGCATTTTCACCTGGATCGATCATTCCGCCTGGCAAAAAGAAGTATTTCTTTTTCGAAACCGGATCTTCCGCATGAAATCCTAAAATTTTATTTTTATAAACCACGATAGCGGAAGCTCGGTGGCGATAAACTTTTTCGGATTTCAATTGTTTCTGTTCATCGCGGCGAATTTGAAAAAATGCAGAGATCAACTCAGAACATTCTTTTTCCAGAACCCCTGCCGTGACCTGCACCTGATGATTTAATCGTGCATCTGATAAAACTTCATACAGGCTTTCAACCGCGCCACCTTTAGCGTCCTTAGCGGCGTAAACCACACGGCCCACTCGAGCCTGTTGAATCGCGCCAGCGCACATCACACAAGGTTCAAGTGTGACATACAATGTGCAGTCTTCTAAACGCCAGGATTGAAGTTTTTTAGCGGCTCTGTGCAAACACAAAAGTTCTGCGTGGCCCAGGGGAGTATGAAGTGTTTCGCGAACATTCGCGGCTTTGGAAAGAAGTTCCCCGGTCGGAGAAACAAGAACAGCACCGATTGGTACTTCGCCGTTTTTACCAGCTTTGTGCGCAAGTTCTAAAGCCTTGCGCATCCATTTTATATCTTGCTCAGCATTCTTAATCATTAAGGGTATTTTAGATCGCCCTCATAGAAAAGCTCAATCCAATTATTTTTTTTCGTGAATTGGTGCCATCTCCAATCCCAGAAAAAGACTGCTTTGCCCGTAAGGATTCTGTACTGCAGATCAAAATCAGCGTTAGCCATGAAATAAAATGCAGTGCTTTCGGCAAAATCGTCATAGGGATTTGTGGCAGCGTAAGTGGTTACAAAGTTTGTTCGGTCGAATTGCAAGTAGAAGTCATGCATTTCACTCAGCTGTAATTTGGTTCTGCCTTCGCAGTAATAAAAGCAAAGCCTGCTCCATAGCGGAAACATATTCTGATCATTTGGCTCATAGCCATTTTTCCAGCTGAGTGATGACCACGAGTCCATCTCTGGCAGGAATTTTTTTTGAAGCGCGTAGTACTCTTCAGTTGTTGTTGGTTTTGCCGAGCAGTCTTCTCCCGGAGCGCAGTAAAAGCGATTCGCTCCATTGGCGAAATCCAAAATATGACCAAACTCATGAGTAACCACGTACTGCATAATTTGCAGCGGGGATTTGCCACGAATTGAAACTTGCGGGCCGTCTTTGCTGACTTGGTAGCGGGGTAATTCGCTGCCAAAAATCTTTTGTTCCTTCCAGCCAAGAACCGCATCGGCTTCTAATCCAGATTCAACAAGGCTTCGGCTGATTGCCATGAATGAAGTGCCTTGACCAGAGCCGGCCATCGCAAGCGAATCCATTTTATCTACGACAAAAATATACGGCAAAGAGCAGAAGACTCTTTGAAGTGGTTTTTGAAGAAGGTCATAAAGATGCTCCAGATTTTCGATCGCCTTTTGGTTTTTTTCACCGCAGACGTCGTCATGCTGTAGGTCCGCTACACTGCAGGTAATCTGTGAAATACGAGCTCTGCAATCCTCTTGGCCGACCCATGCTGTGAGTGTTTTAGGGGCATTTTTAAGGGCCGGAGGGGTTCCGATCACGAAATCGGGTGCAAGATAGGTCGCCCAAGGCAGTGTGTTCGCCGTTGAAGAGCCGTGAGCTGATGCCGCACCCGAGAGCAATAATACTAATAATATTAGGTAGATAGATTTCATGGCGGCACGATAGCCAGTTCCCTGGCGAATTATCAATGAAAAGGTGCCTGGCACTTTTTGCAGAAGCGTTGCGTTAAGACCTCGAGGGGTTGCCCCTCCGTTGCCTCTTTGTTATACACTCTCATTCTTATTTCTCTCTTCGACCACATTGGAAGGTAGGTGATTGTCGTGGCAATGGTTAAAATCAAAGACGGTGAGTCTTTTGAATCAGCGTTCCGTAAATTCAAAAAATCTTGCGAAAAAGCAGGTATTCTTTCTGAAGTTAAAAAACGTGAACACTTCGAAAAACCTTCTGTAAGACTTAAAAAGAAATCTATCGCAGCTCGTAAGCGCGCTGTTAAGAAATCTCGTAAAGGTTGGGGCGAATAGTTCTTTAAAAGAATTATAGTTTCTTACTCACAAGAGGCGACCCACAAAGTCGCCTTTTGTCATAATCACCATAGGGAGTTTTCATGGAAATCAGAGACAAAATCATGGCTGATGTTAAAGCCGCAATGATCGCAAAAGAATCACTTAAGCTAACAGCACTTCGTGGTCTGCAAGCTGCGATCAAAAATCGTGAAATCGATATGCGCCCAGACCCAATCACTCCGGAAGAAGTGATGAACGTCGTTAAAAAACTAGTTAAGCAACGCAAAGAATCCATCGATCAATTTCAACAAGCTGGCCGCCAAGACCTGGTTGACCAAGAATCTGCTGAATTGAAAGTTTTGGAAGTTTATTTGCCAACGCAAATGAGCCGCGAGCAAATCGAAGCTCTAGTAACAGAAGTTATCGCTGCAACTGGCGCTAAAACTGTGAAAGACATGGGCCCAGTGATGAAAGAAGTCATCGCTCGTGCCAATGGCGCCGCTGACAACAAAATCGTTAGCGAAGTAATCAAAGCGAAACTAGCCTAGTTTTTCCTCGGAAGAATTGGACCTTGCCTAAAGCCTGCGGGGACTCATGTTCAGTGAGTTCCTGAAGGTAAAACTGAACCAAACTTTGGAAGGTACATGCGTTTTTCCCAAGACTTTATTGAGAGAGTGTCAGAGGGTAATAACCTCGTCGATATCATCTCCCAATACACACAGCTAAAACAGAGTGGCAGTGGCCTGATGGGTCGTTGTCCATTTCCGGATCACGTTGAAAAAACGCCGTCCTTCTCTGTTTCAGAAGTAAAACAAGTCTATCACTGCTTTGGTTGTCACAAGAGCGGTAACTTGTTTTCGTTTCTGCGCGAATATCAGGGCATGAGTTTTCCTGAGGCTGTCGAGTACCTTGCCAACCGCGCCAGCATCCCGATTCCCGCTCCAGAAGCCCATGACCCGCAACGTGATCAAGTCGCGGATAAAAAGAAGTCGTTGTTAAAAGTAAATAAGCTCGCTGCTGATTATTTTTCAGAGCAACTTCGTCGTGTCCCTAACGACCATCCGGTTAAGAAATATATCGCCAGCCGTGGCCTGTCCCAGGAAGTGATCGACACTTTCGGTATTGGTTACGCGATTGCCGAATGGGATGGTTTAGAGCGCGTTTTACAAAGCAAGCAAGTGCCAATGGCCTTGGCTGAAGAAGCGCGCCTGGTAAAGGCCCGCAACGGCAAGCCTGGCTACTTCGATCTTTTCCGTGATCGCTTGATGTTTCCGATCTTCTCCGCCATGGGTGAGCCTATTGCGTTCGGTGGACGTTATTTAGAGAAAAAAGAGACCGAGCCCAAATACCTGAACTCTCCCGAAACGCCGGTCTTTATTAAGGGACGCGTGCTTTACGGATTGTCACAGACAGCTCGCTATATTCGTTCTGAAGACCAAGCCCTTATTGTAGAGGGATATATGGATCTAGTGTCTCTTTACCAAGCGGGCATTAGAAACTCTGTGGCGACCATGGGAACGGCTTTGACTCCAGAGCACGGCAAGATGCTAAAGCGTATGACTCGCAACGTGGTGGCGCTGTTTGATGGTGACTCCGCAGGGATGGAAGCGGCTGAGCGCAGTCTTCCGATCCTGTTGGCAGCTGATTTGTATCCAAAAGGGCTCACGTTACCAAATAACATGGACCCTGATGATTACGTGAAGAAGTACGGTGCCGAGGCCTTAAAGGTCGAATTGGATCGTGCGCCTGATTTGTTTGTCTTGATCCTGAATCGTTGGATGGAGGGTTACCGTGGTGATGCTCCAGAAAAGGTTAAGCTTGCGGATAAATTGAAGCCGATGTTTGAGATTATTCCCGATCAGCGTTTGCGGGATTTGTACTTGGCTGAGGCCGCGCAAAAGATGGCAGTGACCCTGCCATGGCTTCGTCAGGCTGTAGGATTGCAAAGCAGTGGCCCTGTATATTCGCAAAACCGTAGCAATTTCTCTAGGACGGTGCAGCCAAATCAGAACTCGTCACAAGCTAACCCAGCAGTGGGTCCACAAGCGTCTGACTCTGTAGAAGGTGGCAAAATCACCCTCAAAGGAGCCTCAAAAGCGGAAGCAATGCTATTAGGATTGGTACTCAAAAGTCGTGCCAGTTTCGAGCAGTTTGTGAATGAAAATGTGCTGGCAAGTATTGCTCACCCGGGAGTGAAAAAGATCCTGGAAAAAGCAACTGATGTGTATAGACAAGACTTAAATAAGTTTGATAAATTGACCAGTCTCCTTGTCTCCTATGTAGATCAACCCGAATTATTATTCTTAGAGGCACCAGCCAGTGAAGGTGACCCCGGGTTTGATGAAGAAGCTGAGGCGAAGCTTCTGCGCGATTGCTTTAAGCGCGTGCGCGACAATTTCTTGCGCGATCAAGCAAAGCAATTGGCTCTGGAACTAAAGTCCGAGCCAAGCTCCGAAAAGTTGGAACAGATTATGAAGGCACACAGAGATCGACTATCTCTGAATAAAGGATAAAGGCGGGTCATTGATGAAACAGAACCTACCAAACAAACAAGAGAAAGAGCCCGTAAAGGTTCTTTCTTTGCAGGAACAGGAAGCTCTGGTTAAAGAAGAAATCCAGAAATTCCTGAAGCTTGCGAAGGAAAAGGGTGCGTTGACGATCGAAGAGATCAACGACCTTCTTCCACCTGAAATCATTGCCCCAGCTGCATTGGACCAGTTCATGCATGGCCTAGAGGCCGCGGGTGTAGTTATTTCAGACTTGTCTGAAACTTCGAAAGAAGAAGAGGGTGAAGGCAACTTCCTGGAAAGCCCTGATTCTGAGGACGAAGAAGTAGATGAAGAAGAAAAAGCAGAAAGCGAAGACGTTAAGGGTAACGACCCCGTTCGCTTGTATTTGCGTAAAATGGGTTCCGTATCTCTACTAACTCGTGAGGGTGAAGTTGAGATTGCTCGTCGTATTGAAAAAGGGGAACGTGAAATCGTTCGTGCGATCCTTTTGTCACCTCTAGGTACCTACGAGATCATTCAACTTGGTAAGCGTCTTGATGAAGGCCGTATCAAAGTTAAATCGATCTTCCGTGGTCTTGAGGATGAAGAAACTCAATACGATGAAAAGGAATACATCGATAAAATTCACGAATTGATCGGTAAAGTTACGGAATACCAAAAGGCAGCCGTAAAACAATTCGAAGTTCTTCGCCGAGAAGAAACAAACACGCCAGCCCGTCAGGCCGCAATGAAAGAACTTGTTGCGATGAATGACACGTTGATGGCGGTGTTCGAATCTGTGAACTTTAACCGTAAAACGATCAACCGTGTTGTGATCAAGTTCAAAAACTTGGTGAACCGTATCGGAACTCTTCGTCGTCGTATCAAAGACGGTGTAGAGCGTACGTTCTCTAAAGACGTTGCTTCCATGAGCGAGCGTATGAAGCTTGTTGAAAGCAATGAAAAAGAACTGACACGCATGACTCGTGATACAGGTCTTAACTATCAAAAATTCAGATCTTATGTGTTGCAAGCTCAAGAAGCAGAAGTCCGTATTAAACGTTTGGACTCTGAAACTGAGATGAATCACACATGGGTTAAGGAAACATACACAGCTATCTGGAAAGGTGAGCGTGAGGCCGATGCAGCGAAATCTGAATTGGTTGAAGCGAATCTACGTCTAGTTGTATCTATCGCTAAGAAGTATACAAACCGCGGTCTTCAATTCTTGGATTTGATCCAGGAAGGTAACATCGGTTTGATGAAAGCGGTTGATAAGTTCGAATATCGTCGTGGTTACAAATTCTCGACATATGCGACTTGGTGGATCCGTCAGGCGATCACTCGTGCTATTGCCGATCAGGCGCGTACGATCCGTATCCCTGTTCACATGATTGAAACTATCAATAAGCTTGTTCGTACATCTCGTTACTTGATCCAAGAGCTTGGCCGTGAACCAACTCCGGAAGAGATCGCAGATAAAATGGACATGCCGGTAGATAAAGTTCGTAAAGTTCTTAAAATCGCAAAAGAACCAATCTCTTTGGAAACTCCAGTGGGTGAAGAAGAAGATTCGCACTTGGGCGACTTTATCGAGGACAAAAAGGTTATCAATCCTGCAGAGGCGATTGTTAACTTGAACTTGGCTGAACAAACACGCCGAGTTCTTGCGACTTTGACTCCGAGAGAAGAAAAAGTTCTTCGTATGCGTTTCGGTATCGGTGAAGAAGCTGACCATACTTTGGAAGAAGTAGGTCAAGACTTCAACGTTACCCGTGAGCGTATCCGTCAGATCGAGGCGAAAGCTCTTCGTAAGCTTCGTCATCCTTCTCGCAGCAATAAACTGAAGTCTTTCGTAGACGGATAGTTTAAATTCTAAATAATTAGAAAATTAAAGGGCTCCCAGCGGGAGCCCTTTTTTTATGTCTAAATGTCTTTAAAAGCCCGCTGTTGCGCTTGAACTCAACAGCCCCTATCTAATCATTGGTTTCAGATTCAGTGGCGTAAAGGGGAGGGGTGATCTTGCCGGTTTCTAGTTCAGAAAGAACGGCGCGGAAGTGTGAGCGCAGGATTTCGTTTTCTGCATTTGTGTAGCAGAACAAAAATGTCAGCTGCATTTGCTCGGTTGGAGAAAGTTTAAATAATGTCCAAACCAGTGGCAAAGTGGGAAAAGTAAAATTCCTTTTCTTGTCGAACACCAACTTCACAAAAGTTTTTGAAACTTTAAGATGATTCGCGCAGTGCTGAAGTGAAAAGCTGGCTTTCTTTTCTTTGGCTGCTTTGTACTTGAATTGCAAAAAATCACGATAGTCTGAATACGCAGTTATCTCTGAACTCATACTCTAAGGATACCGAACAGCATGCAGTTTAGAATGTTAAACATCAGTGACCAACCAAATACTGTACTCACTATGATTACGGACGAACAATTTTTTTCAGCAAAGTTTACTGACAGTGAACGATTGTTTCGTTATCTGCCGGTATATAGAGTGCAGTTGGGTCTGTTTCCAAGAACAAAAAATAAGTTATAAATGCGCCGTAAAAGCAGGTACGTGAAACCAGTCATCGTCTTTACCATTCATGTATCTTAAAGGCGCAGCCATGGCTTCTTTGAAGTCGACATCATCTAACGCTGGAATAGAAATGGAGACATAGTCTCCGCCGATTTCTGGTATGTTGCCGATGGAAAATAATCGCACTCCGCAAGATTTGCAGAACATGTGATGATTAGAATATGGTGCCATCTGGTCACCAATTTTGAAATTTTGGATTCCAGATTTTGAGTAATCAGATAGGCTTTCGTCCCCCGTGAGCAATTTGAATTGGTCGGGGGTCGTCTGAGTACTCCAGTTACGAACCTTCGTGCAAAAGCTGCAGTTGCATCGGCCCGTGCCTTTTGAGAAATCCAAATTCGCTGTGAAACGAACTTTCCGACAATGACAACTTCCCTGATAAGTCTTGGTCGACATAAATCCTCCGTGCTGGTGGAGGTTATTCTTGCGTACAAAATTGAGTTTGTATATCGTTCTAGGCTCCTAATACAGGTGAAGTTCAGTGAAGCTGTTTTATTGCAGCCATTCTGGCGCTGTCCCGCAACGGTGACCTTTTTAAAGGAAGTCCGATCCCTGATAGGAGCTAACACCACTCCGACGAAGTCGGAGTGAATACAATCCCGCGGAGGAACCCATGGATCTTGAACTTCGAAAGAGTTCATCGCGCACGCGCGTCTTTAAAACTGTCTTTCCTGGAGAGACAAATCATTACAACACTCTATACGGTGGCTTGGCCTTGAATTGGATGGATGAAATTGCCTTCATTGCGGCAACCCGTTTTTCCAGGCAACGCTATGTCACTGTAAGCAGTGACCGAGTGAACTTTAATGTTCCGATTCCAGCAGGAACAATTGTTGAGCTTGATGCATATGTCAGTAGAATAGGTAAGAGCAGTCTGGAAGTGACGGTCGACACATATTGTGAAGACATGTACAGCGATAAGCGAACCAAATCGATGACCGGTGTATTTACTTTGGTGGCCATTGACGAGAATCGCAATTCGACACCGATTAGATTTCCGGAGATTTAGTAGCAAATGGGGGCACTATGAAAAAAATGACTAAAATTGTACTGACTGGTGCCCCATCTTCTGGAAAAAGTTCTGCGCTGGATGCCATTGCCGTTCTCAAGCATGAGAACATAGTTTTGGTTCCGGAAAGCGCGGTCGTTTTGTTAAAAGGTGGGTTTCCAGCACCTTCCCATGACGATCTGGAACAGATCCGCAATTTTCAAAATTCAATTTTGACGGTGCAAGAGAATCTGGAAGACATTTGTATACGCAAAAACCCGCGCGCCTCTCATATGATTTTAGATCGGGCTAAATTGGATGGGGCGGCCTTTTGGCCTCCAGGTATTGAAGATTATCTTCAAAACTTTCCGGTTCGTATCGACGAAGAGTTAGCAAAGTATGATCACGTTTTATTCTTAGAACTACCCAAGAAAGAACATTTTGGCGGAGTTCATCAGTCGCGCTTTCACAACTATGAGCAAAGTTTGGAGAGCGAACGTCGCTTAGAAAAAGTATGGGGCGGTCATCCAAGTTTCACCCGTATCGCTGCCCATCAGGATTTCGACAAAAAGATTCAATCCATCATATCAACTTTAGAAAATCTGGGCGCCTTGTAAAAAGGGAGTCTGCAATGGATGTGTTAAAGAAAAACTCAAAAAGCGCTTTTGCGAAGTGAAAATGGTAGGGGGCGAGGTTATGCCCGCGATAAAACGAGCCAGTGGCTCGTTTTATTGCGGAGCAAGTGCGCGCCTGCGACTGCGAAGGCAGTCCCAGCAAGCACACTTTTTCGGCTGCCTCAATGGCAGCTGAAAAACGTCCCGACAATGCCAGCAACAGCCGCTCACCAAAACAAAGAACCTCGGCAATAAAAGTCATTACTTGCCGCTTTTGCGAAACAGGGAAGAAGAAGCAAAATACGGGGAGCGAAAATGGAAAATCGAAAATGGAGGACCACTTTCGCTTCGCAAAAGTGGTAGGGAGTGCGGAGGTTGAAATTTGTTAATGATTTCAAGCCTCTTTTTCCCGACGGACTACAAAACACTACAAGCTCTATTTTTCCACGCCCAGTTTAAGATTAACGTCCTTGGATTCGCTTTTAAGAGATTTATTCCAAAAATCCTCGATGACTCTGGCTTTTTCCCTATCTGTAGGCGCCCTGGATAGCTCTTTCTTAACTTCCGCACGGTATTCTTCAGCAATCACCAATCCAACAGTATCTCCGTTTTTCCTCGGAAGATTTGATGGAATCTTCTCAAAGCTTTTTGCAAATTGCGTCGGACTATTGGACTGTTGAATCAACTCAGATACTTGCTTTTGCGCTTCATGAATATCTATCTTTATATCTATTTTTTGGGAATTATTCTGTTCCTGCTCTTGCTTCTGCTTCTGTTCTTGAGCCTGCTTCTGGAGCTGCTGTTGAAATTGAAGCTGAATCTGCAATTGGCTCGATTTCAGATAATCGAAATAGTCTTGTGCTGGTTGTTTCGCAAAACACACCGCCAAGACTGCAGCAACTCCCTTAAGGATACTTCCAAAGCCATTTAAGACACTTCCCCAAAAATTGTTTTCCATATAAACAATAGTAAATATACAAGAAACAAGATGTCTATCGTTCACTAAGATCGGTCTGGTAACTTCAATAGTTTTCCAGATTCAACTTTATGAATATGCAGATCATCCAATACTTTGGTTGAGTCTTTAATATCGATTCCTGCCTTTCGCATATATATCATCATCGTATCCATATCCTTCCAACCTCCCATGCTCATCACTTTACTGGGAGCAACACCCTTCCCAAGCAATAATGTCGCCCAGCTCGCTCTTAGGTCATGGAACCTAATCTCAGGTAGCCCCAAGGATTTCAAAAGGAATCTAAGTTCACGAGCCTGCTCCCCCTTATCCCATTTACTCAAACGCGGCAGAACAAAGTTATTGCCTGCTGTTTGCAACTTCAGCTCAGTCAGCACTGGCATTAACGGCTTAGGAATTTCAACCAGTCGGTCATCACCGGACTTGGTCGATTTGTACCCATCTTTACTGCTCCAAGAACAATTCACCAAAATCTGCCGCTGCTCTAAGTTCACCTTGTCCCACATAAGCGCGTAAAGCTCCCCATTTCTCATTCCCGTATAAAGAGCGACGGCGTAATGAGGATACCAATGCCAATCCAACTCTTGGGCTCGTCGCAACAGAGTTAAAATTTGCTCTTCCGTTAGGACCGCTTTGATCTTGTCATTGACCTTGAACTTAATGAGCGGGGTCGGATTCCTTATTAGAATTCCTTCTTCAACCGCGTACTGAAACACGCCTTTGAGACATTTAATGAAGAACTTCCGATGAGCTTCTGCATTTTGACCAAGGCGCTCATTAAGCAGCTTGTGAATATCAGGGGTCGTAATTTGATCGACTCTTTTCGCGTCCCAAGCTGGTAAGGTATGAAGTCGCAAAACCTTTTCTCTGTTGTAGATAGTGCTTTTCATTAATTCATTCTTTTCGTCGATACTGACACAATAATCAGTTAGTAATTTATCCCACAAAGGATAGATTTTCTGATGAAAATAGTTGTTCATCTTGACCACAAGCTCGCGCTCTATCTTTTGCGCTTCAGCCTTGGACTTTAAACCAACTCGTTTATAAGTTTTCGGAACTTTTGTTATTGGGTGCCGATTACTAAAAAACGCAGTCCAAGCCTTCGTCTTTTCATCAAATTTAATTCCCATTGAAACCTCCTCTGCGATTTGCCAAAAGAAGTTGCAAAAGGTCTGATTTTAAATATCGATTTCGTCTTTGGAACTTATAGTAAGGTACTTTGCCGTTACTCGATAAATTCAAAAGTGAAGCTTTGGGTATCTTGAGATATGCCGCCGCCTCTTCTGTTGTCATCCACTCTTCAGTTTTCAAAGAACCTACATCAAGATAGTTTTTCTCTCGATGAAACGTCATCTTTATAGCTCATCTTTCATTCCCTTTCCAATTTAACGAACCCAACCCTGAAGCTAATTGCTCCAACTAATTAAAAAATACACGCTCTAAAAGTCTTAACCGCCTTTGTGAGCTAATCGTTCGACTCGTCTGATTCGATATCCTCTTTGGAGCTTTGATCCGACGCTTTCTCTTGCCAGTCCTCTAATTTTTGCTGAATCGGCGTTGTTGGCGCATCGCTTTCACGAGCCAGCTTTTTCAAAAGTTCAACTAAGCGCATAGACCTCCCTTCGGTCTTTGAGTGAAAAGTCCTTTTCATTTTTGCTCTTACTCAAGAAACATTTTTTGAACCTCGACAAAATTCTATAAAACTTTATTCCAATTCGATTTCACCCTTTTCACCTTGCACATATCCTGTTGAAATTATTTGATTACTCGATGTGAAAGCTTGGGTGAAAAGTTAAACGTCACTCATCTCCTTTTTTATCTTAAAGTGATAAAAGACGTTTCGTTGACCGCCATTGCTTTCAGTGATGTCGAAAAACTCTTTCAAGTTAGGTCGTAAATGTGACATCCGTTGAGCGAAAGCGGGTCCTCGTCCTGAAAATTCAAACTTTTGCCCCGTTGTTTTTGCAAATTCAGAAAGCGCCTCGCACAGTTGGACGTTCGTGACTCTGTTATTGGGATTTTTTTGCACCCAGCGATAAAGAAAAATAAAGAGGGAGTTATCCTCAAGAGCAAATTGCGATTGTTCGGCAGAAATCTTTTTGAAAATCTCTTCGATCTTATTTCCTATTCCGGCGTGACGTCCTAGCTTCGTCGCAAAGCTGCTGAAATCGGCCATTCTGAACGATCCGATGTCGTCCTCATCCTTAGCCTGAGCGAGGGCAATAAGGCCTTCTTGTGCGAACTCAATGAGTTCCGACATCAATCGGTCTCGATTTTCAGAAATTTCACGAATTAGTCTATTTTCACCTTTGAATTTATTTTGACGTTCGACCTTCAAAGGCAATACTCGGTCTGCCACGTCGTCACGGCGAAAATGCGGATCACGAGCCGTAATCATCAAATGGCATTGAATGGTCGCCTCCATAAATTCATTCGTAGTGTAGAGCTTTCTTTTTTTAGTAGTTCCTCCGGTCGCCGCGATAGCGAGACGGTCATCCAGCCACGGATTCTTTGTGTCAGCATTATCCAAAACGATAAGAGAGTTGTTTGTTACGATAGCATCAAAGTCGCTGGCTTCTTTTGGGATTGGAGTCACGTTGCTTTTAACTCCATGAATAATTTGAAGTACACGGCGGGCGGCACTAGTTTTGCCGGAGCCTTTGACACCGATAAATGCGAGTATGACCTTCGTGGGGAATAGCTCGGGGAAAAACAGCGTCAGAATCCATATCAAAAAAAGCGTTTTTGCTTCACTTGGATGCAGTCCCTTGTTGGAAAATTTGACCTGCGACAAGATTTTTTCATCCCATAAAGAGCCCCGCCATGAGGGCTTCTCAAAAATGAATTTGTCATAAACTTTATTAGGTAGAAATAGAACCCCATCGACTCCATTTTCACAGAGTTCAATTTGATCTTGAGAGATTCGATAAACCTGATTCGAGAAGTTCGAGAGATAAATGCGGTTTGTCTTATCGTCGTAGTGTGAGAACGGGTAAACCGTTACTCGTCGCGCCGTTTTCGCAGCGGTCGTCTCAAGTTCTGAATAGATATATTTATAAATAATTTCAGAGGCGTTGATTTTATATCGAGACATCAAGATTTTATAATCTTGGTCCTCGGCATCTATTTTAACTAAGTTCTTGTCTGTCTTTGAAAATAAATAGGCTAATTGACCGTCATATAAAAGCTCTCCTCGGTCTTTCAAATCAGCTATCAAGAGTTCAAACGCATTTGAGTTAATCTCAAAGTCTTTTCTTTTGTCAGAGGACCCCTGTTTTTGACGAGATAAAAAGACCTCTTCAGCAACTCGTTCGACATTGCGCGGGCAAAAGCGAGAGTTTTGAATAAGTGATTTTATTTTTTCGATAGTCGCCATGTCATCGCCGGACTTTACAATAAAGCTATCGAGGTCACTGTCTGGCTCAGGCGTCGTAAAAGCATAGATACTCATTTTCTCTTGAGCTTTTTCGACAAGCACTTCACCTGCACGATTAAGGTCGTTGTCATAGGCAATATAAGGAGTTCGGCAGATTTTTTTGAGTGTTTCAGTGTCGGCGCTATTAACGCCGCCAACTGCCGCTACAAATGCGTATGAGAACTGTTTGCCTAAGACTTCGGATGCTCTTGCAAGGCATGATTGAAACTGAAGTTGATTAAACTCCCCCTCAACGACAATAAGATGTTTATTTAACTGCTTGTGTCTCTCGTCTTCATACGGCTCAAAAAGTTGATGACCGAAAAGTCCCATGACTTGAGTCGGTTTATAAAGTGTAATTTCTTTCGTAAAGGGCTCACGAAACTTTATCGCCACAACACGATGAAACTCGTCACAATAAGCGAATGTGATCGCCCCATGGCGAGGGGACAACCGTTTTCCAACCAAAACACGCTTGAACTTTTCTTTAGCGTCCTTAAGACGTTCGACTTGATGGCTCAATACCTTTTTCTTTGATTCAGCGGTTTTGTCAGTGCCTATGATCTTATGAAGTTCAGACTCAATTTCTGCGATGATTGGATCAAACTTCTCATCTAGGTTATAATTACGAGGGATAGCGCCCAATAAAGACGCCTTGACGACGCTCGGATGAATTTTCCGCTCATCGACAAGATAGCTCCAAGCCGTCCCGCTCTTTTTACCTTCTTGCTTTATCAAGCACTCGTGAAAGTCTTGTAATATAGATTCGTGAATCTTAAAAAGGCTTTGTTTTTGCGTCGGGCATGAGTTCGCTTGATTTATATAGAGACCACATGAAGGCGAAAAACATTTCCCCAAAGCATCGTCTTTCGTAATCGAAAAATGAGGACCGTTGCAGAACGGGCAAGGTCCTTTCTTGCCCGCTCTTGCTTCAATGCCGTGACTCTCTGATAAAAATTCGATGACGCTAAAAGAGGCCATGTTAAACCTTCTTTCTGCTTCGTTGAACAATCGCAATGATTTTTGCTTCAAGGCCACGGTCGGGACTTAGAATTTTAAGAAGTCTTGAACGAATAAACGGCCACTTTTTATCAGAGCCGATCTCTTGCTCAAATAGATCCATGATAAGCCCTCTATAAAAGCAGAAAGTCTCCGTAATCTGCTTCTGAGTCTCTTCTTCGTGTTGTGTATCTCGCATTACTACCCCCATGTTTGGAGGCCGAAAAAAATGAAAGGAGCAATTCCAATCCATCAAATCCCGGCCAAATAAAAAACCAAACGCAGGATAATGAGTGAAAGTTATGGGGATCTGGCTACGCCAATAATAAATTTATTTCGCCAAGCGTCTGACTTCTGAAAGAATGTCACTAATGCGCTGATAGCCGACGGTATATCGCTCATCATTTAGGTTATAAATGATCTCTTCATCTTCCATTGAAACACTTTCGATTTGTATTTCAGATGATGTCTTTATTTGAAAGCTCTTACTGCTAATACTCTTTTTAAATAGGTTAAGGATGTCGCTTCGTTTCGCTTTTGGATTATGTCGAACAATATCCGCAATAAGTTTTTTTAATTCTCCAAACTTTCCTTGGCGAACTTTTCCACCCTTCGCAGCTCTCTTTTTCTGTGCGTGCCTTAATATAAACGGAATTCCTAGAAAATGAATTTTCTCTTTCAATGAAAGTCCAAGTCGAAACATCCTTTGAGGATTACGACATTTTAGAGAGATATGTGCGATTGTCGCGATCTGAGCATAGGTATATGCATCTAGGCCCCGTACTCTTCTATTTTCGGTAATCATTTGATCATTACAAAATCCAACATGTGATGTGAACATCACATCATTGGAACCAGGCATGAATTTTAGGTGCTTGACCAGTTTTTTCCAGGCCAATGGATCGTAACCAAGTTCGGACAGTTCATTTTCGGCCATCTGAATTTGATTTTGCAAATACGCAATAAATGGCGAGTCTCTTTTCTTCCCATCCCGTCCAGTCATATAATTTTATTAACCGACTTTCTTCTCAGCAGCTTTCATCTCAGTTGGGTAGTCCTTCTTAGCTTGCTCATAGGCTTCTTTAAGAGAAGCCTCGATAATTTCAACTCGCTTCAAATTGAGAGCCATTGCGAGTGTCTCTAATTGCCTAACTGTTTCTTCTGAAAAGCGAAAGGACATTGGGGTGGGGCGAAGCTGTCGAGTTGGTTTCTTTTTTAAAGCCATATGGAACAGATTAGATACGAGGCACTACTATGGCAATACAAATATAATACACCGTATTGACATCAAGCGTTAGGCGTGAGACTCTGCGTGTCGAGGTGTTAATGAAAGCTCTGATTTACGCTCGCGTTTCAACGAGCCACCATAATCAAAATCCCCAAGTTCAAATTGCTGAACTTAAACGGGCCTGTGAGGGGCGAGGTTGGGCCATACATGAGGAAATCATCGATCATGGCTATAGTGGGTCCACTGACAACCGCCCAGGCTTAAGACGCCTTATGGCTCTTGTTCGTGCGAAAGAAGTCGATGTCGTTGTGGTCGTAAAAATGGACAGACTTTTTAGAAGTCTAAAACACTTGGTATCCACCCTGGAAGATTTTGAGAAGATCGGCGTTAAATTTGTAGCCCTCAAAGACAACGTGGATTATTCCACCCCATCGGGACGCTTCTTTGTTCAAATCCTTGGAAGCCTTGGGGAGTTTGAGCGTTCTTTACTCCGCGAGCGCACCATGATGGGTCTTGAGCACGCTAGAACCAAAGGCAAGAAATTCGGTCGCCCTCGCATTCACAACGACACCGAGATTCGGCGATTGCATCAAGAGGGAAAGACCTATCGACAAATTCAAAACGCGACGGGTGCGCCCATGGGTACGATTTCACGAGCAATCAAGAGTGCTCGCAAATCCCAGTTGGAAAATGCCCTAACGGATCAAAATAGGGCTGCACGCAATACGACCGTTTTGCGTGCGGGCGAGATCAAAATTGATCTATTCGATGAGAACGGCAATAAGGACAAATTGTCCGGCAAGGTGGATTCATGACCGACGATAAGGACAGTTCATTAAGAGATATAGAGTTCGCTCCGAAGTTAAGCAGGACTATGAATTTAAAACAGCAATTGAAATACTATCTTAAAGATCGAGGTATAACGGCTTCCCAGCTTTCAAAGAAAGCATCCGTTCCGAAGCAGTCATTGAGTGGATGGCTTGCAGGCTCTAATCCTCGCGACGTTAGGCAGATTAAGCGTGTCGCTGATGTATTGGGAATTTCCATAGATCATCTAATGTTTGGCAGCGGTCCAGAAAAGGGACAAGAGAAAGTTGCCCCACTAGATTCTCTTATCGGCGAGGAATGGTTCGGCGGTTTATTTGAAGTTCGTCTTCGTCGGGTTAAAAAATGAACACTACAGAATCAATCGTTGAGGGGTATTTCAGGCAATTTCGCGGCTGCCTTACTATTGCCGATGTAAAAGTGCCTAAGGGTTTTGGTCGGCAACTTGATTTACTGGCATTCAACGCAAAAACTGGCGACCAATATCATATAGAAATTTGCGTCAAGCATGATCTCTCATTTTGCCTAAATCCCAAGGAGACCCGACAGCTACTACAACAGAAATTCTTTGGAGCGGAAAAAAGTTTAAGCAATAAGGTATATCTAGAGGCAATTAAGAATACCTACAAGGCCTATGGGTTCGATTTTCAAAAAGTCATTAGGGTGTGGTCAACCTGGGTTATCCATGACTCACAGGAGCCGGAGAAAGACGTTAAAGCTGAATTTAGTAGATTGGCAATTAAGCATGGAATCAAAAGGCCAAGATTTGAACTGCTGTTATTTAGAGACAGACTTCTTCCTGAGCTTTTCAGCTCGATTGGGACGCAAAATTACTCAGACTTCAATTTGCGTGCAATAAGCCTCGTCGCTATGGCTGAGAAACAAACTAAGAAAAGAGATGGGCGGATAAAATGAAAGTAGCAACCTTTCTATTTTTTTCTATATTTGTATGTCAAGTATTTGCGGTGGAAGTTCCCGCAGCGGAGGACGCCGCAGAAACAGATGCTGCTAGTGATATCTGTGATGTTTCAGAACGGATTTTTTCCGCTCAGAAGGAAATTCACGAAGAAAAGAAAATTGGCAAAGCTTCGGGAGCACAGAACTTAACTGCCTTGAATGATGCCGGACGAAAACTCGTTAGAAATCAGAAAGAGGCTAAGAAGCTGGTCTCGGCGTATGAGAAAAAATACGCCCGTAAATTCGATCTCACTAGATGTACATTTCTAGACCAAGTCGATAGTGATGATTTGAGTGAAATGCAAAAAGAAGCAAAACCAAAAAAATAGCTATCCAATATTGCGCGATGGCTTTCGGATAATTTTTGTACTACTGGCAGTCACCTCTAATGCTCTATCAAGCTGATCAATTCGCGCTGCGCGCTGCTCGGCATTCATTATATCGTAGCCGAAAAGTTTCTTGTTAGTTTCGTTGTGTAGATCCTGAACTTGTTCACGGCTCAAAGAGTTGATGTCGATATACCCAGCGTTTACATTTAGCTGCTCAATGGCTTTGCGCTTCGGATAGACGTAAGACATTAGATCGACGAGAACGTCAGCTTGTTTCTCTGGGGAGAGAGATGGAAGCAGCTCCATGAGCTTCTCGGGAATGCAAAAATCCTTGGCGTCTAAAATTTCATTTAGAAGCTGAGTCTTTTTGTTGGGAGTGCCTTTTTGCCGACCTCCAGTTTTTATTGATCCTTCAACTTTCGGCATGTTCCTACTTTATTCTACCTTAGAATATCTTATCCATCTTAGTAAGGCTCTATGTATTACATAGTATATTATATTTTATAATAAATTATCGACAATAAATAGTATTGGACAATTAATTATAAAACAGAATATCTTTACAAGAAATGAAAGTTAAAAAGCCTAAAACTCAGATGATTGAACGTTTGAAAGAGAGAGCCCTTCTGGCCGAGAAGGCAAATATCACTTTCCGAGTTTCGACGGACATTTCAAGAAAATTTAAGGCTAAGTGTAAAAAGGACGGCTTTAGCGCCGGTATGGTTATTGAAGAGTTGATGAGAGATTATGCCGAGATGACTTCGAAAGCGGAGAATGAATGATTCATCAGTTTACAGGACGCATAGAAAATAACCTGGCGGGCCTGAGTGATCTCGCAAAACTAGAAGCAACGACTCGAGGTCTATTTCTGGATCAACTCACCATTGATTTTTCTTATGCCAATTGGTTTGAAGCCAATCTTTGTGCGGCTTTAGGAGCTATTTTAAATAGAACTTCAGCAAACCTAAACACAGTCAAACTTGAGAACATTCCGTCTGGGATTGAGTCCATCTTCAAAAAGAATGGTTTTTTAAGTCATTTTGGCGGCGAAACTAGGCCTGATTACTACGGCACTACAATTACCTACAGCAGTTTTGGCCGAGGGGATGTTAAGGCGTTTCATGCCTATTTACAGTCGCAGCTTTTGGGTAGATCAGATCTACCCAAAATGACAGATCTATTGAAAAGAGAAATCGCCAGGAGTATTTTAGAAATATTCGTAAATGCAATAACGCACGGAAATTGCTCTCAGGTATTTGCATGCGGACAGTTCTTTCCCTCGAAACAACGAATTGATTTTTCTATCGTAAATCTGGGTACGACAATACAGCAAAATGTATCAAATTTTCTTCGTTCAAACTTAACAGCTGCGGAAGCCATCCAATGGGCTTTACAAGAAGGCAATACTACCAGGACGGGACCAATTCCAGGCGGCCTAGGACTAAGCATATTAAAGCAGTTTCTGAAATTAAATCAGGGGCGGGCTCATATATATTCAGGAGGCGGATGCTGGACACAGAGCGGTGCGTTAGAAGCTTTTGCTGATTCAGCAAATGACTTTGGGGGCACCATGGTCGTTGTGGAATTTAACTTGAGTGATAGCACAAGCTATCGACTCTCTACGGAATGACAGATTTAGTTGTTTTAAATAAAAGGGGCCACAGATGAGCACTCAACTTAAAATTAATGTTTATGAGATAGTGGGAGGCGATTCGGCTATTGCAGTCGAAGATGGCGAAGCACTATTCTCCAGAATAAAAAATGCCATCTCTAACGGGGTTGACACAGAGGTCAATTTTGCGAATGTAAACTTGATAGTTTCGAGTTTTCTCAACGCTGGCATCGGTCAGCTATATGGAGAGTTCGATGAGATCCTTTTGAAATCCAAGCTAAAGGTTACGGGTTTATCTGAAGACGATCAGGAATTGCTGGTTAAGGTAATTAAACGAGCAAAAGAGTATTTCGCGAAAAAGGAGACCTTTAATAAAGTTATAAAGGAAAATCTTGGCGATGATACATGATATTCAAAACTATAAGCCAAGTGAGAACGATAAATTTTTAGTGGATACAAACATCTGGCTTTTTTTGCACTGTCCAATAGGAAATCATCGGCAAAATGTAATCGCAAAATACTCCAAGTTTTATAAAGATATCGTCATCGCGAAGTCAAAAATTTTGATTTCATCGTCGGTCGCATGCGAATTTATGAATCGCTATGTAAAGTTAGATTACGATCTTCAAAAATCAACTAATAGCGCAATACAAGAGTACAAACGAACATATCGCCCCACGGCGGAATATAAATCGACCGTAAAACAAGCGGCAGCGGCGCTAAATAATAAAATCCTCCCTTCGTGCCAAAAGATCCATGATAATTTCGATGCTATTTCAATGGTGAATATATTTAATCATATGGAGCATGTTGACGTAAGCGACAGCTACATGTTTGAGTTGGTCAACAATCAAGGAATAAAAATTCTGACAGACGATGCAGACTTTGGGGTCTTCAAAGACAAGTGCGACATATATACATCCAATCGCAAACTGTTAGCGATGTAAGTTCGCGAAGTTAATTTTTCTTCAAATCTACAACTTTGTTGGCCTTATTTGTCGTTGCAATCAAGATGCTCTCTATTTTTAGCAAAACTTGACTTTATTTAGAGGCTTTCATTGAGTACGCTGTTATATAACACGAGGATTTGGAAAATGACTGAAGGACAGCAAGATATCTATATAGAATTCGAAGATTCTACCGACTCATTTGAAACATGGATTAATAAAGACTTTGTTCCTGAAGACCTGAAATCTCAATTGAGCCAAGCCAACGTCCTTATTATTCCCGAAGAGCAGGTTCGTAATATTTCTGGCCCAGTATTTCCAAAAGGTACAGAATTTCTTTGGCGGCGTTTTGAGAGGAATGACGTTCAGAACTTGAAAGTCGAAATTTGCATTGGCAACGAATATGAAGAGTATGCGTTCCATGGAGTTGATCTGATCCTAATTGCGGGATTTGTTGTGCAAAATATCGTGGCTCCTGTAGTTGCAATGATGGTTTATGATTATATCAAAGGAAGAATGAAGAAGGACGAGGACTCTAATGCCGAAGTCCGCTTTGAAATGACCGTCGTCCTCCCCGACAAAACTAGCAAGAAAATAAAATACAAGGGACCTGCGAGTAAATTCGACAAACTCATAGACGCCGTGAAACAGGTAAGTTCGGAGAATCAGAGGGACAGGGTTGAGATTTCAACTTTGGATAAGAAATGAGCTTGGAGGCAGTTAAGGCATTATTACGCGACGTCGAGAACAACTGGGAAAATCGGAATACAGATAATATTTTCGAATTGTTGAAGGTCGCAAAGCAGGAGGCCGTAAGATGCGGCGACCAGGAAAAAGCCAAATACATTTGGTGTCTAGAGCAGACTACAAAAACGCAGGATATGTTTATTCATGCGTTTAAAGAGAATAAACAAGGCAAGTTTTATAATGGATGGTGCTCCCTTGAGCGTGTCGAAGGACTGGCTGCAATGCTGGGTAGACATTTGCCAAGTCCTTTGATGGACGATTTTAAAATACATTTTATAAACACTCATACTCAGAGGTTCCAATCTATCTATCCATATGGAATCTTTATCAGTCCTGAGTTCGTTAAACAAAAAATTTACTGTAGTATTTGTGACGCTCGAATTTCCCCAAGGAGCCACTGTGGCCATGATCCTGGAGAAATATATGATGGTGAAATGTGTGGACGTATTATTAAAAGCGCAGAAGTCGCTGCCCTAGCGATGGTGAAAAACCCCGTTCAAAAGTATTCAGTTCCATTTATGACAAACCCGAAAACAAAAGAAACAGAAGATCAGTACAACTATGGGGTTGTTAAATATTTAGTTCGAGCTTTAGCCTCTCCATTTCACGAATGGGATATAACGAAAGAGACGAGACGACATCCTCATTCGAGATTTAAGGATGTCGGTCGAAATGGCAAGTGCCCCTGCGAGTCTGGAAAGAAATATAAGCTCTGTTGCCTCCCTACCGAAGGAGTGCTTCGTCCCCATATCCAATTTCACTTTTCTGTTGAACCTCCTGCGGAGGTTATCAAGCGTGAATATATTTAGCTAAATATAGATGAACACACAGAGCCACTTACTTTATTTTTTTACCAAAAGCTCTTTCGTTGCGCTGGATAACTTTGCAATTGCATCTTTGTTTGCATTTAGAAGATGAACGAAACTTTCTAACGTTTCCCTTACAGCCTTAGCCTTTTGAAGACATTCTTCATCTGTTAACGAGTGAATTCCTTCGCTGAGGACCCTATAAAGAATTCCCATAGGATTCGTACCTCCTGGTTTCAAGTGTGAAGGAATCACCTGGCTAATCAGCTCAATTTTATTCTTTGCATAGTGGCTATCTTTAATTTCTCTAAACCCACTCCTGAAAGCCTCAATATTTTCAGACTCTACATGGAATTCTATTTCGCTTAAAAGCCTCTCAATTTCTAGCTCCACAATTCTTCGATAGTAGCTAAAGGCCGCAATACCATAAGATTGAGATTCACAAACAAGCCCCTTTTTAAAAAGATCTACATACTCGCCTAAAAATATATTGATTTCTTGAGAGGGTTTTATGGTTATAGCCGGATACTGTCCTACTTTCTGGACTTTCGCTCCATCACTCGAAAACTTCAGCATGAAGTTCATTTGAAATGAATCACATCCTTTACACTCATAATTAATCTTTAGGGAGATGTCTTTGTAAATATCCTGCAAAGAAGTTCCTGCTCTTCCAGCTGATCGTTGCATCCACGAAGCTTCATCGAAATCAGCAAAGGCAAATGTTTGGTCCGATTTGCAGTTGGGGCAATTCTTGACTACAGATGGCGAATATTTAAACGTATCCGGTCGAGAAAATCTTGTAAGGGCAAACCATTTATAAAGGGGATAACTTTCCAAAAATTCTTTGTCCAACATTGCACTTCTTCTGTAATCATCTGGTCCTGGAACTTTGATCATAATTTCACTCCACGGTTAGACTCTTATAAACAAAAATAAAGTTTATCAATCGTAATTCATTCATCATTTGTAGCGTTTTGAAAACCTGTAGCGCGCGAACGCTACAAACAGACTGCAAATGCAGTTATTTCGAGTGATTTCGGGTGATATTTAAAAATTGGGACCTGTCGCAACTTCCGACTTAATTATTTGATTTTATTTATGAACTTCTAAAAACACAAAAACCGCCAAGAAGGCGGTTGATGATGGTAGGGGGCGAGGGACTTGAACCCCCGATCCCAGTGTTATGAGCACCGTGCTTTAACCAACTAAGCTAGCCCCCCACTTAAGGAAATTTGAAACTATCAAACTCCTGGGGGATTGGCAAAAGCGCGGCGCATTAGTCTTAATGAGTGGGGCGATCTTCGTGTTTGGTCGAATCTGCATGCAACGGATGGGGTTCCACATGACCGTGGGCGCCCACTGTGCCGATAATTATTTCCGGGGTGGTCATGCCCACGTGGCTAAAGTGGGTTTTGCGAAACTCGGCGGCCAAATGAATAGATTCTCGAAGTCCGATTTCGTCACGAAAAACACAAACTCCGACACCTTGGCCGTCAGGGGTGGTAATCCAATTATAGGAAATGAATCCCTCCATTTGTTCCAAAAGAGGAATGAACATTTCTTGAAGCTTTTCGTTGATCTCTGGAATATATGCGGGGCTGAAACGATAAGTGCGTACTGAAGCAAACACAAGCCACCTCCAATCTTTAATTCCATTGTAAGCGGAAGCCGTTGTGTAGATTCGCGGTCAATGCTTGCCTAAAAACACATTCTGAAAACTACAAAACGCAAAAAATCTGGGGAGCTGGTGTTTATAGCACTTAAACTCTGAATAAGGTGGGGTATCGAGTTCGGTACTTGTTGTCGGTTCAATAACTGCCAGTGCTACAGAGCTCATCAATGAAGTCATAATCATAGCCTTAGATATTTCATATCCAACCTCGACCGATTCATAAATGCCGTTGACCTGAGCGGTCCAGTTTATAAACTAGAGGAATGAAAAAACATCTAGTGACGGCTTTATTTGCAGTAGTTTCTGGTTTCATGCTTCAAGCGTGCTCACCCGCGGGTTCTTTGATTTCTCACCAAAGAGATGCAGATTTTTATAACCAATTCGTAAATTCTTCAGCTGATTGGCAACAGGTTGAAAACAAGATTGATGAACTTAAAGTGATGCAAACGGGTTCCGAGTATCCGATGCGCTACGTATTCTTTGATAACGGCAAATTTTATTATCAGGTTGATAAGTTGGGAACGGGCGAAGGTGTTTGGTCCACTCAAAAGGGCGCTTTGATTGCAACAGCTCAGCGCACGATCTTTGCGATGGAGCTTGCGATTTCAGCAGCCAGCGACAAAGGTAACGAGACATTGGTGCGTTTTTATGATCGTCACGGATTAAATTCGATCAACATTAAATTGCGCGATCCACAAGTAATCAAAGCTCAGGGCAAAGTGCCGACCGAGCTCAGAAAATTCACTCGTTCAGAAAAGAACATCTAAAAGAGAAAAAGGGAGCCGAGAGCTCCCTTTTTTTATTCCCAAATTGAAATTTAGAAAACTATTTACAGCTGTAGCTGACGCTTTTTTGCAGATCGTATCCGCTCAGGAAACCTTTGCGAACAGAGTGATCCAGGATCAGCAGGCTTGCGTTTGGCCAAAATGTAGAAGTGACTTTGCTGTCACCAGTTACAGTGCTGTATTTAGCGTGAAGACCAACGATTTGAACTGTCTTAGTTGTCGCTGAGTTGATTACCACAGAGTCTTCAATAGTTTGGTAAAGATATTGGTTATCGGAAACTTTTGCGACCACGAAGCAAACTGGTTTTGCGTCAGCTTGCTCGGGTGTGCACTCGAAAGTGCTTACAGCGTCAGAATTATTTGGAAGAGTCGTTGTTGCTACATCTGCACAAGTTGCAGCATTTGCACTTGCGATAACTAGAACCAAAAGAACAAAGAAAATACCTACGGGTTTCATAAATCCTACTTAAGAGTTTCGCACTCTGTTTTAACGATATCGTACCAATTGTCTGAATTTTTCTTGAACACAGTGATGCATTTGAAAGTGGGCGCCACACCTTTAACTTTGTAGTTACCACGAGCCATCGTGATGATCGCCAGATCGTAACCTGCAACTTGTGTGAATTTTTGATCCATGGAAAGGATGCTTTCATCAATACCAAGTGTTTCAAGAACACTTTCAGTCGTCATGAATGAGATCTCTTTCATTGCTCCTGCAGAAGCGAAAGATGAGCTTAGGATAAGCGCAGCTGCGATGAAAAATGCCTTCATTAATACCTCCCAAAATGTGTGAGGGGTATTTACTGAATTTGCGGTCATTTGGGGAGTCTAGAGTGGCGAACCTGTCAATTTTACGTGGGAATTAGAGATCTGTTACGCACACAAAACGATCGTAAGGAGGATGCTCTGCTGGAACACTCGTCACTGGATCCACCAAAATCAGGTTAAAATGGCGCCCCTCTTGGGATAGGAAGGCCTTATATTCGTTAAAAGGAGAATCGACGGCAAATTTGCCCTTATTAGCAGAGGAAATCTCCCTCCAGCCATAGTCCATGGAATCGCTGTATCCAGAGCTGGTCGTCAGACGGCTGCGAGAGGCCGATTTATCATGAAGCTCCACGGAATACCGAAAAAAGAAGCCTTGCTCATATGCACGCCCATGGCAGCGAAAGCTCATCTCTGTCGCCAGAGATGGTAGGGCTGATAAAGAAACGACCGCTGCAAGCAATGTTGAAATGTACTTCATTACTTAAGCTTGGAGCGGTCTTAATGGCTAGGCAAGAGATTTCATATCGATCACAAAGCGATATTTAACATCGCTTTTAATCATGCGTTCATAGGCGACGTTGATTTGTTCAATTGGAATCATCTCAATGTCGGAAACGATGTTGTGCTTGGCACAGAAATCCAACATCTCTTGAGTTTCCTGGATCCCACCAATCAAAGAACCACCCAATTTTCTGCGACCCATGATCAATGCACCTGCAGCCAATGTCGGGGGAGTATCTGGTAATCCCACCAGCACCATATTGCCGTCACGACGAAGCAAGCTTAAGTAAAGATTGTAATCGTGGGGAGCCGACACTGTATCTAAGATGAAATCAAAAGTTCCCATGTGGGCACGCATTTGCGCCATGTCTTTAGAGATAATCACTTCGTGTGCACCCAGGCGTTTAGCATCTTCCACTTTCGAAGCTGAAGTGGTGAATACAGTAACATTTGCTCCCATCGCATTGGCGAATTTCACACCCATGTGACCCAAACCACCTAAACCCACGATACCAACCTTTTGGCCTTTTGAGACTTTCCAGTGGCGAAGGGGAGAATAAGTAGTGATGCCTGCGCACAGTAACGGAGCTGTTGCCGCCAAACTTAAATTTTTGGGAATGCTTAAACAAAATTCCTCGCGGGTGACGATGGAGTTCGAATAACCACCAAATGTGGGGGAACCGTCCTTTTCTTTACTGTTATATGTTCCAACAAAACCTCTTTCGCAGAACTGCTCCAAGCCTTCTTTGCAAGAAGCACAGTCTAAACATGAATCGACCATGCAGCCGACGCCGGCCAAATCACCGACTTTGAATTTTTTGACTTTTGAACCGACGGCAATAACGTTGCCGACTATTTCGTGACCTGGAACCATGGGGAAGCTTCCGCGACCCCATTCATCGCGCACCTGGTGAACATCAGAGTGGCAAACGCCGCAATAATGAATTTCAATGTGAACATCATTATCGCGAAGTTCGCGGCGCTCAAAACTGAACGGAGCCAGAGGTGCTTTTGCAGACGGGGCTGCATACGCTTTTGCTTTAATCATGAAGATTCTCCTGATTGTGAGTTACCGAAAATGATAGCGAACTCATGGAAAATGAACAGTGAAATTTCTGAAAGCCTGTGGCATACTACGGAGTATGAAAATTCAGGTGAGTCATATTCTTGTTCAGCATTCTTATGAAGCCGAAGATATTTTGCGTGCACTGAAAGATGGCAAAGACTTTGCCGAACTTGCACGCAAGTTTTCGAAATGCTCATCTGCAGCAGATGGTGGCAATTTAGGAGTATTCTCAGAAGGAAAACTGGACCCCGATTTCGAGGAAACTGCGTTTTCTTTGAAAGTAGGACAAACCACGACTAAACCAATTCGTACGCGCTTTGGTTATCACATCATACGCAGAACTGCATAGTTCGCAGACAGTTTTCGACAAATGACTGGTAAGCGCATTTACGAGTAATAAAAAATTAAATTTTAAATGTGAGCGCTCCGATGGGGAAATACAACCACGGAGGATTTTGCAATGTATGTACCTCGCTCACTTTATCCCATCGGGATTTTCGCTTTGGCCCTGGCATTGAATGCCTGCGGACCAGGTAACAGCAACCTTGCATCAGTTGATGAGACTGGTGACGAAACAGCATCGATTGTCGATCCCGGCACTGGCGGCACAGATAATTCAGAATCGACAAATACAGGCTCGGGTGGTTCGACAGTTCAACCCGTAACTTCACAAAAGCTTTTGTTGAATCAAGCGATGAGTGTTCGTTATGAAAGTAACAGCATTCTTGAAAATAAAGCGGAACTACCTGCAGGTACACAGATCGAAGTTCCGCAAGACTATCAAATGAAGAATTTGGACTATCGTGATTCCAACGGCAAGATTGTAAGATCCAGCACGGGATTCATTTATCCAATTAAAATCGTTTCTGTTCCCACTGCTTCTGCTTCGCAGTTTCCACAAAGTAAAATCGATACTTTGAATAAAACTTCGGGCGGACTTTTCATCTTTGCTTCGATCGTGGGAAATCTGCAGGGTGTTGAAGGTAATTTCGCAGTCGTCACGCCAGCTGCAGCTGGCGCTGGATTTCTGACCAATTATAATACTTCGGGAAAACCAAAGTTCAGCTATACGACATCTTCGACAAAACGTTTTCCGAAAATAAACAAGGGTGTGGACCCGGCCTCACTAAGTGCTGCTGATCGCGCGAAATGGTCCGCGATTTATAGCGAACTTAAAAAAGCAGTGAATCGCACGGTTGAAACACCGAAGTCTTATTTGATGATTGAATCCGCCACAGCGAAACAAGCATCTTTGGATTATGAAAGCACGGGCAAGGTCGCCTTAAATGGTGCCTGGTCCATCGCGGTTCAACAAACGGCGGTTCGCCACGGATTTTCGAACGTGCCTTGTGCTGAATTTCAATCGGAACTTGTTCGTGAGGCCTATCAACGAGCGGGTTATCGCGTGAGTGATGATTTTAATACGAGCAAAGGTAATAAACTGATCTGGTCAAGTACAGCGGCTGTTGTGAACTTTTCGATGGCTCTTTACAAAGCCGGTTGGATTGCTTGGGATGGAACGAAGTACAAGCCAATGACGGGTGCCATCTTGATGAACGGATCAGGTATTTCTCCGGGGCACACTTATATCTCTGGCAGTGATGATGGTATGATCATCGTCGATAATGGTGCACCCCAGGGCCGTGATTTAAGAAAAACATCCCAGTCGATCATCGAAATGATGTTTCAAACGGGCGTGTTCTTTTTGCCTCCAGGAATCAACCCGCCAACTTGGTAGTTTTTGGCGAGTACAGTGTTAGAATATTTCCTAAAAGGCAAAGTGCGACTCCCGTGATGATATAGGGAGTCCACTTAAAGTCTTCATACATACTTGAAAGGGTCAGCGCGATGACCGGAGAAATAACTCCGGAGTAGGCCGCTCTTTCAGCCCCAATTCGTCCCGCTAAAGACAAGTAAGCGCCAAAAGCAAAGACCGATCCAAATAAAGAAAGATAAAGCAAAGAACTTAGATATTTAGTGGTCAATGGAATTGCAAAGCTATGCTGCAAAACCAATCCGACCAGTAAAGTGAAGGCACTTCCATACAGCATACCCCAGGTGTTTGAAACCACCACGGGAACGGCTTTGCGATAGGATTTTTGTGACAACATATTACCCGCAGATGCCGATAGCGTTGCAATCAGTCCAATGACCAAGCCCATGATGGTGCGCTCGTTGGCGTGCAAACCTAAAATCTCATTGATAAAGATTAAAAGGATGCCCACTCCGCCAAGCACGGATCCCGCAATTACTTTAGGAGTTATAGGTTTTTTAAAGAACAATCTCATGCCGATCATGTTGTAAGGGACGATAACTGTAAAACAGATCGCAGCTATACCCGAACTCACCATGGTTTCAGACCAATAAACCAACATGTAATTCACCGAGAACATAAATATGCCCATGGTCAGGAAGGTGAGATGGTCCGATTTCCCATAGGACAGTTTCTTTTTGGTTATCAGGCAATAACTTAAAAGCATGAATGCCCCTAAAGTAAAACGCCAGAAAACGGAGGCGATCGGGGAGGCCGAATCAACTTGAAAAGTGATTACCAGCCACGTGGAGCCCCAGATGAGAGTGCATATTGCATATAGAAGGAAATTCATGGAATCACAGTCGGTGAGGTCTCAGCTTAAGTCAAGAAATGGGACTTCCGGGTCCACCTTGTTGCGTATTCCTGCAACCATTAGTATTCTTCATATATTGGCAAAGGACGGTTGTTAGTGAAGAAGATTGTTTTTGCACTTATCACATTGATGGTAATGACGGTGTCAGCGGCACCTTTGAAAATGAAAGCGGCTCCTTATAAAAAAGGACCGGATTTTTATCGTGGTGTTGTATATTTTCATTACGATATTAAAGGCAAAAAAGAAAAAGAATCTTTGCACATTCAGCAAGACATCATTCGTGTGAATGCAGAACCGGTACAAAAAAAGAACTGGAAAAAAGGCGAGCCTGCAATGAAGGTTCTATTGAAGCTTGAGAAATCGTCGTCGGCAAAATGCACGGCCGGCAGTTACTCATTGCGGGTGGCTAAGGGCGAGCAAAAAAGCCAGGTGGAAAAAGGCTGCGTAGGTACGCCACGATTTAAACAGCTTCAGCAGGCATTTGCGATTTTAAAAGACCTGGTGCCGAAGCAATACGATAAGAATCTAAATCCTCTTTAGAATGAAAAAGAAAAAGCCCTGGTCTCCCAGGGCTTTTTTTATGACCGGGACTAGTCTTCGTCCTCGTCGTCATAATCCTCATCATCATCTTCGTCATCATCGTCGTCGTCTTCATCATCTTCGTCCTCATCTTCATCGTCGACATCATCGCTCGATTCGATGCGAACCAACCAACCCTCTTCGTAAGGGTCTTCCATGATAAGAGACGGATCGTCGATCACCGAAGTGTTCACTTCGATAACAGTCCCATCAACCGGAGAATAAATATCCAAAGGACCGTCGCTGGTTTCGATAGATCCGATCACAGTTTCAGTATCCACTTCCTCTTGTTCAGCAGGAAGGTCCACAGTGCTGATAGATTCGAAATCCTCAAGTCCATCTTCGTTGATACCAATTGTGATCACGCCATCTTCTTGGCGGTACCACAAGTAGCCCATATAATTTCTTACGTCATCTGATGCCATTTAATCTCCAGGAAAAAAACTATTAACAATCGTAGTACAAGTGGAACTCGTAAGGAACTGGTCTTTGCTGTACTGGACGAACTTCTTTGTCGATTTTGTACTGCACCCAAGTTTCAATCAAGTCGTCACTGAAAACATCGCCTTTTTTCAAGAAGCTGCAATTTTTCATCAAATTAGCCAGGGATTCTTCTAAAGTTCCCGGAACTGATGGGATTAAAGCGGCTTCTTGTGGTGGCAAGCCATAGATATCTTTATCTAGTGGGTCGCCTGGATTGATCTTATTAATGATACCATCCAAGCCGGCCATCAAAATAGCTGCCTCTGCCAAGTAAATGTTCGCAGTTGGATCTGGTGTACGGAATTCAATACGTTTTGCCTTAGGGTTTGGCCCAGAATTTGGAATACGCATTGCCGCCGAACGGTTTTTAAAGCTGTAAGCCAATTTCGTTGGAGCCTCAAAGCCTGGAACCAGGCGTTTGTAAGAGTTTGTCGTCGGATTGATGATGCCGCACAAAGCTGGAGCATGTTTCAATACGCCACCGATATAGTGAAGTGCCATTTCAGACAAGCCTGCGTATTTGTTGCCTGCAAAAAGATTTTTACCGTCTTTCCACAAAGACATGTGGATGTGCATTCCAGAACCGTTGTCACCGAAGATTGGTTTCGGCATGAAAGTCGCTGTTTTTCCATGGCGCATACAAACGTTCTTCACGATGTATTTGAACCACATCATTTTATCGCCCATGTTCAAGGCTGTGTCGTATTGGAAGTTGATTTCGCATTGACCAGCAGAAGCTACTTCGTGGTGATGGCGTTCTACGCGCATGCCACAAAGTTCCATCTCTGCGCAAATTTCAGAGCGGATATCTTGCAAGGTATCTGTTGGAAGTGCTGGGAAATATCCTTCTTTAGAGCGGATTTTGTATCCAAGATTGCCGCCGCCTTCATCGCGACCTGTGTTCCATACGGCTTCATTGCTGTCGACAGTATAGAATGCAGAGTTCGAAGTTTGTTCAAAGCGAACGTCATCAAAGATAAAGAATTCAGCTTCAGGTCCGAAGTAAGCTGTATCAGCAATGCCCGTTGACTGCATGTAGGCGATCGCTTTTTTAACGATCTGACGTGGGTCACGATCATATGGTTGAAGAGTCTCTGGCAAGCAAACATCGCAAATCAATGACAATGTCGGCATTTCCATGAATGGATCCATCATCGCTGTTTTAGCATCAGGTCTGATAATCATGTCAGACTCTTCGATACCCTTCCAGCCACGAATCGAGCTTCCATCAAAGCCAAATCCATTTTCAAAAGATTCTTCTTCAAGCTGGTGAAGAGGAATTGTTAAGTGTTGCCAAGTTCCGATCATGTCACAGAACTTGAGGTCTACCATTTTCGCGCCTTTTTCGTGGGCGAATTTTAAAGCTTCCTTCGCAGTCATTTTGCGTCTCCCTTGCAAAAATCAAAAATCAAAAATCTGAAATCTAAACAAAAAAATAGCCGTAGTATTTGCTATGGCTAAAGTGCTTCCTCATTTTTTTCACCCGTACGAATTCTTAGGGCGGATTCAACTGGCAATACAAAGATTTTCCCATCACCGATTTTACCGGTATGAGCAGTTTTGCGAATTGCTTCGACAGCGCTATCGACTAAAGCGGCGGGCAATACGACTTCCAGTTTTATCTTGGGAAGAAAATCAACGACGTATTCGGCACCTTTATATACTTCAGTGCGCCCTTTTTGGCGCCCAAACCCACGAACTTCGGAGACAGTGATACCTTCAATTCCAACTTCGGAGAGAGCATCGACGACGTCGTCGAGCTTGAAGGGTTTTATGATAGCCTCTATTTTTTTCATGGATCCTGTTGTTACCTAAAGATGTCTAATTTCGTTGAAACCAAGAATAACAAAGGGTTGGAAGAATGCAAAAAGGACTCAAGCAATTTTATAATTTTAATTTTCTAATAACGCGAAACGATAAGCGTTTCTAGGTTGAGCACTCTAGTTGTTTTTGGTACACAGCCCGTCCGCGTGTAGTTTTACTAGGCGCGTTTTGGATCGGAAAATCACTATTGTTGTCAGACCGGGGGGATTATGACTGCAACACGTTTTTTCGTATATGGATCATTGACCGAGGGGATGGTTCATTACTCAAAAATTCAGAACTTCGTGGAATCATTAAGCTTTGCCAGAATTAAGGCAACAGCATATCGTTTAAAAGTTGGCTTCCCAGCGCTTGTTAAAGGCGGCTCGGACCTGGTGCCAGGGCAGTTGGTGGAGTTAAAGGCCTCTGATTTGCTGATCAATTTGTTAGACGAATTTTATGGTTTTAACAGATTGGACTCGGACAAGAGTCTTTACTCCAGAGAAGAAGTTGATGTGTACATCGAAGGCTCTTCTGAGCCGGTGAAGGCTTGGACCTACTTCTTAAATCCACTTAAGCTTCCAGTGAATGCGTCGGTTATTACCGGTGGCGACTGGAAAAAATCAATCGAAGATCAACCTTTGATGACATCTAAGTTGACTGAAAAACAAGCAACTTATATTCAACGCCTGGGTCGTTCTTCAGGTCGGGAGATCGTACCTATTGATTTGACGCTTTATCGTGAACTGATGAACCTTGAGTTGATCGTCGATAAGGGTCGCAGATTGGCTCTATCTAAATTGGGCCAAGAGGTATTTAAACATCTTGGATAATTCGAAAAAAATCTTCCGCATCGTTTTGATTGAGCCTGAAATCCCACAAAACACAGGGAACATCGGGCGAACATGTGTAGCTACGAACTGTGAGTTACATCTGGTGGGTAAGATGGGCTTCGAAATCAATGATACAAATCTAAAACGCGCGGGGCTGGATTACTGGCCCCATCTGACTTGGCATCGTCATGCTACGTTTGAAGACTGGTGGAAGCTGGTAGAGGATCCGTCGCGCGCTTGGTTCTTTACGACAAAAACAAAACGTACATACTTTGAGCCACAATATCAGACTGGTGATTGGTTGGTGTTCGGTAAAGAAACCAAAGGTTTGGATCCAGATCTTTTGGCGAAATTTCCGAATCAAACAGTGACGATTCCGATGATCGGCGAGGGTGCGCGCAGTTTGAATCTTGCAACAAGCGTTGCTATCGCAGCCTATGAAGGCGTCAGACAAAGTCGTTACACCTAAGAACTCAAAGAGTATTTTGCGCGCGCAATATGGTAATTAAAATCCATTAATGCAAGTAAGGTGATTTCATTTTTTTATTATTATTTTTCGCTCTATGCCCACTGTGTTGGTCCTTAGTCTGGGTTTACGAATTTCCGAGTGATCTCGCGTCAATGACGCGCCGATAAAAAGCCCCCTTGCCTTGCAGGCCTCCTCGTTATTGGGCTATCCTTAGCCACTATGGTAACGCAAATACTTACAAAAATATTCGGAACGAAACACGACCGTGAAATGAAGAAGATCCAACCGATGGTTGATCGTATCAATGCCTTGGAACCTAAAATGAAGGCGCTCACGGATGAACAACTTAAAGCGAAAACTCCTGAGTTCCAGGAGCGTTTGAGAAAAGGCGAGACAGTTAACGACATCTTGCCAGAAGCATTTGCAGTTTGCCGTGAAGCTTCGATTCGTGTTTTGGGTATGCGCCATTACGACGTTCAATTGATCGGTGGTATCGTTCTTAACAGCGGTAAGATCGCCGAGATGAGAACGGGTGAAGGTAAAACCCTGGTGGCGACGTTACCAGTTTATCTGAATGCACTTACTGGTAAAGGTGTTCACGTTGTGACTGTGAATGACTACCTGGTACGTCGTGACTCCGAACACATGGGTCGCTTGTACGGTTGGTTGGGACTTACCACGGGTATCATCGTTCATGGTTTGAACGATCAACAACGTAAAGAAATGTACGCTTGCGATATCACTTATTGCACGAACAACGAACTTGGTTTCGACTATCTTCGTGACAACATGAAATTCGATCTGGCTGATTACGTTCAACGTGGTCACAACTACTCGATCGTGGACGAGTGTGACTCTATCCTGGTCGACGAAGCTCGTACGCCGCTGATTATTTCCGGTCCTGCGGAAGCTTCCACAGAAAAGTACCAAATCGTAAATTCCATCATCCCTCACTTGAAGCGTGATGTTCACTTCACAATGGAAGAGAAATCAAAAACTGCTTCATTGACTGAAGAAGGAAATGCGAAAGTTGAAGAGTTGTTGGGCGTGGGCAATCTTTACGATCCACAGAACATCGAACTTCTTCACCACGTTTACCAAGGTTTAAAAGCTCACTACTTGTACCGTCTTGACGTTGAATACATGATCAAAGATGGCGAAATCGTGATCGTGGATGAATTCACGGGTCGTTTGATGCCGGGCCGTCGCTGGTCTGACGGTCTTCACCAAGCTATCGAAGCTAAAGAAGGCGTCGAAGTTAAATCTGAAAACCAAACTTTGGCGACAATCACTTTCCAAAACTACTTCCGTATGTACGACAAACTTTCGGGCATGACGGGTACCGCGGACACAGAAGCGGTTGAGTTCAAAAAGATCTACAACCTTGATGTGAATGTGATCCCGACAAATAAACCAATCACTCGTAAAGACGAAGAGGATGTGGTTTATAAATCTGAAAAAGCCAAATACAAAGCGATCACTGCAGATATCAAAGAGCGCACTCAAAAAGGTCAACCCATCTTGGTGGGTACTGCTTCTATCGAAAAATCTGAAGCATTGAGCCGATTCCTTCGTAACGAAGGAATCAAACACGAAGTCTTGAATGCGAAACATCACGAACGGGAAGCCGAAATCATCGCTCAAGCAGGCCGTAAAGGTTCTGTGACGATCGCCACCAACATGGCCGGTCGTGGTACCGACATCATGTTGGGTGGTAATGCGGATATGTTGGCGAAAGCTGCAGTGGGCAACGATGATTCTCCTGAGTACATTGAGGCTTTGGCGAAAGTTAAAGGCCAAGTTGAAAAAGAACGCGAAGAAGTTCGTCAATTGGGTGGTTTGTACATCATCGGTACGGAACGCCACGAATCTCGTCGTATCGATAATCAGCTACGTGGTCGTTCTGGTCGTCAAGGTGACCCAGGTGAGTCTCGTTTCTATCTTTCTTTGGAAGATAACTTGATGAGAATCTTCAATGGTGAACGTATCCAGAAAATCATGGAAATGTTGAACATCCCTGAGGACGAACCAATCACTGCGAAAATGGTGACGAACGCGGTTGAGGGTGCTCAACGTAAAGTGGAAGGTCACCAATTCGATATCCGTAAGAACTTGATGGACTACGATACGGTTATGAACAACCAACGTAACGCGATCTATGGAATGCGCCGTAACCTTCTTGAAGGTAAAGACGTTGAGCGTTCCGTTTTGGATATGTTGGGTGATGTTGTTTCCAACATCCTTGATACCTATGTTCCAGAAGATGGTAAAAAAGAAGAGTTCAACATCGAAGGCTTGAACAACTCTTTGGCTCAAACTTTCGGTTTCAAAATTGATGTAGATGGCAGAGCGGTTAATTCCGAAATGATCATCGATCAAGTTCGTGCCGGTGTGAAAGCCGTTTACGATCGTCAAAAAGAATCCATGGGGCCTTTCCTTGAGCAGGTTCAAAAAATGATCTTGCTTCAATCGATCGACCATCACTGGAAAATGCACTTGGCGGTTATTGATAAACTTAAAGAAGGTATTGGTTTGCGCGGTTACGCTCAAAAAGATCCTTTGATTGAGTATAAAAAAGAAGCTTTCTTGGCATTCGAAACTTTGAACAACACGATCAAGTCCGATGCTATTGAAAAAATCATGCGCGTTCAGTTGGTGCCTCAACAATCTGAAGAAGAAATGTTGGAAAGCCTGCGTCCTGAAGAATCTGACCTGGATGAATTGGATTATTCTTCCCCGTCTGAAGCTGACATTGGACATTCATTGCCTGAAATGGGCGTTTCTGAAGAGCCGAAGCGAAATAAGATGACTTTCCAAAGTGGGCCGGTGGATGACCGTCCAATGAACCGTGAAGAGCGTCGTCGTTTGGAAAAACAAGGCAAAGGGAAAAAGTAATTGATCCAATGCCCGAACTGCCAACAGCCAGTAGAGATTCTGGATAAACACATTGGGGCGCTGTTTACGTGTCCCCATTGTGCGGCGGTTTTCTTTGTAAATTATGATGGCCAACCGGAAATGGCTTCCCACGAAGCCGAACCGGCCCAGGAACAAAACGAAAATGCTTTTGTTCCGCCGATCTCTGAAACTCATTACGGCACTCCAGCTGCTGAAGAGTTCTCTCCTGCACAAGATCAATATCTCGAACCCACTGAAGAGCCGCAGTTTCAACAGCCGGCGGATTCCTTTGGTGAGTACAGCGCTGAATCTTCAGACGGTGGTTTTAACGAAACTCCGCTGAATGAACAGTATTCTGAAGAGCTTTCCGAAGCGGCCACAGAATCAGAGCCAGCCTACGAGATGAATACATCTGAAAATTTTGATTATTCTGAAAACCTAAATCAGCCCGCGGAACCCATTGTCGAAAATAGAACATCGGATGATGCCAACTTTGCCGACGTCATTGATTTTGCCAATGCGAATTCCACGGCCGGGAACTTTTCCTATGCGGTGATTATCGAGGGTATCGATAGCAGCCAGTTGGTTTATCAACTGAAAGAGGCGATGACGGACTCAAAGTTCGGCTGGGATGTGAGTGAACTTTTAACTCATATCGGTGGTGGGAGATTGGTAGTCAAAGGTTTAAGCCCGGCTAAAGCTTCGGTCTTTATCAACCGAATTAAATATCTGCCGTTTAAGGTCTCCTGGAGGCAAGATGTACTCTCTGGTTCTTAGATCCCTGCTTATTTTAGTCACTGTGATGTCTGTTGCCGTGGCGGCATTTGCCAACGAAGGCGGTGGCGGTCATGGGGGCGGAGAAGAAAAGAAAGCCGAAGGCGGCGAGGGCGCTAAGGAAGAAAAAGCCGAGCCTAAATCCGCTGAAGAAAGCTATGACAAGGTTGCAGCGAAAGTGGCTGCCTTGGAAGCTAAAATCCATTCTGGTCAGGAAGAAATCGAAAAACTGATCGAGGAAAAAGCGCACGCTAAGGACCCTGCGCAAATAAATGAAATCGTAAAACAAATGCTGACCTTGCACAAAGAACTGCAAAAAAACGTGCAGGAATATGATCAGGTCCGTGGTTTGATGAAGTACCGTTACCCTGAAAAAGGTCTTACAACCAAGCGCGAATACGAACGTATCGAAGTCAAATCGCTAGACGATATGGAGTCCGCGATGAGTCTTTCCTCGTCGGTAAAGCGCACAATGAAGAAGGTTCGTAAGCAATACGAGACTCCAGAGCAGGCTAAGGCCCGTGTAGAGGCGGAAGCCAAAGGACACGGTGATGATTCTAAAAAGAAAAAGAAACCACCGGAACTGACTGAGCCGGTGATTCTTAAGAAATAGTGTCTCAATACGAGACGGCGGTGGCGCCAGTCTTTCGATCCCAAGCTGGAACTGATATCTTAGAGGTGTGGGGGAAATCATGTTACGACTGATGTCGATTCCGATCGTCGTTATAGGGCTGTTCACATCAGCTTGTCAGACATCCATGCTTAAGCAATTCGAGTCCATTAAACCCGGCATGGAAAAAGATGACGTTTTGGATTTAATGGGAAGCCCCAACCAAACCCAACGTGTATCCGGCAAAGATCGCTGGTACTACACATTTTATGACAAACGCATTCGCTTTCAAAAAGAAGTTCAATTTGTGGATGGTGCCGCGATCTATATCGGTGAAGTTTATCAGCCACCTGCAGAGCAGACGGCTGTCGCTATTGACACTCGCAATGAGTCTCGAAATAAACAAATTGATGAAGAGATAAAAAAAGAAGTTCAGGAAAATCGTAAGGCCTATGATGCTTACGAATCGCAAACAAAAGGGACTGATAAAGTTCGTTACGTTCCTCAGTTCGAGCCTATTCGGTAAAATTAAGCGGCGATCCTAAAACAGAAATGATTTCGTAGCCATTTACTTCCAGGAAGTCGGATTTGTCGCGGCTATAAAGCTTAATGCCTGTCCAAACCCAATTGTAACCCGCGGGCAGTTCAACCTTCACGCCATCTAAATGTAAACCATCTGGCGCCACTGAGCAGTGACCTTGAACAACGGTGTGTGGAATGTCGCCAGATACCGCCACCCCATCGGCAGAAAAAGTTAATTCAATATAAGGATAGCGCTGACACACGGAAACTTTGGCGCCGTCCTGATCAGCCATGAAAAAGTGCCCCAGGTGCAAGCGTTTGCCATCACTGAAATCAGTGACCTTGGCATCTTTTAGTAACTGATATTTGAAAGCTTTTAGGAAAGTTGTCGGATTGGATCCAGAAAGATCTGCACTGGCCAAAGCTGTGTCCATTTGCGCTTCTTGTTCAGTCGACGCGATTTTTCGAGAGCTGGACATGCGGTTATTCAGATAGGTAATCGCAATTGGAAATGCCAACAAGATCAGGAAGGTGATCGCGCTGCGTTTTCTATTTTTTATAACAGGCTTTTGTTCTTCACTCATTTAATACTCACATTTCAGGGCTTTGCGATCAGCCTCTGTTAATACATCACGCTTTGTTCCAGCATTCAATACCGGCCACATGACTGTTGAAAGAGTGGATCTGTGTTTCAAACCTAATACGTGTCCGAACTCATGCACAATCAAGCTGTGCAAGTGAAGATCAGAAGTAAGTTCCGGATGTTCAATGTAAAAGCGGAAGTACTTTGCATCGACGGTCATGTCGGATTCGGTGATTTTATTTCCGGTCCAATAAAGTGACGTCATCGCCTGTAAGTTTGGAGATTTGGTCCAATTGGTATTCCAGTAAATTCCGTTACGACCGTCTTTGCTGCCGTCATAAGAAATGTCATCTTCGTTGGTGATATTAAAAAGAGACATTCCAGCAGCGTCTTCCCAAACTTTCGCAGCCGATCTCACGATAGATTCATATTCTGAAGGAACATTTTTTGAAATAAACATGTTAATCGGCAAGGTTGTTTTCCAGGAAACTCGCTGACCATAAACGTTTTGTACAAATCCGCATTCATCTTGAGCGGCACTCGCAAGAGTCGTTTCAGAGCCAGGTCCTAGAGTCACGCCCTGTTGGCATCCACCGACTAAAAAGCTCAACAATGTGAATACTAAAAATTTATACATATCCTCCAATTTACCATTGAAACCGTGCTTATCCGAACAGCACTTTCTTATTCCCGACCTTTGACTGGTCCTGTGTCCTTCCTTGCTTCGTGAAGTCGTGGGGCGTAGGCTTTGGGGCATGATAAATTTTAAGTTCATTAATAAGAATGCTGTAGTAACAGGTGGCGCTGCTGGTATTGGTCTTGAGATCTCTCAAAGCTTTCTAGCAGCTGGTGGGAACGTTTCCGTATGGGATTACTCTGAGAAGGCCTTGGCGGCAGCTCGGGATGAACTTTCCAAGTACGGCTCTCAGGTTCAGTACGTTCAAGTCGATATTACAAATCGCGATTCGGTCGCGAAAGCCGCTGCTGGCTTGCCTTGGGCTGTGGATATCCTTGTGAATAACGCCGGAATCACGCGTGATAAGTCATTTGCGAAAATGGGCGCGGATGACTGGGATGCTGTGATTAATACAAACTTAACTGGTTTGTTTAATGTCACAAAAACATTGCTTGAAAAGTTCAATCCGAATTCCCAACACAAACGCATTATCAACATCTCTTCGGTCGTGGGTATTTACGGAAATTTTGGTCAGACAAATTATGCTGCGGCAAAATCCGGCGTGATCGGCATGACGAAAACCTGGGGTAAAGAGTTGGGTCGTAAAGGTTTTACTTCCAACGCAATTGCTCCGGGGTTCATCAATACTGCGATGACGAAAGCGATGCCGAAAGAAGCGATCGATGCTATGGCAGCTAAGGTTCCAGTGATGCGCCTTGGCGAAACTTCTGACATTGCGAATGCTGTTCTGTTTTTAGCAAGCGAACAAGCCTCTTACATCAACGCTACTGTTATAAGTGTCGATGGTGGCATCACTTTATAAAAAATTGAGAGCGAGTATCAGTGCCGCGATTTGACCTTTTGCGGCGCAACAATAGCCCCTGGACAGTGTGGTGTAATTTGTTGCGGTCCCTAGGGTTTTCGGGTACTTAACTTAGATTATATTACAATACTGTGACAAAACTTTTTTGCGTCCGCCCTTTGGGAGTGCCAGCCTATGTCTGAGAATAAAGATCATTATAACCGCGGTGGTTTGTTTGCATTCATGTTTTCTATGGCGTTTGTATTCGCCTTTTTCTTCTACCTAGTTGTAGTCAACAAAGGTGTGGATTTGGCAGAAAACGTTATCGATCCAAATGCTCCAGCAGCAGCGACAGGTCCCGTGTTTGATATCACGACGGTGAAAGAACCATGGGTAGAAACTCCTGAAATGATCACATACGGTCAAAAATTCTTCAAAACAAACTGTGCTATGTGCCACGGTGATACTGGTCACGGTGACGGTGCTGCGGGTGCGGCATTGAATCCTAAACCACGTAACTTGGTTGAAGGTAAATGGACTCAAGGTGAAGGTATCATCAACCACTTTAAAGTGGTTACGAATGGTATCCCGAACTCTTCAATGGCAGCATTCGGTCACTTCAAAGCGGCTGATCGTTGGGCTGTTGTTCACTTCATTAATTCTATCACTAACAATAAATCTAAAGACGATCCTGCTAAAGTTGCTGAGTTTGCAAAAACCGCAAAATAATTAGGAAGTTATTTAATGCTGAAAAGTCGTTTGGTTTTGAAAGCAAAAAAAATGGGAATAGTTCTGACTGGAACCGTTCTCGTTTTGTTTTCAGCAACAACGACTTTCGCATACAACGGAACTGAAGCAGGAATGGCGGCGGGTGATAAAGCTCGCGAGCTTCAGGGAGTTGGGATCGAAGAAAAATTGGGCAAGAAGCTCGATTTGGGAATGAAGTTTAAGGACGAAACTGGCAAGGAAGTCGCACTGGGCGACTACTTTGACGGAAAACATCCCGTAATTATTTCGCCTGTGTATTTTTCTTGTCCTGGTTTGTGCAACTTTCACCTGAACGGTCTGACAGATGCACTTAAAGTGATGGATAAGAATTGGACTGTTGGTGGCAAATTTAAAGTAGTCGCTATCAGTTTTGACTCGAAAGAGACGCCGGAAATCGCCGCTCATAAAAAAGAGCTTTATATGAAGCTTTATGATCGGCCGGGTTCCGAGTCGGGCTGGCACTTTTTGACCGGAAACGAGCAACAAGTAAGAGCTTTGACAGAGGCTATTGGATTTAAGTTCAGATGGGATGAAACTCAAAAGGAGTGGGCACATGCTTCAGCAGCAGTTGTCGCATCTCCTGAAGGCACGGTTTCTCGCTATCTTCCTGGGATTATGTTTAATCAGCAGGATATTAAGTTGGCTTTGAACGAAGCAACCGAAGGAAAGATCGGAAACTTTGTAGATAGCCTGGTGCTTTATTGTTTTCAGTATGATCCACACAAGAGCAAGTACTCGCTTGCCGCAGTTTCAATTATGAAAATGGGCGGGGGAGTGATGCTTCTGGTGATGGTTTTATGGTTATTGCCGCTTTATATTCGCTCTCGCAGAGCGAAGAAAAATGTGGCGGGGAGATAAAGGTACATGATGTGGTTTAATATTGCGAAGGCCCAATCCTTCATGCCAACGCAAGGAACCGAGATTGCCAAGCAGGTGGACAATCTTTACGGATTCTTGCTGATTACAAGTTTCATCGCCTGCGTGCTGGTTATCGGCGGGATGATTTACTTTGTACTTAAGTACAAGCGTAAGTCTGACAACGAAAAAACAGCATATATCTCTCACAACACAGCGTTGGAGTTCTTGTGGTCATTTATTCCACTTGTGATCTTCCTGGCGGTGTTCGCCTGGGGTTGGTACATTTACCACGGCATGAGAACTATGCCGAAAGACGCGTTAGAAATTAACGTTCTTGGTAAACAATGGGCTTGGGAAATCGAATACAAAAACGGTTTCAAAGCTGTGAACGAAGTCGTTGTTCCAGTGAATACAGACGTGAAGTTGCTTTTGACTTCTCAAGACGTAATCCACTCATTCTTCATCCCAAGCTTCCGTATTAAACAAGACGCCGTACCAGGTCGTTATACTGCTTTGTGGTTCCGCGCTGAAAAACTTGGTGAATTCCACGTTTTCTGTGCTGAGTACTGCGGTACTACTCACTCGGGTATGATCGGTAAAGTACGTGTTGTAACTCGTGCTGAGTTCGACAAGTACATGGAAGAAGGCCAAGAAGAAGGCCAATTGCCAATTGCTGAACGTGGTAAAAAACTTTTCGCGTTGAAAGCGTGCGCATCTTGCCACGCTGTCGACAATCCTGCGGTAAAAGTTGGTCCATCATTGTTCCAGGTATTTGGTCACGAAGTTGACGTTGATGGCGGCGGAAAAGTTATCGCAGATGAAAACTACATCCGCGAATCTATCCTTCAGCCAAATGCTAAAATCGTAAAAGGTTTCCCTAAAGGCGTTATGCCAACGTTCCAGGGTCAGATTAACGAAAACGAACTTAACGCCCTTGTTGAGTACGTTAAGAGTTTGAAATAAGGAGTGCAGCTCATGGGTAGTCATTCATCATCAGCTCACGGCGAAAATTATATTAATTGTGAAAAAGGCCTATGGTCTTGGTTAACTACGGTTGACCATAAACGTATCGGTCTTATGTACATGATTGCGGTTATGTTCTTCTTCTTTGTCGGCGGGGTTATGGCCTTGCTTCTTCGTTTGGAACTTTTTGCTCCAAACGCGACAGCGGGTGTTGGGCAAGTTTTGAAAAACGGTGACGTTTACAATCAGGTACTGACTTATCACGGTGCGATCATGGTCTTCATGGTTATCATCCCTGGTATCCCGGCCATCCTGGGTAACTTCTTCCTTCCAGTTCAATTGGGCGCAAAGGACGTGGCTTTCCCTAAAATCAACTTGGCTAGCTGGTACGTGTTCATGATTGGTGCTTTGATGGCAGTAGCGACTTTCTTCACTACTAAAATCGACACTGGTTGGACGTTCTACACTCCTTACTCCATCCGCACAGGAACTGCGACAGTTCTAATGGTTATCGCGGCTTTCGTAATGGGTATGTCTTCAATCCTGACGGGTTTGAATTTCATCGTAACTGTTCACAAACTAAGAGCTCCGGGCATGACAATGCACCGTATGCCTTTGTTCGTTTGGGCACTTTACTCAACTGCGATTCTGCAAATGCTTGCAACTCCGGTTTTGGGTATCACCTTGATGTTGTTGGCAGCGGAAAAAGTATTCGGTGTTGGTATCTTCGATCCGGCATTGGGCGGTGACCCGGTATTGTTCCAACATTTCTTCTGGTTCTACTCGCATCCAGCGGTTTACATCATGATCCTTCCAGCGATGGGTGTTGTGTCTGAATTGATCACAACGTTCTCTCGCAAAGTGATCTTCGGTTACACAGCGATCGCATACTCTTCTCTAGGTATCGCAGCGGTGTCCTTCTTCGTTTGGGGACATCACATGTTCGTATCTGGTCAGTCAGCAACTGCAGGTATCTTGTTCTCGTTCATCACGATGCTGGTTGGGGTTCCAACAGCGATCAAGATGTTCAACTGGGTGGCGACAATTTATAAAGGTTCTGTGAGCTTCGACTCCCCAATGTTGTTCGCTCTTGGTTTCTTGTTCTTGTTCGCAATCGGTGGTGTGACTGGTATCATGCTTGCGGTTCTTCCAATTGACGTTCACTTCCATGACACATACTTCGTGGTAGCCCATTTCCATTACGTGATGGTGGGTGGTACTTTGATGGCGTTGATGGGTGGCTTCTATTACTGGTTCCCGAAAATGTTCGGTAAGACTTTCAGCGAAGCAGCGGCTCGTATGTCTTTTGTGTTCATCTTCATCGGTTTCAACGTGACGTTCTTCCCTCAATTCATCTTGGGCGCGATGGGTATGCCACGTCGTTATTTCGACTACATCCCGAACTATGAACACTTGAATAAAGTGTCGACTGTAGGTTCGTGGTTGATCCTTACTGGTTTCTTGATCGGTCTTTACACGATTGTACAAGGTATCAGAAAAGGTGATAAAGCTCCGGCGAATCCTTGGGGCGGCAAAACTCTTGAGTGGCAGACGTCTTCTCCACCTCCACAATTTAACTTCGATGTTGAACCAGTAGTAACAGCGGGGCCTTATGAGTACAGATAATGTAGCGAATCCACACGCAGCACATGTGTCGCATCACTTTAAAGATGCGACTCAAGAATACGACAGCGGTAAGCAAGGTATTTGGTTGTTCATGGTTACCGAGATCCTTATGTTCGGCGCACTTTTGGTCGGCTACGGGATCTTCCATGCTATTTATCCAGAGATGTTCGCTGAAGGTGCTAAACAGCTTGATTGGAAATTGGGTTTCATTAATACCCTGGTTCTAATCTTCTCTTCTTTCACAATGGCAATCTCGATTCAATTGATCCAGCGTAATCAAATCAAAAAGGCGGCGATGGCTTTGGCAATCACGATCCTTTGCGGTGCGATCTTCATGGTCATCAAATACTTCGAGTGGACTCATAAATTCCACATGGGCTTCTATCCAGGTCGTTTCTTGGATATGGCTAAAACTGGTGCAGAACACGCGAACCTAGGTATGTACTTCGGTTTCTATTTCTGTATGACAGGTCTCCACGGTCTTCACGTGTTGATCGGTATGGGTTTGATCGCTTGGTTGTTGATCAGAACGATTCGCGGTGATTTCCACTCTCAATACTGGATCCCAGTAGAAGGCGTTGGTATCTTCTGGCATATCGTCGATTTGATCTGGATCTTCCTATTCCCTCTTCTTTATCTGGTGGGTTAACAATGGCAGCAGCAAATAATCATAAACACGACCCTAACGTTCTTCATCCACACATCTCTCCAACTTCCATGTACTTGAAAGTTGCGGGGGCATTGTTTGCGCTAACTATCTTGACGGTAGTTGCGCATCAATTCCACGTGGCATTGGGTGCATTTGCAGCCGTCATCGCTTTCGCGATCGCAGCGGTAAAGGCAACTTTGGTTTTGTTGTACTTCATGCACTTGAAGGACGATAACAACATGAACCGTGTGATCTTCGCTTCTGGTTTCTTCTTTTTGCTAGTTCTTCTGTTCTTTAGCGTGATTGATATCCTGACTCGCGTTGCAGAAGTAAGTCCTCTATAAGACCGTGTTAAAGACTTACGCGGATCTTACTAAGTTTGGCATAGTCGTGTTCTCCGTTCTTGCGGGATTGGCCGGCTATGCCACTGGTTTTCAAAGCGAAAATCCTTTCGACTGGAAAGCCATTCTTGAAACTCTTCTTGGAATCTATTTCTTAAGCTCGGGTTCTTTGGCCTTGAATCAAGTTCAAGACTATAAGCTCGATGCGAAAATGCCCCGAACAGCCAATCGTCCGATTCCTGCAGGTCGCCTAAAGCCAGCGGCGGCGGGCATTTTGTCTTTCTTCTTCTTGTTTGTGGGATTGCAGTTGTTGTTCACAGTGCAACCGATGGCAGGATTTGTTGGTTTGATCTGTGTCCTTTTCTATAACGGTCCTTACACTCTTTATCTTAAAAAGAAATGGGCGTACGGAGCGGTTCCGGGTGCAATCCCTGGTGCTTTGCCAGTGACGATCGGTTATGCGGCGGCCAACCCTGATATTTTTAATTCTGAATCGATCTACTTGTTCCTGATCATGTTCATCTGGCAAATGCCGCACTTCTGGGTGTTGGCTATTCGCTATAAAGATGACTATGCAGCAGGTGGTATCCCAGTTCTTCCAGTGGCTCGCGGAAACGAAAAGACTCTTCAGCAAATCGCTCTTTGGACCTTTGCTTATGTTGGGGTTGCTTTGGCAGCACCCTTGTTTGTTCATGCGAGCTGGCTTTACATCCTTTTGACTATTCCCTTCGTTTTCAAAGTTTTGCAGGAGCTTTACCGCTATTACAAATCTCACGGGACGGAACGTTGGTTGGCCTTTTTTATGTGGCTTAACGTGAGTATGCTGATTTTCATCATCATCCCGGTTATAGATAAATGGCACTTCCTGATCACTGAAAACAGATAATAAAAAACCCGGTCTCCCGGGTTTTTTTATTTTGGCTGTCCAAGTTCGAACTAGGGTTTGCGTAATTCTTCCGGTGTATCAATCTGCCGACTGAAGTGAGCCTTGATGAACATCGGGTGCTTATCTAAGTTATCGAAGATCTTCATCACAGTTGGATACTTTGACAGGTCCATATGGAAGCGCTGGCAAGTGATGATCTGCGGATACAGAACGATATCAGCCATGGTGACTTCGTCGCCGAAGCAGTATTTCCCAGCGAATTCAGGCAATGTTTTTTCCAAAGCATCCAAACCTTGCATCACCCATTTTTGAACCCATTGGTCCTTTTGCTGTTGAGAATAGTCATGGGTTTCGCCCAGGTATTTCGTCACTTTCAAGTTTCCATAAGGGTGCATGGAGGCGTTAACGATCTCACAGACCTGACGAACGCGAGCGCGGTGATAGGGATCTTTCGGAAGGATCGAAGGTGAGGGATGAATCTCTTCCAGATATTCAAGGATCGCCATGGAATCTGGAATGATTTTATCATCGTGAATTAACGTCGGAATTCCGCCTAAGGGATTTAGTTTGCGATAGTCCGGGGAGTGCTGTTCATCCTTTAGTAAATTGATGGGCTTGTATTCAAAGGGGATATTTTTCAAGTGCAAGGCCACGCGGGCACGGAAGGATGTGGAGCTTCGAAAATAGTTGTAAAGCACGAACGAGGTCATATACTAACTCCTGTTGAGGCGCATAATTAACAACTCAGATTCTCATCAAAGGGCGTTTTAATGCCAAGCAGATTTATCTTTTCGTTACGCTTTTCCTCAAAGGTAATGGTTAAGCTTGCGAAGTTGTCTCTTGCCATGGTTTTGTTCATGAGTCTTTTCAGACTGAACCTATTCTTTTTATCTGCGTTCGCCAAAGTTGAACACGCTACATTTTTAGAAATCGTTCAGTCTTTTGTGGCGGGCTTCCGTTTTGATATCCTGATTTTTGGTTTCTTATTGCTGCCGATTTATTTCGTTTTGATGATTCAGGCGATTTCAGAAAAGTGGCCGAATTGGATTTTCGTTCTTTATAAAATCTATTTTGCGATCATTTGGTTTATCATCTGCTTGATGTCTTTCGTCGACTTCTTTACTTATGCGCACCATGGCCGTCGCATGAGATTTGCGGAGTATTCCAGTTGGACGCCGGATCTGACCTGGGAGCAGATGCATGCCTTGCAAACCAATCAAGTGATCTTCTTTACGATCAGCACAGTAATTCTGTTTTCTTTGGGTTACATGATGATCCGAGGCATGCAGTTCGGTCAGTGGAAGGATGAGTATTCTCCTCAAAAAGGATCCTATGGAGAGATGGCATTGCGCATCGTATTGCCTTTGCTTCTGATTGTTTTAGCAGCGCGTGGCACCGTGGAACCTCATCACTTGGCTTTAGAACACAGCCAGGTTTCTAATATTCCCGCCCTCAATGAAATGGCTCTGAATGCCGTTTGGTGTTTTGATAAATAGAAAAACTTGTGGGAGACTATGCCCACAAGGAGTTCTTATGAAAAAACTGGCACTGTCTTTACTTGTCGTTTCAGGTCTTTTCTCTTCTGCAGCTTTCGCTGGTCTTAATTATGGAATCGAAGCGGGTATGCGCAGTCAATCTGGTGATACTGATGCAGCTGGTGGATCCACTGATTCTCAAACAGCTATGCAAGTGGGTATGTTCGGTATCATGCCGATCGCTAACGCCTGGAACATCCGCACTGGTTTGCTTTACACGCAACGTCCTTTGACTGAAAAGAATAGCGGCGTAGAAAACAAAATCGATATGAACTATGTCGATATCCCTTTCAATATCATGTACAAATTCGAAGATTATGCGGGCGTGTATCTGGGCGTGAATCTTGCGATCAACATGGATAAAAAATGTAGTGCTACTGGATGTACAATGGGCGATGTCACTTCTCCATTGATTCCACTGGTGGTGGGTGCAGCCTTTAAATTTTCTCCAAATTTCGGTGTGAATGTTTACTTTGAAAGTGCCAGCGGAAAAGTTGTCACTGTAAATAATCACGATCTTAAAAATTACCGCGCAATTGGCGCGAACTTGCTACTGACTTTTGACTAAGGATATTTTGTGAAATTAGGTTCTCTGAAATCAGCTCAAAGTTTGGACGGTGATCTGTGCGTGATCAGCCGTGATTTGAAAACAGCGGTGAAAGCGACTCATATCGCTCCGAACTTGCGCGAGGCTATGGAAAAATGGTCTGCGAAAGAAGCTGATTTGAAAAAGTTGTACAGTGATCTGAACGAAGGCAAAGCATCTGCTGCTTTCCCGGTGAATGAAAAGGATTTCCATTCTGCATTGCCAAGAACCTGGTTGTTTGCGGATGGATCGGCTTTCATCTATCACATCAAACTTGTGCGTAAGGCTCGTAATGCTCCATTGCCAGAAACATTGTCGACAGTGCCTTTGATGTATCAAGGGGAGTGCGGTCAGTTCCTGGCGCCGACCGAAGACATTCCTCAGCGTGATTTTGCGCATGGAACTGACTTTGAGGGTGAAGTGGGCGTGATTACCGACTTTGTTCCCATGGGTGTTACTCCTGAAGAAGCTTTAAAACACATCAAACTTTTTGTGTTGATCAACGACGTTTCCTTGCGTGGTTTGATCCCTGAGGAGCTTGCCGGTGGCTTTGGTTTCTTCCAAAGTAAACCAGCTTCCGCGCTTTCTCCATTTGCTGTAACTGCAGATGAATTGGCAGAGGGATACAAAGATGGCCGTGTTCATTTGCCCCTGGATGTGACTTACAACGGTGAGTTCTTTGGTAAAGCCAATGCGGGTGCGATGCACTTCCACTTTGGTCAATTGATTGCTCATGCAGCCAGAACACGCAACCTGCCTGCGGGTGCACTGATTGGCAGCGGTACGGTTTCCAATGAAGATCATTCAAAAGGTTCCAGCTGCTTGGCTGAAAAACGCATGATTGAACAAATTGAAACAGGATCTATCAAAACGCCATTCATGAAGGCTGGCGATACGATTCAGATGCAGATGAATAATTCTAAAGGTGAAAATATCTTTGGGAAAATATCCCAGAAAGTTCGTTCCGTTTAAAGAGCGAAATTTTAAAGCAGATATCAAAAAAAATGCCGGGGAGACCCGGCATTTTTTATTCTAATTTAGCTAGCCCAAATTACATTGCTTCGATAACGCCGCAAGCTTCACGAGCTCCAGAGTTTCCAGCCGGTTGAGATTTCAAATCATCTTTACCTTTGTGGATAACGATAGATTTACCGATGATGCCTTCTGGGCCATTCAAAGCAGCTTTCAAAGTCATCGCCGTGTTGCCTTTACCTTTTTTATCAGCCATCAAGTTACCCATGTCACCCAGGTGGCGCTCTTGAGCTGTTGGAGAACCGTGCTTTTTGCCTGTTGGGTTGAAGTGACCACCAGCAGAAGTGAAATCACCTTCACAAGTTCCAACTTCGTGAATGTGGAAACCATGAGGGCCGGCTTTCAAACCATCGATCATTGTTTCGACTTTGATTTCGCCATTTTCTTCAGTGAAGTGAACTACACCTTTAATTTTAGAGCCTTTCGCCGCTTTCAATACAGCTTGAGCTTTTGTTGGAGGTGGTGGCGGTGGAGGAGTAGCTGCTACAACTGGAGCTTCCTCTTTGTGCGCACAAGCGCCGATTAGTAATGCCGCAAGGACTGGTGCAATAAATCTTTTCATGTTGATTCTCCCTTTAGTGGTTTTACATGAAAAGATGGTCACAGATTTTTATCAGGCTGTCATTTATTGATTCGCAACTAGACGAATAAGCTCTACGGTTAAAAAAGTAACAATGTAAAACGCTAAGACTTTGCGTCCAGTTCTGATTTTAGATGCAAGCAATGCGCGAGTGCCAAGCGTAGTCATAACGACCCCCTTTACCTATTCAGTATCGGGCGTTCTTGATTATAGATCCAATTGATTAAATCTACTGGTCTTATAGATAAATACTATAATGCAGCTACGCTATATCATAGTGAAATAACACGGGAATTTGCATATCAGGATGCATGCTTTCTTTCACGGGACAGCCCAATGCAAAGCCTTCGATCTTTTTGCGATAGTCATGGGGAATGCTCATTGGCAAATGTAGGACCACATTTAATTTTGCGATTCTTCTCGGATTTGCAACCATCTCTTTTTCAACAGAAGCCCAAGCACCTTTAAGAACGATGCCGTCTTTCTCCGAATGAATAGCCATAGTGGTAAGCATGCAGCTACCCATTGCTGCTCCTACCAAATCTGTCGGAGAGAAAAGCTCACCCTTACCATGATTGTCTTTTGGTGCGTCTGTCGCAATTCGAGCGCTGGAGGGTTCATGCGTGATTTCGCAGTGTTTTTCACCTTGATAGTGAGTCGTTGATTTAACCATGGGACCTTCCAGGAACTAATTAGACATCTGGTCAATAATCTTACGCAGACGCATCTCTGATGATTTAGACATGTCGTTGTAGAGTTTGCGAAGATGTGTGGATTGAACAGCGTCGCCTTTTGAGGCTTTCATCTCACGACCGATTTTGATCGCAGAGCAAACGCTTTCGATAACGAATTTTCTTTTTGAATCTTTGGTGATGAAGTCAAAGGCTCCCAGGGACAGTGCTTCCAGGGCGCGAGCATGGTCTCCGTGTGCAGTCAGAACTACGAAAGGAGTCATGTGACCCAACGAGCGAACGTAAGCCAAAAACTTAAGACCGTTCATTTGTGGCATTTCGATATCAGATAGAATTGTATCGAATTCTTTAGTCTTTACGTATTGTAAAGCGGCAGCGCCGTTTTCTGCCTCAACTATTTCATCGACGAACTCTTTCAAGAAATGCTTAAGGAGCTCGCGAATATCTGCGTCGTCCTCAACAATCAGCAATCTGCTTTTTTCTTCCTGTGGGTTCATCTCGAATCCTTAGCTCATCGTGTAACGGTTAATCACGCCAAGCAAAACGTCTTTCTTAAATGGTTTTGTGACGTGATCATCACAGCCTGCATTTAAGGACTTTTGTTTGTCATCAGAAAGGGCGTGTGCAGTCAGTGCGATAATTGGGATGTGTGAATGCTGAGTCGCGCGTTCCCATTCCCGGATAATCGACGTTGCGGCATAGCCGTCCATCTCTGGCATTTGAACGTCCATAAAGACGATATCAAACTCGTTCGATTTTATCTTATCTACTGCTTCAAGTCCATTCTCCGCTTCAATTATTTCAAACGGCTGGTTCTTAAAGAAATGCGTAAATAAGATGCGATTGTCTTCGGTGTCGTCAGCTAACAAGATACGAACTTTTCTGGATTTGTCCAGTTCACGAGCTTCTATTTGATCAGCAAATGAAAGCAGGCTGGTTTCAGGCATTCTTACTGTTGCCAACTGAAGACCTGGAGACTGCTCACGGTAAGGAACCGTAAAGAAAAATGTTGTCCCAGCGTTTTCACGGCTCTTAAACCAAATTTGACCACCCATAAGTTCGACAAGGCTTTTGGAAATTGCCAGCCCCAATCCCGTTCCACCGTAGCGCCGCGTGATGGAGCTGTCGGCTTGGGAAAACTTCTGGAATATCAAATGTTGTTTTTGTGGAGCGATACCGACACCAGTGTCGCTGACACTGATCAGAAGGCTGTCTTTCTTGGTCGGATTTTTAACAACTGTGACTTTGATTTCACCGCGCTCGGTAAACTTAATCGAGTTGCTAACCAAGTTGATCAGAACTTGACGTAATTTGGTTGGATCACCCATCAGGAATGTGCTGACACCAGGACCGATATCAAAAGAGTACTCGACTCCTTTGATTTGTGCACGAGGACGCATCATCTCTTGGACGTCTGTCATCATCTTGTGAAGTTCGAACGAAATGTTTTCGATGGAAACTTCACCGGCTTCGATCTTGGAAAGATCCAGAATATCATTGATCAACGTCATCAGTACATCGCTGGCTTTCTGGAAAATCGTTAAGTAATAGCGTTGATCCGGATCAAGCTTCGTGTCTTTCAAAAGTTCGGCCATACCCATGATCGCATTCATTGGCGTACGAATTTCATGGGACATGTGAGCCAGGAACTGAGATTTCGCCAAAGATGATTTCAAGGCCTCATCCTTCATGGCAATCAATTCTTGTTCTGCTTTTTTCATCTGCGTGATGTCTTGGTTAATACCCCAAGTACAGACGGGATTTCTTTTGTCGTCGTATTCAGTCAAGCCCATTAAATTTGTCCAAATGAACTCGTGGGTGTCGGCTCTGCGAACACGAATTTCAAAGTGGAATTCGCGGATGCCGGATCCGGCTTGCTTAAGTGCCGTCTCTAATACGTGAACATCCTCATGATGGACCATGGCTTTGAAAAGATCATAGCTGGGCTGAACTTCGTTGGGATTTAAACCCAAGAGCTTAAACTGCTCATCTGACCAAATCATTTTGCCCAGACGGAAATCCCAACGGAAAGACCCGGTTTTGGAAATCGCCTGAGAAGCCTTCAGCAAGTCTTCCTTCATCCGAAGTTCGCGTTCTGCCTCGAGCTTCCAACGCAAATCATCTCCGACAATCACGAATCTTTCGCGTCCTGCAGAGTTGTTCATCGGTACCGTGGTGATAGCCAGTGGAATACGCTCTCCAGAAAGGCATTTCAAATGCGCTTCAGTTCTTTGCTGATCAATCAGGTCTTTAAGGTCAATTTCCAACCACAAAGATAACTCCGATCCAACCAGCGCCGCCTCGGGAGTGCCGATCAGTTCATTTGCAATCGGATTGGATTTACGTATGATGGCTTTTAAGCTGCCACCAAAGCCAGGCATAATTTCAACCATGAACATCACTTTGTTAAGCGTGCGCACGACTTGCTCTAGAACTGTTTTCTCCTGCTGTTCCTGGCCATAGGAGCTTGCAAGCTTGTTGAAGTCTTTAAAGATGTTGGCAAATTCATCTTGTGATGAATAACTGATTTCCTGAACTTTATTTCCCTGAGTGCTGATGCGGGAATGCAGGAAGTTCAGCGGTTGAATCAATTGCTTGGAAAAGAAGAAGGCGATCAAAAGGGAAATCAGCAAGAACAGGGAGCCAATGATCACAAAAATAATCAAATAGTGATTAATCGGCCCGGTCGTCTCGTTGAAATTAGACTTCGCCACCAGCGCCCACTCGACACCACCTGGAAGTTGTACTTTCCCGATGGACATTAAGCTGAGGGCATTTAAATAGTCGGTGCCAGTTTCCACGATGTCGTCGTTACGCAAATAGTGACGAATTTTATCGGCGGGCAAGCTTACAGCCATCGCCGTAGTGCCGCTATCTTTTACCAGTTGCGGGGCCTGGGACTTATTTGCGCTGGATAACAGCTTTAGGAACTCGCCTGGATTTTCATAATGCAGACGAGAGTTGTTGCGCATAAATCCGTCAGGACCATAGGCGATCACCTCACCGGTTTCACGTAAGCCCGAACGCTTCCATTGAAAGTTATCGCTAAGGATCTGATCGAAGCGATCCAGCGCGATTTGAAAGACCAAAGTTCCGATATAAGTTTTTTGATCGTAAATCGGGGCCGCAATATAAGAAACATACTCAGGCAGAACTCCCGCCAGCGGAGCAAAGTCAAAGAAGCGAAATGTTTGTGGAGGCGCGCTTTGTGACCAGCGATAGACATCTGTTAATCGTGTTGCGCTGAAAATGCCCGTGTTTAGATTGGCTCCCAGCTCAAAACCTTTTTGCACCGAATAGACGACGATGCCATCTTTATCGAGCAACAAGACATCGGCCATTTGAAAACGATCAGCATAATCCGACATGAATGTGTGAATATCACTGTGAGTTTTAAAATACCCATAAGGATCGATGGTCTTTAAAGCCGTGACGTTGCGGGGAGTACTTTCATTTCTTTCAGCCTCCTGTAAAATCATCGATTGCAGAATTACTGCAGGCTTGCTTAAGCGAGCTGCGATATTTTTTTCTTCCTCAAAACCAGGTTTGTTTTTGTAATAAGAGCTGACAATGCGGATGTCTTTCGCGGGCGCGATTTCGCCTGTACCGTCATTGATTTTTTTAAAGATTGCATGGAAGGATAAAACTGCATCGCGCACTCGGCCCATCTCGGCAGCGACCAGCAAGTTATTACCAAGATTTTCAAGATCAGTTTTTAAAGCTTGAGCACGGTTGAGGCGAATCTGAATCAAACGCTCCGAATGACCGCTTTGGAGTGAGGAAGTACCCACTTTATAGCCCATAGTTCCGGCGGCAATCATGGCTCCAGTAACAATGAGCAGTGTAAAGAGAAGTATCCTAACCCGTATTGTCATCTTGCCCTAGGACATCGGAACAAATTGAATTTCAATATTTTCAAAATGGTTTTTCATGTCTTGAGCAAGAGCCGCAAGTTGAGTGCCCTCGTTGTTTTTAGAGAGTTTTTCCATTTGAGCAGCAATTTCACTTAATTGCATAAAACCGTAACTGGAAGCCGCACCCTTGATTTTATGGGTTAATGCCGCGATGGCTGGAAGATCATTTTTTGCAATGAGTTCTTCAAGGGCCAAAATGTCTTTTTTGCGATTCTCAGTGAACTGCGGAATTAGATCTTGAAGATCAGCGTCGATTTCTACTTTGATTTTTGCCATAGATGGGTCGGTTATCCTTTTTAGTGGTTCTCATTACAATAAAATTTAGTTTACGAAGGCGTTTATTGCATAGATTTAATATCAACGGTAAATTCCTCTCTGCACACCATTTATGGGGCTGATTTTATGAAGAAAATACTCATTTTCCTGACGCTATTCTCCGCGCTTTCTTGTACTTCAAAGCACGAATTGGGGACGGAAGGAAATCCCATTCATTTTGCTCTAGTTCCCGGACAAGATGCAGCCGTTTTGTTAGAAAACGGGAAAATTTTAGAGCAGTGGTTGCGAAAGCAAACGGATTTAGTTGTTAAGATCCAGGTACCGACTAATTTCGTAGCTGTTATTGAGGGCTTGGGATCTCAGCGAGTTGATTTTGCGATCATTAATACGTTTGGATATATCTTGGCCCACGACAAGTACCAGGCGAATGCAGTTTTGATTGGTGAAAACAATGGTCGCTCCGAATATTGGGGGCAGATTATTGCGAGAGATCCCAAAATTAAATCTCTTAAAGACATCAACGGAAAGAAAATGGCGTACGTTGACCCCGCGTCGACTTCTGGATACGTGCTGCCAGCTACGCTTTTAAAGGAAGCGGGTGTGAGTCCCAAAGAAGTCGTCTTCGCAGGTAAGCACGACAGTGTTGTCAGCATGGTTTACCAAGGCCAAGTGGATGCGGGAGCAACTTACCATACGCCGGCAGAAGATGGTAAACCTCAGGATGCGCGCCGTTTGGTGCTGACTCAATTTCCCGATGTATTTGAAAAAGTTCGAATCATCGCGATGACGGGATCTATTCCGAGTGATCCCGTCGTATTTCGCGCGGGCTTTCCAGCTGAACAGCAAAAGAAATTGGTCGAGGCGCTAAAGAATTTTTCCGCTTCTGCAAATGGAAAGCAGACCTTGCGCAAACTTTATCACATCACGAATTTTAAAGATTGTACCGATCAGACATTCGATCCGGTTCGCAAGATCCTGCTGAATCTGGGTAAGAATGCACAGGATCTGGTGAAATAGTAGGTTTGCACTTTGGCTTTGCCGAATTATCTAAAACATAAATGGCACACTGACGCTGATCATGCTGACTTTGTTGCCGAAGTCATCAAGGCTTGGAATTGAGCCCCAGTTACCTGTGCCTTTTGAGTATTTCAGATCCATGTACTCGAAATTAACTGCAATAAAAAAGATCTTAATTCCCAGTCCTACTTTAGGTCCTTTTGCTTCGTCGAATTTCACGTCAAACAAGCCGCTTTCTTCTGGATCAAGCGTTCCCCCAAAAACATATCCTGCCCAAAAGCGCAAACCGACCAGGGGAGTTTGCACTCCGATAATGGCTCCATATGTGCTGGAAGTGGCATCGGCTTCATAGCCGGTATTATCATGTTTGAATTTTGGTTTGGAATAAGATCCATCAAGTCCCACAAACAGCATGTGCTCCACAAAGTGCATGCCCAGTTTCAGATCCAAGCCCATGCCTTTCGTGGTGGCGTCGGAATCATCAACGTCTACTTTGCCGGCGCCACTTTCATAAAAAACAGCAGGTTCGAAATAGAATCCGGTTGCCATGGCCTGTGCGGAAAAAAGCAGAATGGCTGCCGTAAAAGCCAACTTCAAAAACTTCATGAGTGACCTCCATGGGAAACAGGTTACTGCGAGTTTGAATTAACGTCGCACTGTGTTTTATCACTCGGCGGGCAAGCCCTGCTGTCAAACCGGGGTGGGTGTTGTGGCGATTTATTGACTTTGGTAGGTGAAACCTGATTATCATGACCTATGGAAAATCAATATTTGTCAGGATTCGGAAATCATTTTTCTTCAGAGGCTCGCCCCGGTGCTTTGCCTGTGGATCAAAACTCGCCACAAAAAGTAGCTATGGGACTTTATGCTGAACAACTAAGTGGTTCAGCATTCACGGCTCCGAGACATCATAATCTTTATTCCTGGTTGTATCGTATTCGTCCATCGGTGGTTCATAAAGCTTTCGTACCGTTGAAAGACTTGACGGCGAAAACTTTCATGAAGCCTCAACATATCAATCCCAATCAAATGCGCTGGAATCCTTTGGCAGCCTCAGGCGATGCTGATTTTATTGAGGGTATTCGCACAGTTTGTGGCGCGGGTGGCGCTGAAGATCATCGTGGTATTGATGTGCATTTGTATTCCTTTAATAAAGCTATGGGAAAACGCTACTTCATGAATGCAGATGGTGATTTCCTGTTCGTTCCTCAGTCTGGTGCGATTCAGTTGAAAACTGAAGTTGGCGTGATTGAAGCAGAGCCTGGTGAAATCGCAGTGGTTCCGCGGGGAATGAAATTCCAGGTGAATCCACTGGGTGCTGGAAAATGCACAGGCTATATCGGCGAAAATTTCGGCAGCCCTTTTCAGCTTCCTGAATTGGGTCCGATTGGTGCAAATGGTTTGGCGCACCGTCGTCACTTCCTGACACCAAAAGCGGCTTTCGAGGATTTGGAAGGCCAATTTGAACTGGTCGGAAAATTTTCAGGTCAGTTGTGGGCGGCAGAGATGAGTCACTCACCACTGGATGTGGTGGCGTGGCACGGGAATTACGTTTCTTATAAATACGATCTAAGAAAATTCAACGTCATCAATACCGTCAGCTTTGATCATCCAGATCCTTCTATTTTCACGGTCCTAACCTCTCCAAGCGAGACTCCAGGAACAGCGAATGTGGATTTTGCGATCTTCCCACCGCGCTGGATGGTGGCGGAAAATACATTCCGTCCTCCTTATTTCCATCGTAATTGTATGAGTGAATACATGGGCTTGATTTACGGCGAGTATGACGCAAAAACAGCTGGGGGTTTCGTTCCTGGTGGCGGTAGCTTACATAACTTCTATTCAGCGCATGGACCTGATGTGGATGCTTTTGAAAAAGCCAGCAATGCGGATCTGAAGCCGATTCGTTTGACGGCAACAATGGCGTTCATGTTTGAATCGCGCTCTCCGTATCGTGTGACCGATTTCGCGATGGGGAAAGATTTCTTGCAGGCAGATTACCAGTCTTGCTGGCAGGGTTTTAAAAAGTATTTCAAATAAGCGGAATGCAAAAAATGGGAAATAAAAAAAGGGCTCTTTTCGGAGCCCTTTTTTATTTTTCCAGATTTGAAAGTAATGTTTCAATTCGGCTGGCTAGTTCTTGGGTCTCAGGATTTTGGCGCATTTCCTCGAACTGTGTGAACGGGATGCGATCGTTGTTTGCTAAGCCAATGCTGGCAAAATAATTATCGGGATTATCAAAGTGAAGAATGAAGCCTTCATTGTCTCTTTCAACTGTTACGGACTGGTGCAGATCCGTGATGCTTTGTTCAAGCATGTCCACTGCATCTTCTGTCAGTTCCAGGTTGATATTGCGATGAACCACTTCGCCCGTTGTAGGCGGAGTTGCCATAGGTGTACCGTTTGGCATTGGGGCCGCGTTTGATTCCGCTGTTTCAGGCGGGGGAGGGATATCGCCGCCAGGAAGTTCATTGTTTTGTGCAGGGGCAGTGCTTTCATCAGTAGCTACCTGTGCGGTTTCGGTTCCTGCGGATGTAGGATTTGGAGTAGTGAATTTGAAAACTCCCCAACCCACCAAAATACCTAAAGCAAATGCGATTAATAGATCCTTGTTCATGGGCCCGATATTAGGCACCTCGACGAAAAAGGCAATAGGCTTTGTCTTATTTGCACGATTCTTAATGAATATCCCACGTCTGACAAATCCTGAATTGTCAGGATGGTGCGGGTCTTTACTATCACCCAGTGTTTATTTATGGTTATGACAGAGGTGAACGATGAAGGTTATTGAAATCACTCGGCCCGGTGGCCCCGAAGTACTGGCAGTTGCGGATCGACCAGTTCCTAAGCCCGCAAACCATGAAGTTCTGATAAAAGTAAAAGCCGCGGGAGTGAACCGACCTGACTGTGCCCAGCGCCAGGGCACGTATCCACCTCCACCAGGAGCTTCCGATCTTTTGGGTTTGGAAGTGGCTGGTGAAATTGTCGAAGTCGGCAGTCAGGTAACCCGTTGGAATAAAGGTGATCCCGTCTGTGCCTTGGTTTCCGGTGGTGGCTATGCGGAATTTGTAGTGGCCCCCGCGGGACAGTGTCTGCCCATCCCATATGATTTAGATTTCACTCATGCAGCAGCATTGCCAGAAACTTTTTTCACAGTTTGGACCAATGTATTTGAAAGTGGTCAGCTAAAAAAGGGAGAAACGATCCTGGTTCATGGTGGTTCCGGCGGTATTGGAACCACGGCCATTCAGTTGGCTCATCAAATGGGCGCGCGGGTATTGACCACGGTTGGAAAGGAATCCGCTATAAAACCTTGTCAGGATTTAGGCGCTGAAAAAGTCATTCAATACAAAAAAGAAGACTTTGTCGCTGTCGTCAAAGAAGCGACGGGTGGAAAAGGCGTCGACGTTATTTTAGATATGGTGGGCGGGGAGTATTTCCCTCGTAATATCGAGTGTCTGGCGCCGCTGGGGCGTCTGGTACAAATCGCGACATTGCAAGGTTCGACGGCCACTTTTGATTTAAGAAAAATGATGGCGAAAAGATTAGTGATTACGGGATCTACATTGCGCCCTCGTTCTGTGGAAGAAAAAGCCCGAATTGCAAAAAGCCTGGAAGATCATGTGTGGCCGTTATTAAATAAGGGCCGACTGAAGCCCGTTATTTTCAAAGAGTTTAAACTTGAACAAGCCCGTGAAGCCCACGAGCTGATGGAATCCAGTGCCCATACTGGAAAAATCGTATTGAACGTCAATTAACTTAAACGGAGGTCTTTATGGTCTTCTCGCCGGCCGGAGGTTTATCTGTCCTGCTTTTCATGGCGGTGGTTATTGGCGTTTGTATTATGTTTATCGGCGCTGTCGGCGTGGCTAGTGAGCGGTTGGAGTTTTCCGTAAACCGCGAAGTTATTAAAGTGACGGTATTTACTTTGTTATGGCTCGCATTCGGTACATTCCTAACGTACACCAAAATCTTTCAGTTTCGTCCTTATCCGATGGCTCTGGCATATTTCATTCTGGTGTTGTTGTTATCGATCGGCCTTGCTTTATCCCGCTATGGAAATCGCCTGGCGTTGGGGCTTTCATTGTCTGCCTTAGTTTTGTTTCACGGCTTTCGACTGCCCTTGGAAATAATTCTGCACCAATGGGCCGAGCAGGGAACTATGCCAACCACCATGACCTGGACCGGATATAACTATGATGTTGTGGCGGGGCTACTGGCCTTGGTGATTGCTCCATTTGCAAATAGTCACAAGTGGCTTGCCTGGATATTTAATATTGTCGGACTTGCTTTGGCCGTGAATGCGGTTTACGTCGGATTGATGTCGTCACCCTTGCCATTCGCCTGGCAGATCGAGCCCCGGCTTTTACTTCTTTATCATATTCCATACTTCTTAGTAATGCCTGTCTGTGTGGGAGGTGGTATCGCTGGACATGTGATTTTGACAAAGGCCTTGTTGTACCGGGCTTAACTTCCGAAAATGAGTGTTGTGGAGGGCACCGATGGAATCCCAAAAACAACAGGAAACAGATTTTATTTCTCCCACGGGAGCTTTGAATTTTTCTGAATTCATTGCCTCGCTGGAGCAAACTCTGGTCGACTATTGCCGTGTGGATTTTTTGGAAGGTCGATTGATTTTTGTTGCTGATGATGGCGAAGTCTATTCAGATACTCTTGATATAAAATCCGACATTGCCGAAAAATTTGATGATGGTGGAGTACGCCAAGCCATTCTGGAAAATCAATCGGATCGCCTCAGTTTCAAAGATTTCGTCTTGGCGCTGATGAATAGCGGAGTCGTGAGTTACACAATTCATCTTTCCGGAAATAAAGTGATCTATTTTGGAAAAAACGGCGATTGTTGCTATGAAAATCTTAAATTAAAACCAGGTGCCGCTCGACGTCCAGCACTGGGGACTTCAGCGGTTCAATAGTAACAGACAGATCTTTAAATTTTTTACGAGCCAGCAATAGCTCTTCATCGATCTTTTCTTTACGCGCTTTTAGAAGGAAGTATTTTCCTTTTTTTGCGTAATAAGTGCGGCTTACATCCAAGATCACATCAACAGGTTTAAAACCGCGGGCTGTGACAACATCGACGGCCCCAAGGTCTTTGGGAATTTCTCCGTGTACATGAAGATTCGGTGCAATTTTTTTGCAGTTGTTCAAAAAGTTTTGTTTAAGAACGCTTTTTTCGTACAAGTGAAATTGAACTTCTGGAAATTGAATGGCGTAAATCACGCCAGGCAAGCCACCGCCGGAACCAAAATCGGCTGCGACCTTTATGTTTTTTGGAAAGTATTTAAGCGGTAACAAGCAATCAACGACGTGATTATCCAGCAGTTCATCAAAAGTCATTTTGCGGCTGATAAGGTTCAGCTCCTCGTTGGAGCTCCAAAGAAGATCGATATAACTTTTCAGCTGATCAATGGCCTCTTTGCGGAAACCTAAATCCAAAATCGTGGGGACTCGTTGCTCAAATGACATGGGCCTACTTATACCTTATAGGCCGTTTTTTGGTAGTTCCTTTTGCACGAATAGAAAGAAATCACGATCGTTGTACTTTCGTAGGAAAAAATACAACTGCTTGGGATCCTTCATCTTTCTGTGAATCTCGCGGACCGAAACGGGGGTTACGCAATCCAGGGTCAGACGCTGTTGTTGATCGCAGTATTCGGGTACGATTTCGTCCCCATTAAAGGGCATCGTTGTGATCGTGATATGGGCTTTTTGGGTCGGCTCAATCTTGCTGCTGATAAATTCGTTGGTCGATAGTTCATTGGCCTGGTCATGAGGCATCTTGATCCAGCACGGTTTTTTACAATTTTGGATCTCCTCTGCCGATGCTTCCAACCCGTTTTGGATGATGTGAACCGGGATCTGCAGCTTTTTGTAGTACTCTTCTAAGAAATGGGTCATCAGAAGTTGGGTATCAGGTGTTTCTGGCAGCACGCCCCAAATTACGTAGTGGTTTGACTGAAGATCTGGAAAAATTCGCAAGACCGTGTGGCTGGAGATATTACGCTGATCCGCGCTGATTACGGTCGGGCGGATCAGAGGCTCCGAACGCAGGCTGACTCCTTTGCGGACCAAATAGATCATGCAAAAGGTGATGATGATGAAAACCAGGCCTAGGATGGTGAATATCTTCTTCATACTTAAGCGCAGACTAGGATCTCACGGCCCTTGAAGTCAAGACGTGACGGGCCTTCCGGAAAGAAGTAAACCCAGATGATCAAAGGAGTATTCCATGGCATCTATCACACTTAAAGGCAACCCAGTCCAAACTTCCGGTCAGATTCCTGCCAAGGGTTCTGTAGCTAAGGATTTTAAATTGGTTCGTAATGATCTTTCTGAAGTAAGTCTTGCTGACTATGCTGGTAAAAAGAAAGTTCTTAACATCTTCCCAAGCATCGATACTGCAACTTGCGCAACTTCTGTACGTCACTTTAACCAGGACGCAACTAAGCTTGCTAACACCGTCGTATTGAATATCTCTATGGACCTACCTTTCGCACAGACTCGCTTTTGCGGTATCGAAGGCATCAAAAACTCTGAATCACTATCTGCTTTCCGCAGCACTTTTGGTAAGGACTGGGGCTTGGAAATCATGGATTCTCCTCTGAAAGGTCTTCTTTCACGAGTCGTGGTCACTTTGTCTGAAGATAACAAGGTGTTGCACGCGGAACAGGTTTCTGAGATTGCTCACGAGCCGAACTACGACGCAGCTTTGTCTTCTCTTCGCTAGTATTTTTTATAAAAGCAGCGGCCTCGGTGCAGATTGAGGCCGCCTGTGATAGACCTTCGGGTCTTATGAAATTCCAAACGTCTTCTCTTCGTCAGAACTCCTTCCAAGATATGAATCTGTCTCCGGTGCTTTTCGCGGCACTCGAGAAAATGTCCATCAAAAAACCCACACCAATTCAGTCCCAAGCTATTCCTGTAGTTATGAATGGATCTGATCTAATCGGAATTGCACAGACGGGGAGTGGTAAAACATTAGCTTATGCGCTGTCCGTGTTGACGGGGCTTGCGAATAAACCGAACTCCAGAGCACTTATCTTGGCTCCAAGCCGTGAGATGGCGCAACAAATCTACGAAGTGTTCTTGGATCTTTGCAAAGAAATGCCAGTTTCCGTCTGTCTGGCTATTGGCGGAACAACGGGTTCCAAGCAAGCCAATCAGCTTAAGAAAAATCCAAAAATCATTATCGCAACTCCCGGTCGCATGAATGATCACTTGCAGACGAATAAGCTTCTTTTGAAGGATGTCGAGTATGTGGTGATCGACGAAGCGGATCGCATGCTGGATATGGGCTTTGCTCCGCAACTTAAAAATATTCAGGCGACATTGCGCGGGAACCGTCAAACTTTGATGTTCTCTGCCAGCTTTGGTCATAACGTGGATATGATCGCTCAGCTTTTCTTGCATCCTAAAGCTGTGATGATTCGCTCCGAACAAGCCGAAGCACCGGTTGAAAGTTTGAAACAAAAAGTTCTGTTCCTGGATCGTACCATGAAAAACGATCGCCTGTTGGATGAGTTGAATGCAACCCGCGGTGGAGTGATTGTATTTACGGGCAGTCAGGAAAGCTGTGAAAACGTTGGCGAGTATTTGAAGTCTTATGGCTTTGATACGGATTTGATTCACGGGGGACTTTCACAGGGGCAACGTAATCGTGTGGTGCGTGCATTCCGTGAAGGCGAAATACGTATCATGGTGGCGACAGATCTTTTGGCCCGCGGATTGGATGTGCCACACGTTGATCACGTCGTAAATTTTGATTTACCATTTCAGGCCGAAGACTTCCTACACCGCATCGGGCGCACAGCGCGTGCTGGCCGTAATGGTGAGGCGATCACGTTCGTGACGCCTTCCGATCATCGTATGTACAATAAGGTGAAGGTCTACCTTCAGGGGGCCAAAGAAGAACAAGTGGATCATTCATTTAAGTTTATTGATCGCTCAAAAAAGTTTGCCAAAAAATCTGATGCGGGACCTGCATCTAAAAGATCGGCTGGCAAAGGCGCGCCGCCGCCGAAAAAAGGTTCCGGAAAATCTTCTGTAAATCCTTTTAAAAAGCGTAGATAATCCTCTCATGTATCAGTTGCGCCCGTACCAACAAGAAGCGGTCCAAGCGACCCTTCAGCACTTTCGCAAAGAAAAATCGCCAGCGGTGATTGTGCTGCCAACGGGTGCAGGTAAAAGCCTGGTTATTGCCGAGCTTGCACGTCTGGCGCGGGGTCGCGTTCTGGTCATGGCGCATGTCAAAGAACTCGTCGAACAAAATCACGCAAAGTATATTTCCTTTGGCTTGGAGGCTGGGATTTTCTCTGCGGGATTGGAGCGCAAGGATTCTTCCCAAAAAGTTATTTTTGGAAGTATTCAGTCGATCGCTCGTGCCGAGGAGGAATTCTTTCAGAATTTCTCATTGGTTGTTATCGACGAATGTCATCGTGTTTCCATGGAGGGTGAGACTCAGTATTTTCAGGTCGTTTCCAAATTGCAAAAGCACAATCCTGAGATTTGTGTCTTGGGTTTGACGGCGACACCTTATCGGATGGGGCTTGGCTGGATCTATCAGTATCACGTGACGAAAAAGTTGCAGCAAACGACTGAAGAGCGCTTTTTTAAAAAATGTATCTATGAGCTTTCAATTGGATACATGATTAAGAATAAATATTTGACGCCACCATTGAAAATTGATTCTCCGGTAGCCTGTTATGACTTTTCCAGTTTGAAACTGCATGGCACCAGTTATGTCACAGCTCAGATTGAAGCTTTATTGAAAGATCAAAAGCGGATCACGCCTTTGATTATTAAAAACATCGTAGATATGTCTGTGGAACGTCATGGTGTTATGATTTTCACCAGCTCGGTCAATCACGCTGTAGAAATTATGAAAAGCCTGCCTCCCTATGTTTCGGCGTTAGTGGTGGGGGACACTGAAATTCAAGAGCGCGACGAAATCATCGAGGCATTTAAAGAGCGCAAACTTAAGTACCTGGTGAACGTCTCGGTTTTAACGACGGGGTTTGATGCTCCTCATGTGGATGTTATTGCAGTTTTAAGACCCACGGAATCTGTGAGTTTGTATCAGCAGATTATAGGGCGCGGTTTGCGACTCAGTCCGGGAAAATCTGATTGTCTGATATTGGATTATACGGGTCAGAACCATGACCTATTTGCACCTGAAATTGACGATGACAAACCGACTTCTGGTTCCGTTATGGTGGAAGTTCCATGCCCTGAATGTGGAACAGTTAACAATTTTTGGGGTATCAAAGATCACGAAGGCGAAGTGGAAGAACACTTTGGACGTCGCTGTAAGGGAGCCTTTCAAGATCCCGTCAGTGGCGAGATCGAAGCCTGTGGATTTCGATTTCGCTTTAAACGCTGTCCCGATTGTGGACATGAAAATGATATCGCGGCTCGAATTTGCGAAGGTTGTCAGGCTGTTTTAGTTGATAACGATAAAAAGCTTAAAGAGGCGATGGCATTAAAAGATGCCCACGTGCTTCGCGTAGACTCGGTTACCTACTCCAAGGGATATGATAAAAAGGGCAATGAGCGTTTGGAAGTTAAATACTATGATGTCGATGCGAAAGCTTTGACCGAATATTTCTATCTGAATTCTGCATCTGACAGTCGTGCTTTTTATTTTAACTTCACCCGTATGCACCAGCGCCTGCCGGGCAAAAAGATCTTCATCAAGTCCGCGGATGAGGCTATCAATCTTAAAGATCAGTTCCGATCTCCTATGTTTGTAATTGCCCGAAAACAAAAGAGCTTCTGGGCTATTCGCGAGAAGATTTTCGAGTAAAAAGTACCCATTTTCTCTGTCTAAACTTTTGACGATCAAGGAACTTTGCCAAATAAAGGTGGCATTTTCGGCTGTTCCCTTGCGCAAACCCCCTTGCCGGAGGTATTTCTCGTCAGTCCTTCAATTTTCTTTCTGAAAGAGGTTTTTTATGAAAATGATGATCGCTGCTCTTATGCTGGTTTCTACTTCTGCACTTGCTAACTCTGGTTCTGGTCCTAAATTTGATGAAATTCCAAGAATCCAAGGAAGTACATGTAGCTATGATCGTTCGTTGCTTTTAGGCAAAGATGGTACTCTTATTCAAGAGTGCGCAGTTGAGGAGATCTGTACTGAGCGAGTTTTCGTCAATTACAGAGGATTCGAAACTGTGAAGGCTAAATGTGAAGTAAGAACTAAAGAAAACGGTGGCTTATAATTGAAAATATGTCTTCTTGCTGAAGATATAGATCACTGTTAGCCTTCTGAGATGACCCAAGCTCAAAAGGCCTTTGGGGACCTCCTAAGAAGAGGTCCTTCTTTTTTTTCTGATCTCCAGTTTCTGAACACTCAGAATTTGGCGGAAGTCTATGTGCTTGCCGCCTTCTCCCAAACGGCCATTCCTTTCATAACCGAATCTCATTGGCTCTATCGCAAACAGAATGGAGCAGCTCCGGTTCTTCCGATCTTCTTGGAGTCTTTTTTTAGAAAAGAACTCATGCGCTTAAGCTTTTTCCGATCTTATTTGGAGGAAATCGAGCTTAAGGGTTTTAAAGAATTAAAAGAACATCTGCATCGTTTAGAAGTTGCAGTGATTGAGTATATCCGAACTCGCCCAGCTCTTGAACAGCGCGAGTTTTCCCATTCTTCTTTGCTTCAGATGTCAGCCCTCTTCGCGGAAGAAGAAAGCTGGCAGCCGACCGGGATTTCGCTTTATAGAACTTTCGATCGGCTGGATGAAGTTTTTGAACTTAATTACGAAGCTGATGCCGGAATGAAAATCGAGACGATTGATGGTGGGGAGCGCCTTTACGAGGGGGCGGGCGTGGGTGTGCAGTCCGGATACTCGACGGTATTAACGGCGCTCAATCATCTGCAGCTTGCCGATTCTGCGCGATTTGTCGATTTGGGTTCTGGCTATGGCCGAGTCGGTTTGGTTGTGGGACTGCTTAGACCCGATATCAACTTCGTGGGATATGAATATGTTCCCCATCGAGTTCATATTTCTGCAAAGACGGCTGAACGCTTTCAATTGCATGAACACGTTAAATTCGAAATTCAGGATTTGTCTTTAGAAGAGTTCTCGATTCCTGAGGCAGAGGTTTACTATCTCTATGATCCTTTCAGTGAAGAGACCTACAAATACGTCTTGGATCAATTAATTGAAATCAGTCGCAGAAAATCCATCGTGATTGTTACTAAAGGAAATGCCAGAAAGTGGCTGTTAGATGTAGCGGCGAGAGAGAATTGGTCTCAGCCAAAGCAATACGACAGCGGAAACCTGTGCGTATTCCGCACAAGGTCCGCCTAATAAGTCTTAAGTTTTAGTGTCTTAAATTCAGCTCCCCGTGATTGCCCATCTTAATGTGACGGGAGCCAGTGGTTAGTTTCACAAACTCCAGAATTTTGGCAACGGGGTTTGAATGTCCTTCCCAGTACTCGGCCTTCTCAATATCAATTCTTAAAAGCTGTACGTTGGGATCATTGGGGCCTTGTGGAAACCATACTTCGTATGCTTTTGACCAAAGCTCACGAACTTTATCTGGCTGATTGTCGACGAGCTCTGCTACACCCGTCACGGAAATATACTTGCTGTGTCCGGAGTAAATAACATTGACGCGATTTTCGTTGTGAATGTCAGAGGCCTTTTGCGAAGCTTTGGAAATGATAAACCAGAGACTGCCGTCGAAATCCACTTCCTGTGTCATCAAGGGTGCGCTATGCAAACTATTGCCACCGGAAACTGTGACCAGCATCGCGATTTTGATATCTCGGATTAAATCTCCAAGCTTCTTGATTTCGGGAATGGAGTTTGTTGTGTTATCTTCCATGAGGCCTCCTAGTCTTCATAAAAAATTATCGCGCGAAACTTGTGTCCTCACCAAGGTGACTTTCTACACAGGTTTGTCAGCTGCCTGATTCCCAGACAAAGATCGATTGTGATTTTGCACGTAAATCCAAAATATTTTCCCTTCCAAAATGGAGACGCCTAGTCTGAGGTCCTTCACTGAGGGGAAACAACATGGAAGTCGTTCGTTTTGCGAACCGAATTCTAGTCGCGTTGCTACTGTTACCCGCGCTCGCGTGGGCACAACTGCATACCAGTGCTAAGCCAAGGCCGGCTGAGCCACTTGACTATGAAACGGTCATTTCAAATATTTCAATCGGAGATATGCGCGCAGCTATTAAAGAAAGCTGGAAGCATGGCCTGAATCCAAAACTTTATTGGACGGACAGTCTGGAATCCAAGTATTCCAAGGGAGCAAACGTTCGTGCGGCAGCGAACCAAGCCTATCTTCGAATGCTGAATCACCTTTATGGTGGAAGTGTTAACCCACAATTTGTGGGTTACGATGTTAAGTTCGTAAAAAAAGATTTTCTAACACCCAAACAGCTTCGTGCGATCGTTCTTGCTACGGGCAACGACGCCAAAAGCCTGGTTGACGAGGTGGCACCACAAAATGCTCCCTATCAATCCGTACGTCAGGGGTTCGTGAAAGTTTATCCTGCATGCACTAATGGAACTTGGTCGGAGATCGTTCCTGTGAATACGTCGCTTAGACTGTATTCAAAAAATCCGGTGATCTCGCAAATCAAAAGGCGTCTGACGATCTTGGGCTATAAAATGTCTAATTCCGACGACGTTTTTGACGGTGACCTACTGAATGCTATCACCGATATTCAATGGAATCTGCGTATCAAGCCTGACGGGGAAATTTCTCCAAAAGGCAAAGTATGGCAGTTCTTAAGTGTTCCTTGTCAGGAACGCGTACGTCAGTTGCAAGTCGATATGGAAAAAATGCGCTGGTTCCCGCAGTACTTTGAAGATCGCTATATCTTCGTGAATCTTGCGATGTCGTATTTCATCTTAATGGATACGTCCAACCCAGATTATCAGCGTGTGATGAGTTTCAGAACGGTCAATGGCCGACCTTCTCGCAAATCACCGACTATGCGGGATTTGATCGTCAAAGTGATTTTGAATCCATACTGGACCGTGCCACCCACGATCTTCAGTGAAGACAAAGTCAACGATTTGAAGGTTTTAACGAAAGCGCAGATTCGCGAGTACTTTGATTCCCATCACTATGAAGTGTGGTCCGGCGACTGGAAACGTCGTATTGATCCAACCTCGATTGATTGGATGGCTTTAAGTCAGGGTCGCGTCAGTTACGACATCAGCATCCGTCAGTTGCCTCACTTGGGGAATGCTCTTGGTGTTGTGAAATTCGATTTAACCAATGGATTCTTGATTTATCTTCATGACACCAATCAAAGGGAACTTTTCGACGTGCCCATGCGGCAGCTCAGCAGCGGTTGCATGCGCTTGGAAAAGCCATTTGATTTGGCCGAGTACTTACTGGAAGACACAGCTTGGGATCGCAAAACTATCGAATCGATGGTGGCTCGTCCAGGCGAAGTGTTAAGTAAGTCCACCGAGATTCCAGTACCGAAAGCTAAGCAAACACCAGTGTACACAGCCTATCTTACTTCGATGATGAGCTCAGATGGAGTCGTACGTTTTGTCGACGATATCTATGGTCAGAATGCGACGATTAAGTCGTATCTTTCCCCGCTCTTTGTGGGAGAAGAAAGCAGTCAATACTGGGGCTTAAATTAAAATCAAACTGAAGGATGAAAAGGGGTTTCAAATGCATTACGGTAAGATGTTACTTTTATTTCTAGCCAGCGCTCAAATGGCAAGTGCGGCACCGACTAACCATGCAGCGGCACCGGCAAAACCGGGAGCTTCAGAAAGTGTTTCTGATAAAGCTAAGCCGGATAAAGGCAATGGACAACTGCCTAAGCCTCCAGCTCCACCAACACAACCGACTCAACCACCGACTGAAAATCAGTATTCCGGTGTGGGAAAAGTTGATTCTGTTACCAGACAAAGTGGCGGCGAGGTTTACAGACTGGAATTGGTTAAGGCGATCCCATTGGTTCGTATTGAGCTAAAATCAAAATTAGGTCGTTCAAAAATTTACTCTGCAAGCTTAGTGACAGATAAAAATGACCGTGTGCCTTTGCGTTTGCTAACAGGTATTAATATCGATGATGGTTCTGCCGCTGTCAGTTCGGAAATTCTGAATGTTCAAACAAATATTGTAGCAGTTGAAATCTTGGCTGAGGCTATGGGTGGGGAATCTTCTGTGGATATCATTGCATACTCCACGAAAGAAGCTCCTCGTTTGGCATTGGCGAATCGTGTGCCTGAATTTTCATGCAAACGCAGTCTGGATTCGTTGTTAAAAGATAAGTTGGATCCAGTGCAATTGTGGGTAGGTCGTGCGGAAGGTGCCGCTCCCGGATCTGTTCAGGAAAAATTTGCTGGTAACCAGTTGAAGGAACAAGTTCGCGATTTCGTTTCGACAATTAAATCAGGTGGCTCTTATACGACGCTTAACTATTTGATCACTTTGATCAATTTCTTTGCTGATCAATACAACAACGTTCGCGTTGGGGGTGTATCAGAACCAGCATACCGTGATTTGCTGCAAGCAGGTAACGACGTGATGATGATTGCAATTCAAAATGAACTTCCTTGTCGCAAATTCCCAAGTGACACATTGATCAAAATCTCAACTGATTTCGCTAAGAAGCTTCAATCTATGCCGGCAGACGCTCGGGCTCGCGGATTATATGAAAAATTGACGACAAGAGTTCGTGACTATGCTCCAGATCAATATCGTAAAGAAATCGGCGCGGCGAATTTGTCTTTCCGTGATGCCGATAACGAAGGTATCAAACACTACAAAAACTACATCTCGGCTAAAGACGGTGAGTTCTTGAAAGAAACCAGCAAAAGCATGAGTGCTTACGCATTCATGGTTGCGGAAAATGCTTTGAAGGTTGAAGTAAAAATGATGGACGTGGAACAACGCTATCAGCTGATTGTTGAGTTCCAAGGAAAATACAACTCCAACGGGGAGTATCCACAAGCTGTTGCTGCCAGATATCTAAATATCCTGGCTGAACAGACCTTTGGCTATCGTTTATTCCGTTAAGAGTCTGTCCAGACCACCCCGAAGCTGCGGTTGCCAAACGACCGCAGCTTTTTTATTTTATATGCATGTCTCAAGCGAAAGTAATTCCTGATCATACGGCTGTTCGAGTTGCGCTTTGGCGTGCGCTGCACGTGGAGCTTGATTCAGCTCCTTCAGTGCTTGTCGATACGGTCGGTTTAAAGTTAATCGCACCGGAAGATGGCTGGAAAAATCGTGGGGACATGCATCCAATGGGAACTCGTGGCTACCGAGCCTCGATTGTGGGACGAGCTCGTTTGTTCGAAGATATCGTTGAAGAAAAAATTGGAAATGGAATCGATCAATACGTCATCTTAGGTGCGGGATTGGATACCTTTGCTCAGCGCCGTCCTGATTTAGCCGTAAAGGTGAAAGTTTTTGAAATCGATCAACCTGACACTCAAGCCTGGAAACGAAAACGTCTGGAAGAAACTGGATTCGGCATCGCTGAAAATTTGGTTTTGGTACCGGTCGACTTCGAATCGGGTGAATCCTGGAGAAAAAAAATTTCTCAGCACGGCTTCAATGATCAAAAGCCAGCAGTGGTCACATCAACGGGTGTCTCTATGTATCTGAATCGTGAAACGAACAAAGCCATGATGACGGAAATTTCCCAGATGGCCCCGGGAACGACATTTGCGATGACCTTTATGCTTCCATTAGAAATGTTGCCAGCAGAAGATCGCCCGGGTCATGAAAGAGTCTATGCGGCTGCAAAAGCCGCAGGCACGCCGTTTGTCAGTTTTTTTAAACCACCGGAGGCCGTTGCTTTGGCTTTGGAGGCTGGTTTTAAAACTGCGAAACATGTGTCCCGAGAAGAAGTTATTGAAAAGTATTTTAAAGGCCGTGCGGATGGACTTGAACCATCGCCTGGCGAAGAATTTTTAATTGCCACGGTTTAAGTGAGGTCGCGATGGATGAGCAGGACTTTGAAGGAACGTTAGTTTTAGAGAAGATCGCTGAAATCGGTAAGATAGACGACTTCTTCGAAGCGATTGATTCCGATGACTTTGGCAAAGTGAAGGCACTGATGAAGCGTGCGAATGTGGATTCAGAAACGATTGAAATGGTTTTAAAAAAAATGGGAGAAGCCGATGGCAAACACTAATAAAAACATCGAGAAACTAGTAGAAGCGCAAAAGCGTGCCATGTCTGTTCGTCCTAAAGTTGGTGGATTTCCCTATCTTGCAGAGGCGCTAAGACAAGCTGGTATTTTAAAAAATATTTGGTCGTTGCCCTCGTGCCAATCGGTTTATCTGATGAAAGAGGGCGGTGTGGTTCAGCAAGGAACACCTTTAGTAACGGGTACTCATTCCGTACCGAGTTTTGATAAAGATGCATTGATCAAAGCAATTCGCACCGATCAAGCAGGTAACAGTACTTTTCCGGAATTCCTGGATTCAACTTGGAAAGCCGGGGTCGTGAAATATGAAGTGGATTTCTCTCGTCGCCAGGTGAACTATTGCGGTGCCAATGGAGAGTCTTATCTTGAGGAATATCCCGCTGTTGAAATCAAAGAATCCTTAGTTGGATAGGTATTCTTGCCAAAGGACTTCGACAAGTTCTTTGGTGGGCATTTTCCTGATTCTTGAAAAATTACTTCCCGCCCACAATGAAAGAAAGTCTGATTTTCCCATTTGCGCCGATTTGTTTCTGATGTCTCTGGTGAAATTATTCTGAGCCGGAAAAGGCAGAATGCTTTCTTTCTTGTTTTCCATTTCGCGCATAAAGCGATTTTCGATTCCACGGGCGATTCTCCCTGAGAATGCGCGAGTCAATTTGGTCGCATCAGGTGGCGAATCAGTGAGGGCCTGCCGATAGGGTGCTGAAGTTCCCGCTTCATCACACAAAAGAAATGCAGTTCCCATTTGAGCCACTTGTGCTCCGGCCGTAAGGGCTGCGCGAATGCCTTGACCATCCATGATGCCACCCGCTGCAATTACCGGAATTTTAGTGTTCTTTACGATGGATTTTGTCAGGTCCAATATTCCAATCAACGGATCTGGAGTTTCCGTCGAAAAAAGCCCGCGATGTCCCCCGGCTTCCACCCCTTGGGCCACGATCGCATCAGCTCCCAAATCTTCAAGTAGCAGAGCTTCCTCCAAAGTGGTTGCGGTTCCCATGGTGACAATCTTGTGGGATCTGCAGGCATTTATATGGTCTTTAGATATCAGACCAAAAGTGAAACTAAATCCAGCAGGAGCTGCCTTTAGAACAACTTCAAACTGCTTGTCAAAGTCATATGAAAATGGCGGTTTCAAAGATGGTGCTGAATTCAGTTCCAGTTCTTTTCTGTAGAGGGCAAGTGCCGCCGTTGCGGCCTCAATCTGGCTTTGTGAAAGAATCGGATCTGCTTGCGGTGCGAATAAGTTTACTGCAAAGGGTTTTGTCGTAAGTTCTTTGGTTTTACGAATAGTTTCATGAATCTGCTCGGGAGCTTCGTAGGCACAGCCCAGTGATCCCAAGATTCCCGCATTTGACGCTGCCGCAACCAGCTGAGGAGTCGAAGGACCGCCTGCCATTGGAGCCAGAATCAAAGGTTTTTCAATGCCGAGTTCTTTTAAAAGATTCATGATGATTCAATTTTCATCCTGAACGCCGTCTAAGTCATGGGATTTATGTTCTTGGCCTTAGGATCTGATTTGGATCAAATAAATCGAAAATGTAGGATTGATATTTTCGGAAATGACCGGGAGACTAATTCAAGCGGGCCAAGGATGTGCACGCGTTCGGTTGGAGTTTCTATGAAGAATGTATTCTTAGGTCTATTGCTTTTGTTGCCTGTCTCGGCATTCGCGGGAAATTATAATATTGAATGCACAGCTCAAGTTTACGAGTCATTTTCTGATGGAAGCTCCAGGCAGAATAAAGTTCCGATGGCCGTTGAGGTTGAGAATGCCGCACACATCGTGTTGTCGGCGGATCTTGAAGAACGCGCTTTTATTTTAAACGGGCCAAAGGAAGGTCCGTTTCGTATTAGTATCATCGAGGCTCCTAACTATACAAAAGGATCTGTTTCAACAGCAGACTTCTCTAAAGACGGCCGCTTGCAACTTTCTACAGTGAATGGCCCTTTGATTTACAAATTGGAATGCTTTAAAAATTAGTGATCGATCTTAATTCGTGATACGGTTTTCCCATGGAATTGTTTGTGAATGTTCCCGGTGGAAAAGTATATGCGAATTCATGGACTCCGGAACGAACAGAGGGTCTTGCGCCTATCATTTTATTTCATGATTCCCTGGGATGCGTGGATTTGTGGAGGGACTTTCCCCAAGTCTTGAGTGAGTCCTTGAAGCGACCGGTGATTGCTTATGATCGCCTGGGATTTGGTCGTTCCGACAAAAGAGCCGATCTACCATCGATCCATTTCATCGAAGAAGAGTCGGATATTTTTCCTCACCTGCTAAGGGCATTCGGTATTTCTAAGTGTAGTTTGTTCGGTCACAGTGTGGGCGGAGCAATGGCGATTGCCTGGGCTGCGCGATACGTTGACAACGTGACCGCTGTGATCACCGAGTCCACCCAGGCCTTCGTTGAAGACGTGACTGTCGCAGGAATTTCTAAAGCCGCCCAAGATTTCAAAGATCCCAAGATGATTGAAAGGCTGCGCAAATATCACGGTGATAAAACAGAATGGGTTTTAAGTGCGTGGATTGACGTATGGCTTTCGAAGGATTTTTCCTCCTGGAGTTTAAGAAAAGATCTGCCCTTGGTGCAATGTCCCGTCATGGCAATTCACGGAGATCGCGATGAATACGGATCACGCAAATTTCCAGAAATGATCAGTGAGCTTGCGGGTGGTGTCAGTGAAATGCATTTACTTAAAGATTGTGGTCATGTCCCGCACCGGGAACAGCAACCCGTCGTTCTTGATTTGGTTCGGAACTTTCTAGCCTGATTTCTTGGAATTTATATAGTTGTCTAAAATCGCCTGTCCCTCAGGATTCAGGTGCTTTTGAAGTTCAGTGATCACTTCCCAAGGAATCAGAATCGCATCCAAACTTATCAGATAAGTCTTAAGATCCTTATCAAGATGTTCTGGAAGAGGCGGATGAGGCTTTCCGCTTTCTGTTGATTTTATCGATTGCTCGATAAAGGAAACATACTCTTTTATAATTTCCGAGAGCGGAGTAAGTAGTCGCTGATCTTTGTTTAAAGCCATGCCAATTGTATCGTCAATTTTTTGCGAGTACTCCGCAAGTAACGGCCACGTAGCTGATCTGGCTTTTACGCCCAATTCCTGAATGCTCTGAAGGCAGCCAGAAAGGTCCAAGGCATTTTTTAAGGGTAAAAAGTGCTGAATCTCCTTCAGATATTGTCTGGCTTCATTCGGAAATGAATCTGATTTTGGAATCTTGGATTCGTTGATGACGGAAATTCTTTTTTGCAAGTAAGAGTGGATTTCGGGAGCAGTTGTCGGTTTCTTCAAAAGACCAGCAGCTCCGTACGTAACCGCCGTCACCAAGCTGGAGTTTTCATATTCTGAAGTTAAGAAAAACACGGGCAGTCTGTGATAGGCCGGGTGTGATTTCAAGATGCACAATAAATTGAAGCCGCTTTTTCCGGGCATCAACCAGTCTGTTAGAATCACATCGAATTGTTTTCCCGAGAACAGAAGTTCCAACGCTTCATCAACTGAACCCACTTGAGTGAGTTCATAATTGTTTTTAAATTCTTCCATGCCACGGCTGACTGTTTTGCGCAGGATAGAGGAGTCATCTATGTGAAGTATTTTTAGTGGCTTCGTTGTCACGAAGAACTTATCGAAAATTATTCGCATAAGCTGAAGCTTTGGGCATTAAAGAGAAGTAAGGAATAATTTATAGGTGAGAGTCTTCTCGGAATGAGGCGAATATCTGAGCAATACTTTATGTCCATCAGAGTTTCATAGGCTCTGATGGACATATCAATCATGTTAACGAAGAGCCATTCTTTGTGCGCGCTCATAAGAAGCGCCTGTTCTAATGACTCTTTCAAACACGTACATATCGATGCGATTCTGCGCAGATAGTTCTCCAATTTCTTGGGCTCTCCCGTAAGATGCACCTAAGCTAACGGCTTTTTCAAATGCGTTGATATCAAATTGTCCTACAGCTGCTTTCATAGCTAATTCTTGTGCTCGTCCATAGCTAGCACCTTTTGAAAGTGCTCGTTCAAAGACATTAATACTTAAGCGACCATTTGCTACTAGGATACCGACTTCCTGTGCACGAGCATATGATGCACCACTGCGGATTGCTCTTGCGAACGCATCCATGCTGAGCTCACAGCGGCTTGCTAATCTTGCCAATTCCTCAGCGCGACCGTACGAGCTTCCCAAGGAAATTGCGCGTTCATATGCGCTAATATCCGGTGTATTTAAGTCGCACGTATATTCTGGATAAGAGCGTTCAAGCTTCTCTCCTTGCTCGGTCTGAACGATCTCAATTGTCGTCACGGTTTTAGTAGTTGTCGTAACTACGACCGTCGTATTAGCAAAAACCGGGGTCGCGGCTAACATAGCTAGGCCTAAAACAAGCGTCTTCATATAATTCTCCTTTAGATTTTATGTTCCGACGCTGATTTAGCAGTTTCCGTGCCTCTAAATCTGACCCTAAATCGTGTTTATTAGAGCTGGGAAGCAAGAACTTAAGGTGGCCGCCGAATTAAAGCTGCGCATGGCCCGAGAAGGTTACTTACGTAATCTAAAAGAAAACAGAGTGAAAGGAGTTATTAGTAGCCGTGGCTTCTTTCAAATTGGTGGAATCTCTTGGATAAAGCCCTGATGAGGGACTGTTTATCATATTCCGAGGCAAATGACGTGCTGATGGAATTATACGCCATCTTTTTTAACTCTGAATATGTCACATCCGTTTGTTCAATCGCGATTTGGCATTCGTGATTTATGTCGATATCGAAAATTCCTTCGTCATCCGTGCTTAGGCTTACGGGTAATCCCAGGCGCAGGTAATTCAAAAACGGATGCTCTGATATTTTCTCAACGTCTGTTAGGCGCAGGTTGCTTGAAAGATTGATCTCGATGGGCTCATGAATTTTCGCGGCATATTCCAAAGCTACCGGATCTTTCGCAAGATTCACTCCGTGACCAAGGCGTTCTGCTCCCATAATCATTGCATCACGAGGATTGCGAATATCGCCGATTTCTCCCGAGTGCATTGTGCGGCGGAGTTTGGATTGACCTGTCATGCTTTTATGTAAAAGCGTTCCGTATAAAATTTGACCTTTTTCCAAAGCAGGATTTGTACCTTCGTTATCCAAAAAGTCGATACCTACAAGGTGGATGTTCCCCGGGTAACTTAAGAGGGCTTGAAGTCCATTATCCAAAGTATCCAAGTCACGTGTGCGGTTAAATGCATTGTTCACGCGAATGACAAGCCCAGTCTGCTGTTCCACGACTGCGATGGCTTTAAATAAATCATCACTCGTGCTGGTAGTTAGTTCGGCGTAAAGAACGCCTTGGCGAACTGCTTTTTGTGCGAAGTTCAGTAGAACCTGATCGTATTGTTCCCACTCGGGAAATGCATATCCCAAGAATGAAAAAACACTATTGAATCTTGGAAAAGGCTGTTTTCCGGGAGGTAGGAACAAGTAGCTAGAAAATGTCTTTTGGTCCTCGGGTGACAACGTCAGATAGTTCGCATCGGCGGGGATTTGTGACAGCCACGCACGCTCTTCTGGGAATAACATAGAGTTACCACCCGTGCTGTCGATATGCTTAATCAATTCTTCCGCTTCAATCTTAGCGTTCACATCTGCTAGCAACTTTGCCGCAAGAGCACGATCTAATGTTCCGCCCGGATGGATATGAAGCATGCCTCCTTTGGGGATTTTCTCGCAGAACTGTTTGGCAGTTTTTTTAGCGCGAATGCGATCCAAATTGATAATGGATTCAAGCTTGGCTTTTTCTTTCGCGATTTGAATGCGACGAGCTTGGATATTTTCTAAATCAGAAAGATCTTGCGGAGTGAAAGCATAGTCCTCCGGAAGTTGAAGGATTTTCTCCCAAGCTTCACGAGAGATCGCACGTTGAGAAGCCGGGATATCAGTTTTCTGAACTTGCTCTAGCAATAAGGCGCGAGCTTGATCATAACGTTTCCACTGTTCAGTCAGTTTCTCCTGAAGAGTCGGGGCTGCAACCGCAGACGCTGTAGTAATGAACAAGAATAGCGACAAGATAGCCTGGAATCTCATAAACACCCCCGAGTGGTAATCAGCTACCACAAGGCCTTTTGGGGATTCAACATAAAAGGGTGTAATTCACATTTAAACTAAATATGAATAGACGAAATCTTTTGATAAAGCTTTAGGCCAATCCACGCATCGGTTGCTGCGTACAGAATCTGCTTATGAGTCAGTTCGTTTGCTTCCCAGTTCGTCGTCTTGGGGCCTTTGGTGATCGTTCCATCCAGAACTTCTTCGGTCATACTCTTTAGGCCAAAGTTATTCAGGTTCTTGGTTTTTGCAAGCGTCTGCAGCTCCACGAAGCCATCGGGAACAAACTGAAAACGTTTGTTCAGGTTTTTGATGTCGTCTCTGATCGCGACACCGGCTTTGATTACGTTGGGATTCTCGAAAATATTTTTAATCATTCCGAAATTTCTGATGTGTTTAAGGCGAATGACATAGGCGTCGGTATCCGTCGCCAACTGTAACAAAGCAACCTGATGCACTTCGCCCTTTTTAAACGCGGGCCGCGTTTCCGTATCAAAACCCAACTCATTCGCGGATTCAAGCGCACTTGCCGCGGCTTGGAGTTCGTGGTCGGTATTAATTAGGTGAATCTTTCCCGTGAAAGATAGAATTTTGAATGCCGGTTGAGTCATATTTATTTCTTTATCAATTCTTTGATGTTTTCCAAAGGGCGGCCTACGACGGCTTTGCCTTTTCCCTGCAGGACAGGGCGCTCCATCAATTGGGGTTTTTCGGAAAGTCGCAGTGCTACTTCTTCTGCCGAATTTACGTCAAATGGAGCGGCGGTGAATTCAACATCTTTAGTTCGCACCATCGCAGAAAGTGGACCTGTCATTTGTGCGATTAATTCACGGAATTCACCTCGGGACGGTGGATTTTTGATGTATTCCACAGTCTTAAAGTCGACAGCTTCAGCTTCAAGGAAAGCCAAGGCTTCGCGACTCTTACTGCAATGGGGGTTGTGATAGAACTTCCATGATGACATACATTTTATCTATACCGGAAGGTGGGGATTGGCAAAGGCATAGTAGTCCAGAAGCCCCGAAGGAGCTGCGTGGTTGGCAGAAAAGATTGAAAATATCGGTGCTCATCTGTTGGGAAGAAAAGCATTCACACAGCTTGGCTCCTTTTGGCCCACAGCTCCCGGAGTCGTGGCGAAACACATGAATGAAATCCCCAAGATCGCATTTTCCCGTAACGGCTTCGATCCTTCTCAGGTTGTGAGTGCAAAATCCTGGTCAGACGCAAAAGTGTTCACTGGTGACTTGGCAGAAGGAATCGCAAAACTAAAAAATGAATCTGGGAAAGACCTTTTAGCGCATGGTGGAGTGGAGTTTGCACAAAATTTGGTTCAAACGGGATTAGTTGACGAGTTCTGGATTGCCACTCATCCCCTTGCAGCAGGGAGCGGGTCTGCCCTGTTTGCCAAGTTGGATAAACCTTTATATCTAAAGTTAGTTGAGTCGAAAGTGTTCAGCACGGGCGCGATAATGAACGTTTATCGGCCAGAATAGAGAGCGAAAATAAAGCCTCCCAGAAATCTCTAGGAGGCTTTTGTTTTTACATAGCTTTCAAGTAGTATCCGGTGTCTTTAGAAGTCATCGTGTTTGATTTCTTCATCTTCATGTAGCGGTTAAAATCTTTAGTGTACGCTTTTTTGAAGTTTGTTTCGTGCTTGTTAAACATTTTATCCAACCAAGTGTAGTAGCAAGTGTACATGTGGTTAGATAGGAAATTGCAGTACCAAGCGAACGGCATGTTTGCGGAGAAGTTGAATTTTTTAGAGAAAGCCATGATCTCTTTGTTGAACATGCTCCACCATTGTGTCGCTTCAGTTTTATGAACAAAGTTACCCACCCAATAAGTGCGGTTACCTTGTTTAAAACCAACTTCCCAACCATTGCCTACAGCTTTAAAATAAGATTTGAAAGTGTAAGGACCGTATTGGTACGTTTTCATTTTCATCGTTGTCTTTGTGTTCATCATGTTGCCTTCCTTCTTTGTTTGGCGTTGAAGCAGCATTCATCTTGCGCACAATTTCTTTCTCACTAAACAAATTTCCTGATTTGTTCGGTTGAGGCGGAAAAAACTGGTCAGTGGTCTCAATGTTTCCAATGAGCGTTCTGTAGCACTTGTTGGATTTCTCGTGGTTGTTTACGAATTAGGGGCAGGGAACGATGTGTTCATTTTTTTCGAATGGATTCACCGAACGTCGAGTAACAGGAGGATTAAGATGTGCAAAACAATAAAACAAAAGGTTCATTTTAAAGCGCCACCTGAAGTGATTTACAGTTTGCTCACTGATTCCAAAAAGTATGCAGCCTTAACTGGAAAAAAAGCCACTATCGGAAAGAAGGCCGGAGCCGCGTTTTCGGTTTATGGAGGGCAAGCAACAGGAATCATCGTGGAGCTCGTTCGCAACAAAAGAATTGTCCAAGCATGGCAGGGGCACAGCTTCCCTGATGGAATATTCTCGATGGCAACTTTCAATTTGAAGCCATCCAAGACCGGCACCGAACTTGTTCTGATTCATCGAGGCGTACCAAAGCAAATGATTCCCTCTATTGAGCTGGGATGGCGCAAATACAATTGGGATCCGATAAAAAGATATTTGGAAAAGCAGGCGTAATTGGACGCTGTTTTTTAGGAGTGAGCTTGGACTAGTTTGGTTAGCATTTTTCCGATTGCATCCATATCTTGTCTAAGATTGTTGTATTGAGTCTCTGTCAGACAACTTTTGCTGTTAAGAATCTCGATCAGTGACACACATTCGAATACAGATCCTCGAGCAATCCAAAAGAATTGGCGTTTATCTCCCTGATGCCATCGCCCATTTCCTTCGGCAATATTAAGGGGAATCGAAAGAGATGCCCGAGACAGTTGATCACCAAAGCCACGATTAAAAGACTCCTGATGCTCAACGAGAAGCTCTTCGATCGTAGTTGCAAATTGAAGGGAGCGTTTATAAACGTCCAAATTTTCAAAAGTAAATGCCATACAGAGTAGTGATGCAACCAAGTCGCCAGAACTATCATCTGATTGGTTGCCAAAGAAGGTCTATCGATAATCGAAATTCGAACTCTTCCATTTTCGATTTTCTATTTTCGTTTTTGCGTGGGTAATTTTTGGCTCGTGCTGCGCACGTCGCGGCGAGAATGGAAAATCGAAAATAGAGGATTTTTGCTTCGCAAAAATGGCGGAGAGAGCCACAAAGTAGACGAACACTCTCCGGTGGTTATCTTTGAGTTGGAGGCGTATCCAGAACCTAAAGCTTTGTCTGTAGGGGCTCTTAAGGAGCTTATGGCCGTTTTGGGGTCGACAGTGAAGGTGGCCAAGCATATTGGGGCTTCTCAAGCATTTGTATGGGATAAGCTCGATCGGGCCAAGAAAAGCCGCTGATAGAGGCCAAATCCATTTAGTCAGTGCTTAAAGAGCCAATGGATGGCTCTTTGGCATTACTTTCTTAAATTGAAAAAATCGATAGCTATCGCGCAAAGTTCTTCTTCTTTAGAATCTTTAATTAACGCTTGAGATGTTTTTACTGCATCTAAAAGAATATTTTTAACTTTAATTACGTCGGCCTTCGAGAGGCTTACAACACCCGAGTAGTGCATGTCTGTAAGTTGCTCTCGATCTAAGGACTCCGCGGATTGAAGACGCCAGTTGGTATGATGTTTTAAAATATTCTTCGAATCATTACCCAATCGGATTTGTGCTTTGGTCACTGCATAGCCATTTCCTGTGCTAGCGACAAGCCCCGCGCTAATCAAAAAATCTAAAGCTTCGGTAATTTTTCTTATGGGTAAATGAAAGTAATCAGACAGTGCTTCTCTTGTCCTTAGCTCTGGGATCGTGAGCGCAATATGAAGAGCAGCATAGATCCATGAACTATAATAAGTTGCCTGATCAACTTCACTTAATACGTCTTTAGGACCGAGGCGCTTGGTTAAGACGAGTCTTCTCCGCAAGGCTTCATCGATTTGCTCTTGGAAGAATTCTCTCAAAGCTTTAGTTCCTGCACGATCTTTCTGAACGAGTAGTAAAAAATAAAAGGCTTCTTCTTTAGAATGAGAGAAAAAACCATTCAGTATCTCTGCCTGCTCAAGGCTTAGATGAGCCTTCTCATGTAGAACCTGTGAAATATAAGTTGGCTGACAATGAAGGGCTTTTGCCATAGCCGCTTTCACCCCTTTACGAGTTCCGGGGGCTCCTGTCTTAGCCTCCAAATAGCTTCTGTAGTCTGAAAAATCGAATATTGATTTGTCCATAAATTCAATACCTTATCGCCATTATGGCAGTAAAACTTTAGTAGTAGTAAATTAATTCAGTAAAATGATCTATCTCAAATTTATACAGCAAGTTATTTTGCGGGCACTGATAGCTCGAAACAAACTAACAAGGAGAATAAAAATGAATAGAAAAACAATGTTAATGATGGCTTTAGTTCTAGGTGGACTTTCAGCACAGGCACACGCCGCAGACCCATATTTTGCGCAACGTCAGGTCGATGCGATCAAAAGCCAAGAAAGCCTTATACGTAACGGAATTGCTTCTGGGCAAATCTCAAAAGACCTTTGCATTTACTTTGTCCAAGGCTTGGCTGATATGAGAAAAAGCGCCTATGTGATAGCCGCGGCTACTGGTGGAGAAAGTTCTCAGTTAAATCAAATTAGTCAGTTAAAGACCATGAATATTGATGAGTGCAAATAAAACTTAGTCAGAGTTCTTTCGAACAAACAGTGGAGGTTGCAAGTGGTATCCCCCTTGCAGCCTTTTTAATTGGAGGCTCAATGAAACTGTCTCAAAATAAAACAGCCTATAGAATTCTTGCCTTGGCGACTTCTGTAATCGCTTGCAGCGTTTGCATGGCCTCCTCCAAGCCTGTGAGCGAAGATTCAATTCGATCTGGGGACTTTGATCAAACTCTCACAAAAGTTCTTAGTAACAAAAAAGAGCCTCTGTTAGATAAATTGACAGTCGACGAAAAGAGTCTAAAGAAAGCCATAGATCATTCGGTCGACGAGAAAAATGCATTGCGATCATTGGGTGGAAGCAGTGATGGTGGAGGCAATTCCGTCGGACCAACTTTGTTTGATTTCTACGAAAACCAGGGAACCATTGAAATTACAGTCAACGAACTCATTTCCTTGGAACCACTGGCGCAGAAAAATCTAGCATCTTTAGATAATGCAATACCAGCTGTCGATAATATCTTTTCTGGTGGCTTAGGTGGAATCATCGCCAAGTCTTTAGCTGAAAAGAAAATATATCTTGAAAGTAAGCAGATCACTTCAGATGCATGTATTAATCAAAGCATGGTTGGTGCGGGTTCGCAAAAAGTTGTAGCTTGTCAATCTGATCTCGAGGTTCGATTTGACGTAAAATGGTTACGAAATGCCAAACCTCGTGATCGCGCGGGGCTTATCATACATGAGATGCTTTTAGCCTGGGCTCGTACGCGATTAAACGATCCAAAAGATATTTTAGAGCAGAAAGTACGCATTGTGAATCGCATGATTTTTGACGGAAATATAAATCGCGATATTTTGAATAAGTACTTTGGAGCTCGGTCTTACACGAGAAGCCAAGTTCAGAGGGCTTCAGAGATCGCCGTCTCTATCAAAAGATTTGAAGCAGCCAATAAGGACCTGTTAAGAGATCCTTCCTACGAATTTGTTCGAATACTTTTCAAGGGTATTAAGGATGGAAGTATAACGGATGCAACATGCGAGAATTTTGTTGAGGGTTTGCCAGATATGCATAAACAGACTTACAGCACTCTACAGCAATCCCATCTAGCCACTCCAGAACAACTGTGTTTTGCAATAGTGGATTAAGATCCTTGTTTCTAACCCAATATATTGATCAAAAGGCACAGACTTAAAAAAATGTGCCTTTATTTTTTTCGTGACCTTGCCAATTTTAAGATCGTTATCATCTTCCTAGGGCTCTTTATGAAAGGAGCCATATGAAAACATAATTACCTTAGGAGGTTACGCATGAATCGAGATAAATTTTAACATGATCCTTCAGCCAAGAGACCTGTTGCTCTTGGAAAGTCTTAAGAAATACGGTGTTCTTTCAACACCTCAAGTGATCCGACTTCACTTCCAATCAATCGCAAAGACCACAGCACTCAGACGTTTACGAGCACTAGCTCATGGAACTTTCATCCGTCGTTCAGTTCCATTGGACGAGGGGACAAGTACATGGACTCTTGGACTCAAGGGAAAACGACTGCTCGCAGTTGAAGAGTCGATGCAGTTCTCAAATCGCAATACAATCTATCATGATGTTCTTTTGAACGACGTTCGAATGAAATTTGAGTCCATGGGATTGGGAAGCGATTGGACTCCCGAGTACCATTTAAAGTCCCATGCTTTTAAAAACTATAAATATCGTCACGCTAAGGAACAACTCATCCCAGACGGATTGTTGGTTGAACCTATTAAAGGCAAAGACATTAAAATGGCCATTGAGCTGGAGCTCACCAGGAAAAGTGAATTAAGATACAAGAACATCTTTCATGAATACCGAAGTATTAACCTTGATCATGTGTGGTACTTCGTAAAAAGCATTAGGGACAAAGAAGCGATCAGCAAAATAGCTAAGAGCTGTTTTAATTTTGACCTAAAAATGCTCCTGTTTTCGACCATATCGGATTTTCTAAAGGATGAAATTCCTCAGATCTACTTCGCTGACAAGCAAGAACCGATGCCACTAACGAGAATCCAATTTGATCACTCTATGATCTATTCCCCTGCTCATAGTTCTGATCATGGGGTGAGCAGGCTCGAGGACCAAGAAATTGAGATTATGGAAGAACCTATGTCCTTGATTTCATAACCCAACTCCCTCATTCCAACGGCCCTGCAGGCCGGGCTTCTCCACTCCTGACCCCTCACCCCCAACGTATGGTGGTAAGGGGTCAGGAGTGGAGAAGCCAAGAGAGGAATGGAATGAGAGAGTTTAGTGTGTAGTGGTGGATAAGAGTATGGGTAAGGAGAGAAGAAAGGAGTGGGAATAGAAGTTAGAAGAGATCGGTAACATTTTTTAAAGGAGGTATTTTTATGAAAACAAAGGAACTATTTAGTTGATAATAGAGGACCTAAAGATTGAGCAGCAGCAAATCAGCATCGGTGAAAGCGAATTAAACCGCAAACGTTCGCAGCTGATAGCGGCCTTGCTTGAGATTGAAACACTCTTAAGATCCCAGGAGGAAAAGCTTTTAGTAACCACACAAAATGACCGACAAGAAGAGGTCGTTTGGAAGGAGGCCGCATGAATAGAGTTGCCATATATCTACGTGTATCGACCGAGGAGCAAGCAAAAATTTTGGAAGGCTCTCTGGTCTCTCAACGACGCCGAGCCGAAGAATACATCGAAGGACAAAATCGCAGAGAACCCAATTGGGGGATGATAGTTGATGTCTATTGTGATGAAGCCAAATCTGGCAAGGACATGAATCGTCCTGAGTTCCAAAGAATGCTTTCGGATATTCGTGTGGGCAGAATCAACTTAGTTTTAGCATCCGAGCTATCAAGGTTGTCACGATCCATTAAGGATTTTTGCAGCCTCTTGGATTTTTTCAAAGAATACAA